>JAIVJC010000103.1 GCA_020200235.1 Acidobacteriota bacterium | reverse complement strand
TGACAGAAACACCTAAAACGTCAGATGAGCACCTTAACCCCACGTTGTTTTAAGCAACCCGAATACGAATATATAAAAAGATGCGGCCCGGTAAGTTACCGGGCCGCATCTTTTTGCATGAAAAGCCATTGTTAGGAGCAATGATCGTGTGCCACTTCCCCTAAGCCTTCTGGTAAATCTCTGCGCCCGAGGCGACGAATGCGGCGCGTTGAGTCGCGCGCTGCCCCTTTGTACCACGAAAAACCGCGCCCGGTCTTTACGAGGCGCGCATTAGCGCGTTGAACCCCGCCTGCGCAAAATCTTTATCATTCGTGAGCGCGTCAACCAGTCCTCTCTCTTGCATCACCACGAAGGAGACGCAGTCCACCATGCCCCACGCCTTGTCCGTGTGTGTCCGGTACAACTCAAACGCGCTCGCGAACAGCGCGGCGTGCAGGTGCACGATCTCCACCTCTTCCGACGCGAGGAAGTCCGTGATGATCTCTACCGCCTGCCCCTTGAAATTTCGCGCCAGGGCGTTGCCGATCTCGATCAGGACTGCGTCCGTCGTTAACAGCGGACACCCGTCGAGCAAGTTAGCCAACTCGGAGGCGCGCGTGTGATGTTGATTCCTGTCGTTGATCAGGGCGACGACGAACGACGTATCGACGAAAACGCTATTCAAGGGTTTTCTCTCCGGTGAGGTAGAGGTCGATGTTTTCGGAAAAGTCTGGCGGGGCGTCGATGCGAACTCGCCTGAGCTTAGCCATTAAGCTCGGCTGCGAAGACGGGTGCCTCGATTGCGCGAAGGTTTTGACGATCCTGTAAAGCTCGGTCAAACGCTCTTCCGGGACGTTTTCCAGTTCGGATTTGATCTCTTCTCTCGTCGCCATGTCTCTTGAGCCTCCCCGTCGGGACGCCGAAGGTTCAACTTTCGGCGGGCGCGATATTCCAACTTCGCCCGTAGCGCGTCGCGCGAACTGCGCGACGCGCTACGGGCTGCCAATAGTCTCGCGCCTTTGTAAACTAACCGGCACCCGATCTCAAGCCTTCTGGTAAATCTCTGCGCCCGCGGCGGCGAACTCGGCGGACTTCTCTTTCATGCCCGCTTCGAGGGCGGCTTGCTCGTCGAGCTCCTTGCGCGCGGCGTAGTCGCGCACCTCCTGGGTGATCTTCATGGAGCAGAAGTGGGGGCCGCACATGGAGCAGAAGTGCGCGAGCTTGGCGCCCTCCTGCGGCAGCGTCTCGTCGTGGAACTCGCGGGCGAGCTCGGGGTCGAGCGCGAGGTTGAACTGATCGATGTGATCGTAGCCGGGCGCGATGTCCGTGACGAGCGGACCCAGTGTGTAGAACGGCGCCTCGTGGCAGACCCCGAGCTGCCTGTCCACGTTCTCCTTGATGAGGTGGAGCGGGACGTGGCCGGGCCCCTCGATCATCACCTGGCAATCGTACTCCCAGGCGATCTTCGTCAGCTCGCCGAGCGTTTCGAGTTCGGCGAACTGCGCCTCGTCGTTGGCGTCGGCGATTGATCCCGGTCGGAGACCGTCGCCTAAAGAGAACGACACGTCGTAGGCAGCCATGATCTCGCAGATGTCTCGGAAGTGCGTGTAGAGGAAGCTCTCCTCGTGGTGCGCGAGGCACCACTTGGCGAGGATGGAGCCGCCGCGCGAGACGATCCCCGTGGTGCGCTTCGCCGTCAGAGGGATGTAGGGCAGTCGCACGCCCGCGTGGATCGTGAAGTAGTCGACGCCCTGCTCGGCTTGTTCGACGAGCGTGTCGCGGTAGATTTCCCACGTCAGCTCTTCCGCCTTGCCGCCGACTTTTTCGAGCGCCTGGTAGATCGGAACCGTCCCGATGGGCACGGGCGAGTTGCGTATGATCCACTCGCGCGTGGCGTGGATGTTCTTCCCCGTGGACAAGTCCATCACGGTGTCCGCGCCCCACTTCGTCGACCAGCGCATCTTCTCGACCTCCTCCTCGATGGAAGACGCGACCGCCGAGTTGCCGATGTTGGCGTTGACTTTGACGAGGAAGTTGCGACCGATGATCATCGGCTCGGCTTCGGGGTGGTTGACGTTCGCGGGGATGATCGCGCGACCGCGCGCCACCTCGTCGCGCACGAACTCGGGCGTGACGTAGTCGGGTATCGAAGCGCCGAAGCTCTCGCCGCGGTGCTGGTGCAGGAGCGAGCTGCGATCGTCTTTCGTGTGCTCGCGCGTGGCGTGGAGCGCCGCCTCCCGACCCATGTTCTCCCTCAGCGCGACGAACTCCATCTCGGGCGTTACCGTCCCGCGCCGCGCGTAGTGCATCTGCGTGACGCGCGCGCCCGGCTTCGCGCGCAGCGGCGCGCGGCGCAGACCCGGAAAGTATTCGAGCCGCCCCTTGTCTCTGCCTTGCGCGTACTCGGCAGCCGAAGCCGTGAGGTAGCCGTCGTCCTCCGGCTTCACCTCGCGCCCCTCGTACTCTTCCACGTCGCCGCGCGCGACGATCCAGTCGCGGCGCAAAGCCGCCAGCCCCTCGCGCTCGTCGCACTTCGCCGCCGGGTCGCCCCACGCGCCCGCCGTCTCGTAGACGCGCACGGGCTCGTTCGCTTCGAGCGAGTTGTCGGTGTGCCGCGTCGCGTTCAGGCTGATTTCGCGGAAGGGCACGCGCACGCCCGCCGTCTTCCCCTCGACGTAAACCCTCTGCGAGTTGGGCAGTTGCACCTCGGAGCTTCGGCGTTCGTTGTCGCCGTTGTCGTTCGTACTCATCTTCTTCACAACCTTTCAGCCGCGCCTTGCGCCGCGGCTCGAAAAGGAAAGACCGCCCCCGGCCTGCAAGAGAACGGGGACGGTCTCGCCGTCTGCTTCTCCCTTCGGCGGTACTAACCGCATCAGGTTCAAAGGGTCTCCGTCGATTGCGGATTGCGGATTGCGGAATGCGGATTGAAAAGAAATTGACTCATTTAATCATTGAGTCATTGATTCATTTCAGTCAATGAGTCAATGTCTCAATGAGACAATGGATCAATTCCCTTAATCCGCATTCCGCATTCCGCATTCCGCAATGTTCGGACTCTCAGCCCTGACGCTTGATCAGGGCTCCCCCGAAAATCGACTGCAAATATCTCTACGGCTTCGTGGGTCGCGGGCGACCGGGGAAGGGGAACGGCTCCCTGCCGCTCACCACCTTGTAGCCCCGCGGCGGCTCGAAGAGCGAGCGATCCTGCTCGCCGCGCGCGACGTTCGTCAGGCGAAAGATAGTCTCGCCGAAGCGCGGATCGTTGTGCTTCATCAGGACGACCATCTGGAGCTCGGGCGAGTACCACTGCTCGTGCGTGATCTCCATCGCCTGCTCGTTGTCGAACTCGCCCGCCGGGATCGTCAGGGTGGTGCGCGTGCCCTCAGCCTGCACGCCCTCGATCAGCTGCGAGCCGAGCTTCTCCCGCACCGGCTTCGGGGGCGCGGGCGCGTCGTCGCCCTGAGCCGCGCGCCGGTGCGCCGCGCTCGCCGGCATCAGGACGCCGAACGACGCGTCGCCGCCGCCGCCGCCGCCCATCGCGCGCTGTCGCGCCTCCATCAGGCCGGGCGGCGTCTCCACCCTGCGCACGGTCTCGACGATGTAGTTGACCTGCGCGACGGGGTCGTTGATGACGACGAGTTGCGGCTCGTCGCCGACCGGAGTCTGCCCGCCCCGGCGATCCAACGTGTGCTCGCGCCGCGTGCGCCCCGCCGCGTCGCGGAAGATGCGCGCCGCGGATTTACGTACCATGCGGTTGCCGTCGTTGAGCGTCTGGACGCTCTCGGTCACGGCGTCCGCCGAGAAGGGCGAGTCCTTCACCAGCTTGCGGTCGAAGCTCGTGTCCGGCGTGACGAAGCTGAGCGCGGGCGCGGCTCGGAAGTCGCCCTCGAACGGCACGGGCGTCTCGGCGACCGGCGCGCCCAGCTCGACGCGCATCGTGCTCGAGCGCGACTCGCTCGCGGGCTGCCGCGGCGCGGGCGGCTGCTGCTGTGGCAGTACTGACTGAGACTTGCGGCTCTGCGCCCGCGCGCCCGTTAACGCGAATGCGAGCAGCAGCGCGAGGGTCGGAGCGCGACGCGGCGCTGTGGTGATCGGTTCTTTCTTCATGCGAGGCATTCCTTACTAGCCGCCGATGAAGCTCATCGTGCGGGCGGGCTGGCGGAAACCGGGGTCGTCGATGAAGTGGCGCGGCTCTTTCTTCAGGACGACGCCTTCAATGTACTCGATGACTTCGGCGCGCGAAGAGTTGCCGCGCAGCACGTCACGCAAGGAGTGCTCGACGGTCGAGAAGAGGCACGTCCTGATCTGCCCGTCGGCGGTCAGGCGGATGCGCGAGCAGGCGCCGCAGAAGGCTTCGGTGACGGGCGCGATGATGCCGATCTCGCCCGGCGCGCCGTCCGCGAAGAGCCAGCGCGAGGAGGTCTCCGCGCCGCGCCGAACCCGCGCCGGGACGAGCGCGAAGCGCTCCTCGATCCGCTCGCGAATCTCGCGCCCCGAAACCACCGCGTCGCGCGACCAGTCGTGACCCGAGTCCAGGGGCATGAACTCGATGAAGCGCATCATCACGCCGTGCTCGCGCGCGAAGGCGGCGAAGTCCGCGACCTCCCCCTCGTTGTAGCCGCGCACGACGACGGCGTTGATCTTGATCGGCGTCAGGCCCGCCAGCTTCGCGGCGGCGATGCCTTTCAGGACTTTGTCGAGCGCGTCCACGCCGGTCATGCGATCGAAGGTCTCGCGCCTGAGGCTGTCGAGGCTGACGGTGACGCGGTCGAGCCCCGCGTCCTTCAAGGTCTGCGCCTGATCGGGCAGGAAGTAGCCGTTGGTGGTGAGCGCGAGGTCGCGCAAGCCCTGAGCTTTAAGCGGGGCGAGCTTGCCGACCAGCACGTCCAGGTCGCGCCGGAGCATCGGCTCGCCGCCCGTCAGGCGGATCTTCTCGACGCCGAGCGAGACGAAAATCTCGCAGGCGCGCTCGATCTCCTCGTAGGAGAGCGTCTGACTTTTGGGCGACATCGGCGGCTCGCCGTGCGGTAGGCAGTAGAAGCAGCGGAAGTTGCAGCGGTCGGTGAGCGACACGCGCAGGTCGCGGATCGCCCGCCCGTATGAGTCTGTGAGTGCGTCCTTCAATTCTAAAACTCTACCCCGCCGGGCGCCGACCCGGCCCGCTTAAGTCTCGGTCTTTGTCGCGGTCGATCATACGACGCGGGGCGTATGCGCTCCAAGCCGCCGGGCGGGGGG
>JAIVJC010000146.1:16850-39244 GCA_020200235.1 Acidobacteriota bacterium | reverse complement strand
CTAAGACCAGATCGTCCGGCTCGGGCGCGAAGGCGGCGGCGAACACGCACCACCCGCAGCGGATGAACTCCTTCTACGCCTACAAGCCTTTCACGCACCAGCACGTCCCGGAGATCGAGCAGGAGCTGCGAAGAGTCGGCGACTGGGCGAGCGAGTTGGTTTTCATGACGCATTCGCTCCCCGTCGCGCGCGGCATCTTCGCCTCGATCTACGTCGAGACGAAGACCGAGCTGACGGCGGACGAGGCGCGCGAGCTGTTCGCGGAGTTCTACCGCGACTCGTTCTTCGTCCGGTTAGTCCCCGGCTCGCCCGACATCAACTGGGTGAAGACGACGAACTTCTGCGACATCGGGTTCGCCGCGCGCGGTCGCAGCCTCGTGATATTTTCGGCGCTTGACAACCTGGTGAAAGGCGCGGCGGGTCAGGCGGTGCAGAACATGAACCTGATGTTCGGTCTCGAAGAGAAGACCGGGCTCCTGCTGTCGGGCACGAACCCGTGAAAAAAGTGATGAGTGATGAGTGATGAGTACTGAGTTAAAGACAAAGGCTCTTTCTCAGTGCTCATCACTCATCACTCATCACTTAGTACTACCCGATTACCGTTACAATCAAAATGATGACGACTAAAGTTGCGACGACGTTCGACGAGATCGCGGCGCGCGAGGAGCGGTTCCAGCTCGCGACGTACAAGAAGATGCCGATCGCCGCGGCACGGGGCGCGGGCGCGTGGGTGGTGACGTCGGAGGGCGCGCGCTACCTCGATCTCTACGGCGGCCACGCCGTCTGCGCGACCGGGCACTGCCACCCGCGCGTCGTCGAGGCGATCAGGCGGCAGGCGGGCGAGATGCTTTTCTACTCGAACCTCGTCTACTCGGAGGTGCGCGCGCGCGCGGCGGAGAGGCTGGTCGGTTGCGCCCCCGCGCCGCTCGCCAAAGCCTTCTTCTGCAACTCGGGGACGGAGGCGAACGAGAACGCGATGCGGATGGCGCGCATGAGGACGGGGCGCGAGCGTGTCATCACCTTCACGGGGAGCTTCCACGGCCGCACGGCGGACGCGATCAGCGCGACGTTCCTCGGCAAGTATCGCGACATCGGCAGACCGAACGTGCCCGGTCACCTGTGCGCCGAGTTCGGATCGATCGAGTCGGTCGCCGCCCTCGCCGATGAGACAGTCGCCGCCGTGATGCTCGAGCCCATCCAGTCGATGGCGGGCGTAAGAGAGGCTGCGCCGGAGTTCTTCGCCGCGCTGAGAAAGTTGTGCGACGAGCGCGGGATGCTCCTCGTCTTCGACGAGGTGCAGACCGGCGTGGGGCGCACGGGCGAGTGGTTCTTCGCCGGGAGCGTCGCCGCCGGGGGCGTCGTGCCCGACGTCGTCACGCTCGCGAAGGCGCTGGGCAGCGGCGTGCCCGTCGGCGCGTGCCTGACGAGCGACGCGGTCGCCTCTTCGATCAAAGAGAACGATCTCGGCACGACCTTCGGCGGCGGGATGCTCGCGATGGCGGCGGTCGCGGCGACGCTCGAAGCCGTCGAGGCGGACGGGATGCTCGAGAACGCGCGGCTGCTCGAAGCCTACCTGCGCGTGCGCCTCAAAGAGTTGCCGCGGGTCGCGCGCGTGCGCGGGCGCGGGCTTTTGCTCGGCGTCGAGTTCAAGGACGAGATCGCCGCGAAGGTTCACAAGGCTCTGCTCGACGAACGGATCATCACCGGCACGTCGAGCGACGCGCGCGTGCTGAGGCTACTGCCGCCGCTCTGCCTGCTGCGCGAAGAGGCTGATCTGTTCGTCGGCGCGCTGAAAGATGTGCTGGAAGGGTCGTGAGGATGCCGAGAGACTTTCTGAAAACTTCCGACTGGTCGCGCGAGGAGCTTGAACGCTTGCTCGCGTCGGCGGCGCGCTTCAAGGGCGGCGAAGACGACTCGAAGCCGCTCGCGGGTCGCTCGGTCGCGCTCGTCTTCTTCAACCCTTCTTTGCGCACGCGCGCGTCGATGCAGGTCGGCATCTACGAGCTGGGCGGCAACGCCGTCGTGCTGGAGCCGGGCGGGACGAGCTGGACTCTGGAGCACCGCGACGGGGTGGTGATGGACTCGGACAAGACGGAGCACGTCGCGGAGTTCGTGCGCGTCTTGGGTCGCTACTGCTCGATGATCGGCGTGCGCACCTTCGCCGCTTTGAAGGACTGGGACGCGGAGCGGATCGATCCGGTCTTGTCGGCGTTCGCGCGTTACAGCGAGGTGCCGGTCGTCAACCTCGAATCGGCGATGCACCACCCGTGCCAGGCGCTCGCGGACATGTTGACGATCAGGGAGAAGCTCGGCGCGGGGCGCAAGAAGCTGCTGCTCACGTGGGCCTGGCACCCGAAGCCTCTGCCGATGGCTGTGCCCAACAGCTTCGCGCTCGCCGCCGCGCAGATGGGGCACGATCTCACTATCGCGCACCCGCCCGGCTACGAGTTGGACGAAGACCTCATGCGCGAGATCAACAACGCCGCGTTCGACGCCGGCGCGACCGTCACGCAGACCGACGACGTTGACGAAGCGTTCGACGGCGCACAGGTGGTCTACGCGAAGAGCTGGGGCAGCAAGCTCTGCTACGGCTCGCCCGAAGACGACACGGAGATGCGCGCCGAACACCGCGCCGGCTGGCGCGTCGACGCCGCGAAGATGGCGCGCACAGACGCGGGGCTCTTCATGCACTGCCTGCCCGTCCGGCGCAACGTCATCGTCACGGACGAAGTCCTCGACTCGCCCGCCTCCGTCGTCATCGACGAGGCGGAGAACCGACTGCACGCGCAGAAGGCGATCATGAAGGAATTGCGGAATGCGGATTTCGGATTGCGGATTGGAGGAAAATGAGGATCGTGCCTTACCCCGTCCGAATGTATTTTCAATCCGCAATCCGAAATCCGCATTCCGCAATCGGAGGCTCGGGATGATTCAGGCGCGACTCGATCTGCTGCGGGAGGCGCTGCCGTACACGCGGCGCTTCAAGGGCAAGACCTTCGTCGTCAAGCTGTCGGGGAAGGTGACCGAAGGAGCCGAGAACCTGCTCTCGCTCGCCGAAGAGCTGGCGCTCCTGCACCAGGTCGGCATCCGCGTCTGCGTCGTCCACGGCGGCGGCAAGCAGTTGAGTGATCTGGCTCTCCAGATGGGCGTGGAGCAGACGATCATCGACGGTCGCCGCGTCACCGACGACGCGACGCTCGACATGGCGAAGATGCTCTTCGCCGGGAAGATCAACACGGACATTCTGGCGGCGCTCCGGCAGTGCGGCGCGCACGCCGTGGGCTTGTCGGGCGTGGACGGCAACATCATCCACGCCGAGCGCCGCCCGCCGAAGGAGATCGTCAACCGCGAGACGGGCGAGAGCGAGAGCGTGGACTTCGGGCACGTCGGCGACATTCTTGAGATCGACGACCGGCTGTTGCAGGTGCTGCTCGATCAGGACTACCTGCCCGTCGTCTCCTCGCTCGGCGCGGATTCGGAAGGGCGCGTCTTCAACATCAACGCCGACACCATCGCCGCCGAGATCGCCGTCAGGCTCAAGGCGGAGAAGCTGATCCTGCTCTCGGACGTGGACGGGATTTACCTGCGCCGGGGCGAGCCGGACTCGAAGCTCTCGCGCCTCACGGTGGCGGACATCGAGCGCCTCGTCTCCGAGGGCGTCGCGACGGGCGGCATGATCCCGAAGCTCCAGGCGATCGCCGACCTGCTGCGCCGCGGCGTCCGCAGCGCGCACATCATCGACGGCGGCGCGCGCAACGCCCTGCTCTCCGAAGTCTTCACCGACGAAGGCACGGGCACGATGATCGTCGCGTGAAAGTAGAAATTTACGAACCGACGCCGGAATAGAGCCGCGCCGGTGGAGCAGCATCTCACCTGACCGTCGGAGCGAAAGGATGGAATGGATGCTATCGGGGCGTCGGCTGGAACGACTCGCGGGAGTGCGCGGCTGCTCCGCGAATTTACATCGTAGTCTCAGCCAGATTCGACTTGTACTTGGTGTTTGTCTTCCGGTCAGTCAGCTCGATGTAAATCCAGCTCGGCGGAATAACGTCTGCATCCAGAGCAAACCACATTTGGCTGAGATCGTTGCTGCTGCCGAAGGCGCAGAACCCGTAGAGCCGCTTCCCACCTTGATCGTAGAGGTCAACCCACGTGCGCGAGGCTTTCGTATTGCTTCCACAGGGCGGCAGGTCTGGCGCGGCGGCGAACAGCTCGTTGGGGTATGCCGACGAGTTGTCAACAGTGAACCGATAACGTATCCGCTGCTTGCCGCTGGACTGAAAGAACTCCTGACCGGTGAACACGAGCACGGGATTCGGCAACGGAAGCTGCGCGGTGGAAACGCGGTCGGTAGCAAGCCCCGTCAACACAAGACTTGCCAGAAGCGTTGCGATTTTTTTTGCGACACTCAATCTCATCATCGTCTCCTTATCTGCAAGTGGTGAGAACTCATCTCCGCTTTACCCGATCAACGAAGTCTAACCAAAGTTCTTAGCAACTCATGGGCGCCCGACTACGATCAGACCGCGCGGTGCGGTATACCACCTTAACGTGAGGTGAGTAAAGCACACTTTCCGGATCGCGCTGACAACATGCGAGAGTTAGGCGAGGCGGAGGTCTTCTCCGGCGAAGGCACGGGCGTGATGATCGTGAGGTAGAGAGAGAAATCAGGGACGCGGCGGCGTGGAGACGGAACCGCGGCGTGAGTTGATCGGGAACGATGCTCAACTCACGCCGCGGTTCCGTCTTGATTGTCGGCTTTCTAACTTAGTTTACGCCGCGATCTCGCAACTCGATGTACTGTTCGAGCGTGAGGTTGTTGTAGCCGCGCGTCTTCATCTTCTGGATGTAGGCGGCGGAGACGCCGTGATCTCTCAGGCGCACGAGGGTGTCGAGCGGCACGCGGTCGAAGCCCGCCTGCTTCATCTCCTCGATGAACTTGATCGAGACGCCGTGATCGCGCAGCTCGCGCAGCTCGCCCGTCGTCGCCAGCCGCTCGTACCCTAGCGCGCGCAAGCCGTCGACGAACTTCGTGTCCACGCCGTGGTCGCGCAGCTCCACCAGCTCGTCGAGCGTGAGCCGCTGGTAGCCGGCGTTGGCGAAGGCTTTGATGTAGTCGGGCGTGACGCCGTGGTCGCGCGTGCGGACGAGCCCTTCGGCGTCCATGCGCGCGTAGCCGAGCGCGTTGAGCTCTCTGATGAACGAGAGCGTGACGCCGTGATCGCGCATCCTGACGAGCGTCTCGACCGAGCGCAGCTGGTAGCCCGCCGCCTTCAAGCCCCGCAGGTATTCGAGGCTCGCGCCGTGCGTGCCGGTGTTGACGAGTTGTTCGAGCGTCGGCGTCTCGTAGCCTTGCGAGCGCAGCTCGTCGACGAAGGCGAGGCTCACGTCGTGCATCGTCATCGAGAACTGCTGTTCGGTCGAGGGACTGCCGACGCCGCGCCGCTGCAAGTCGGACGCGAACGACGCGCTCGGGGCGAAGGTGAAGTGACCCGCTCCCTCGCCGTTCCGGAACCACCCCTCGCAGTTGAGCGCGCCCGCGTCGCGTTTGATCTGGAACCGCACGGTCGTGCCCGCGGAAGACATCGCCTGCTCGCGCGTCAGCCCCTGCAACTCCGCGGCTGGAACGTCGCGCGTCGTGTTGTCGGTGTAGCTCGACCAGCGACCCTCGCCCTGCTTCGACCGGTGGTAGCGCAGCGAGAGCGAGACCTTGTCCTCGCCCGTGCGGAACTCGACGAGCCACTGACCCGTGAACTGTCCCGCGTCCTGCGTGTAGGAGGTGGGCACGGCGTTGAACGCGCACGCGAGCGCGACGAAGGCGAACGCGAGCGGGGCGAAAACTTTGAAGGCGAAGCGCGGGCGGGCGAGCCTTCGCCACGCGCATGAGTAGTTCGGGTGTTTCATCTCTATTCTCCGGCCGGCGTGTCGATGATGGGACTGACGAGGGGGCGCGGGCGCCCGATTCCGAACTTCCAATGAGAAGACGGTGCGCCCGCGCCGTTTGTTGCAGAAAACTTTTACCGGACGGCGGACGACACTACAATCGTCGCCGATGCGTGGGAGGAAGGGCAACGGGTCGGGCGCGTTCGCGGGAAGGCTGCTCGCCGAGTGGCGGCGACTCGGCTTGCCGCTCGACGGCGCGCGCGTGGTCGTCGCCGCGTCGGGCGGCGCGGACTCGACCGCGCTGCTGCTCGCGCTCGAAGAGTTGAGAGGGCGCGGTCTGCTCTCAATCGAGCTGAAAGCGGCGCACCTCGATCACGGTCTGCGCGGCGAGGCGGGCGAGCGGGACGCGCGCTGGGTAGAAGGGCTGGCGCGCGGGCTGGGCTGCGGGTTTGTGGCCGACGCGATGAACGAGGACGAGAGTTTCGCGCGCGTGCGCGTGCGGCGTCGCGTGCTGCCGCTTCTCGAAACTTTCAACCCGCGCGCCGTCGAGGCGCTGGCGCGCGCGGCGGGACTCCTGCGCGCGGACGCCGAAGCCTTAGGGCGCGAGGCGTGCCGCCTGTTGGTCGAGGCGACTGACTTGGGCGCGCGACCCCGCGGCGTGAAACGCGACGAGCCCGCGGGAAAAAATATCGGGCGAGCGGCGACGGAAGACGCGCCGCCGCTGCGGGTCGAGGCGCTGGCTGAGGCGATGCCGGCGGTGCGTCGGCGCGCGCTCCGCCTCTGGCTGGGGCGCGGGCGCGGCGACCTGCGCCGCGTGGAGCTGGCTCACGTCTGCGCGGTGGAGAAGCTGCTGGAAGGCGCGCGCGGGGGGCGGGTGGCGGAGCTTCCGGGCGGGGGGCGCGTCGAGCGGCGCGGGCGCTGGATTTTCTTCCGCGGGGCGGCGCGCGCGGGGAAGAAAGAGGTTGAAGGGGGCGCCCCCGAAACTTGAAATCCAAACGATTTGCGCGCGCGTAAAGTCGCACACAGAGCGCAACGCGCGGCGGCGCGGGGGCATCATAAAATCACCTCCGCCGGGGCTGGGTTCGACGGTCGCGCCCGACTCCGGCGGCGGGAAACGCGGCGGGGAAGTTTGACGGCGGTAAGCGACAAAGGGCGCCGGATGAGGTATCATCGGCGTCGGAGGCTTGAAGGACTTGAGTTCTACTGCAAGGCAGATCGTTTTCTGGGTGCTCATCCTGCTGGGCGCCGTGTTGCTCTACAAGGCTTTCTCGAACAGCCAGGGCGGACCCGAGAAGATCGACGTGGGCAAGCTCTCGGCCATGGTTCAGCGCGGCGAGATCGCGAAGATCACGATCAAGCCGTCCGAGATTCTCGCGCAGGACCCGAACGGGAAACAGTTCCGCGCCGAGTCGTCCAACCCCTACTATCAGAGCAAGCTGATGGAGGAGGCGGCGAAGCTCGATCCGAACACCAACAAGCCGAAGGCGGGCGTCGAGGATCAGTCTTCGTCGAACGGGATGCTGTGGGGCGCGCTGCTGACGTGGGCGCCGCTGCTGCTCATCATGGGCATCTGGATTTTCATGCTCCGGCAGATGCAGGCGGGCGGCAACAAGGCTCTCTCTTTCGGCAAGTCGCGCGCGAAGCTGCTGAACAACCAGCAGAAACGCGTCACGTTCAAGGACGTGGCGGGCGTCGACGAGGCGAAGGAAGAGCTGCAGGAGATCATCGAGTTCCTGAAGGAGCCGCAGAAGTTCCAGAAGCTCGGCGGGCGCATCCCCAAGGGCGTGCTCCTGGTCGGGCCCCCGGGCACGGGCAAGACGCTGATGGCGCGCGCGGTGGCGGGCGAGGCGAACGTGCCGTTCTTCTCGATCTCGGGCTCTGACTTCGTCGAGATGTTCGTCGGCGTCGGAGCCTCGCGCGTGCGCGATCTCTTCGAGCAGGGCAAGAAGAACGCGCCGTGCATCATCTTCATCGACGAGATCGACGCGGTGGGCCGCCACCGCGGCGCAGGTCTCGGCGGCGGTCACGACGAGCGCGAGCAGACGTTGAACCAGCTCCTCGTCGAGATGGACGGCTTCGAATCGAACGACGGCGTCATCATCATGGCTTCGACGAACCGACCGGACGTGCTCGATCCGGCGCTGCTCCGACCCGGAAGATTTGATCGTCGCGTCGTCGTACCGCGCCCGGACGTGCGCGGTCGCGAGGGCATCCTCAAAGTCCACACGCGCAAGATTCCCCTGGGCGAGGACGTTGACATCATGGTCATCGCGCGCGGCACGCCGGGCTTCACGGGCGCGGACCTCGCGAACCTCGTCAACGAGGCGGCTTTGAACGCGGCGCGCTACAACAAGAAGACCGTGTTGATGAACGACTTCGAGCTGGCGAAGGACAAAGTCCTGATGGGAGCCGAGCGTAAAAGCATGGTCATCACCAACGAGGAGAAGCGCGTCACCGCCTACCACGAGTCGGGTCACACGCTCGTCGGCTTGAAAGTGCCGAACGCGGACCCCGTCCACAAGGTGACGATCATCCCGCGCGGGATGGCGCTCGGCGTGACGCAGCAGTTGCCCGAGGGCGACCGCCACAACTTCTCGCAGGAGTACCTGCTCGGCCAGATCGCGATCCTGATGGGCGGTCGCGTGGCGGAGGAGATTTTCCTCGGCAGCATCACCACGGGCGCGTCGAACGACATCGAGCGCGCGACCGAGTTGGCGCGCGCGATGGTCTGCGAGTACGGCATGAGCGATCTGGGCCCGCTCACCTTCGGCAAGAAGGAGGAGCAGATCTTCCTCGGGCGCGAGATTTCGCAGCACCGCGACTTCTCCGAAGACACCGCGATCAAGATCGATCAGGCGGTGCGTCGCCTCGTCTCCGAGCAGTACGACCGCGCGCGCACGATCATCACGGAGAACCGCGACACGATGATCCGCCTCGCCGAGTCGTTGCTCGAACGTGAGACTCTGGACGGCGTGCAGATACGCCGCATCGTCGCCGGCCTCCCGCTCGACGACGAGCCGCCGCCGCCTTCGGGCGAGGGCGAGCCGCGCCCGCAGCTCAAGGAGCCGACGACCAACCCGCTCAAGCCGATCCTGCCGCCCATCACGGGACCGGCGACGGCCTGAGGCTCGCACGGGTCGGAGCGAACCGGGAGAGGGGAAGCCGCGCGGGCTTCCCCTCTTTTTTTGCATTCCTATCGGCAAACCCGCTCGGATATACTGCCCCCGCGCGGACACGAACGTGCGCGCCGGCGGTTTGCCGGGCCGCGCCATTTGTTTCTAACCTTCGGGCCCGCCCCGCGCGGAAGAGGCATGAGATGAACAGTCAATTGTCCGGACGACGTGTGGCGCTGACGGCGGCGCTCGCGGCGCTGTCGGTCGCCGTCGCCACGTTCCCTTCCGCCGCCGCGCCCGCGGATAAGATGACGCCCGACGCCCTTGTCGCCCGGCACCTCGAATCCATCGGCACGGCGCAGGCGCGCGCGTCCGTCTCGACGCGCATCATCCTCGGCACCTCGCAGGTCTCGATCCTCCTGCCCGTGAAGGGGCAGAACAGGGGGCGCGCCGTGCTCTTTTCCGAGGGCGAGAAGAGCGCCTTCGGGATGACCTTCAAGAACCCGGAGTACCCGCGCGACAACGTCGGCTACGACGGCAGCCGCGTCACCGCCAGCCAGGTCACGCCGGGCGTGCGCTCGCCGCTGGGCGACTTCCTCTACCGGCGCGACTTCATCTTCAAGGAGGGGCTCGCGGGCGGGACCCTCTCCGCCTCGTGGCCCCTGCTGAACCTCTCGGCGCGCGGGGCGAAGCTGGAGTACGCCGGGACGAAGAAGTCCGACGGTCGCGAGCTGCACGAGCTGCGCTACACCCCGCGCAAGGGCACGGACATGAGCGTCAGCCTCTTCTTCGAGACCGACACCTTCCGCCACGTGCGCTCGGAGTACACGAAGGTCGTCCCCGCGCGAATAGGTAACCGCTCTTACGCCGACAACGTGCAGGAGAGGGAGTCGCGCTACAAGCTCGTCGAACGCTTCTCCGACTTCCGGCAGGAGGGCGCGCTGACGCTGCCGCATATCTACAAGATGGAGCTCGTGATCGACACGCAGGACGGGACGTTCCAAGGCGAGTGGCTGCTGACGCTCGACACCTTCACGTTCAACGAGAAGATCGCGCCGGACTCTTTCAACATCACCGCCGACTAGCACCGAGCCACCCATGACACGACCGGCGCAGCCCCGCACGGGCGAGTGGAGGCTCAGAGACAGGGCGCTCCCCTGGGGCGCGCGCACGCTCGTGATGGGCGTCTTGAACGTGACGCCCGACAGCTTCAGCGACAGCGGGCAGTTCTATGATTTCGACAGGGCAATCGCGCACGCCGAGGAGATGATCGCCGAGGGGGCGGACATCATCGACGTGGGCGGCGAGTCCACCCGACCGGGGAGCGAGCCGGTCGCGGTTGAGGAGGAGACGCGCCGCGTCATCCCCGTGATCGAGCGGCTCGCTAAACAGGGCGGGGTCGCGATCTCGATCGACACGACGAAGTCGGAGGTCGCGCGCGCCGCGCTTGACGCCGGGGCTGAGATCGTCAACGACATCTCGGCGCTGCGCTTCGACTTCCGCGTCGCGGACGTCGCCGCCGAAGCGGGCGCTGGTGTGATTCTCATGCACTCGCGCGGCACGCCCGCCACGATGCAGAAGCTGCCGCCCGCGGCGGACGTGCTCAAGGACGTGACGCACAGCCTGCGCGCGAGCGTCGCGATGGCGCTGCGGCGCGGCGTGCGGCGCGCGTCAGTCGCGATCGATCCGGGCATCGGCTTCGGCAAGACCGCCGGGCAGAACGTCGAGCTGATCGCGAAGCTCGACCGTCTCGCCGCGGAGTTCCCGGACCTGCCGCTCGTCGTCGGCACGTCGCGAAAATCCTTCATCGGCAAACTGCTCGACGACGCGCCCGCCGACCGGCGTCTGCACGGCACGATGGCGAGCGTGACCGCCGCCATCCTCGCGGGCGCGCACGTCGTCCGCGTCCACGACGTGCGCGCCTGCGTCGAGACGGCGCGCGTGGCCGACGCCATCAAAGCCGTGACGGGTGACAGGACAAGACGGTGATGAGTCATGAGTGATGAGCATCAACCCATGACTCATCACTCATGACTCATGACTCATCACTCATCACTTCCTCCCTGTCACGGTTTACCGTCCACGGTTGACGGTATTTGACACGGCTCGCGCGGCGGTCTTATCGTGCCGCTTCCGGGTGCGACGATCGGGCAAGAGAAAGAGGCTGAGGTTGCGAATGAAATTTTCACGATGGGCGCCGGCGCGGGCGGCGGCGATTCTTTTCGTCTTCGTCACGGCGTCGGGCTTCCGCGGCTGCTACGAGCCGGTGACGAAGAGCGGGCTGCCGAAGCACGTCCGCACGGTGGCCGTGCCGCCTTTCCAGAACCAGGCGCTGCGCTTCAAGATCGAGTCGAGGTTTACGGAGGCGGTCGCCAACGAGCTAATCCGGCGCGGGCACGGGCTCCGCGTGCAGAGCGAGCGCGAGGGCGCGGACGCCGTGGTGGACGGCGTGATCCGCAACTTCTACTTCTCCGGCGTGCTGCTCGACCAGAACGCGCGCGCGCGCATCTTCGAGGTGACCATCGTCGGCGCGGTGACCGTCAGGGATCAGGTGAACAACCGCGTGCTCTACGACAACCAGAACTACGTCTACCGCGGCGAGTTCGAGTTCACCTCAGACCCGCGCACCTTCTTCAACGAGGAAGACCCCGCCGCGCAGCGCATCGCGCGCAAGTTCGCGGAAGATTTGGTCTCCACGCTCGTCAACGGCTTCGGCGTCAACGAGAAGAAATGAGCACCCTCACGCGCGCGGAACTCGACCGCCGGCTCTCGCAGGGGAAGCTCGCGCCCGCCTACCTGCTCTTCGGCGCGGAAGGCTACCTGCGCGACGCCGCCGCGCGCCGCGTCATTGACGCCGCGCTCGGCAACGCCCCGCTGCGCGAGTTCAACGAGACGAGCTTCAGCCTCGCGAGTGCCGACGTGCAGCACACTATCGCCGCCGCCGAGCAGTTGCCGATGATGGGCTCGCGCCGCGTCGTGCGCGTGACGGACTTTTCCAAGCTGCGCGAGGACGACGAGGCGGCGCTCGCGCGCTACCTCGCGCGCCCCGCCGAGACCTCGGTCGTCCTCTTCGTCGCGGACGATCTCGACAAGCGGCGCAAGTTCAGCAAGACCTTGTTGGAGTCGTGCGCGAGCGTCGAGTTCGCGGCGATGTCGGACAACGAGGCGACCGCGTGGGCGCGCGAGCGGCTGAAGAAGTTGAAGGCGGAGGCGGACGAGCGGACGCTCGGCCACCTCGTCGCGCTCGCGGGCACGGGCGCGCGCCGGCTCTCCACGGAGATCGACAAGCTGGCGACCGCCGCGCTCCCCTCGGGGCGCATCACGATGGAGCTGGTCGATTCGCTGGTCAAGCGTTCGCGCGAGCACTCGAACTTCGAGCTGACCGATCACCTCGTCGCGCGCGACCGCCGCCGGTCGCTCGAAACCCTGCGCCGCCTGCTCGACGACGGCGTCGAGCCCGTCATGCTCATCGGTCTCCTCTCCAGCAGCTACCACAAGCTCGCGCTCGCCAAGGCGCTGATGGCCAAGGGGGCAGCGACGAATGAGGTGCGTAACCTCGCCCCGTACACGATGCGTGAAGAATTTCTCGCGCTCGCCCGCCGCACGGACGCTCGCGAGATCGCGCGCAGCATCGCGCGCATCGCCTCGGCGGACGTGGCGATCAAGACCTCGCTCGGCGGCGGCGGCAAGGGCTCGCGCCTCCAGCTCGAAATGCTCGTCTGCGAGCTGACGGGCTGAGGCGGGGCGTCCGGGTCGGAACCGCCTGCCGCAAGCGGGCGGGCCTGCCGATTGTTAGATTGCGGAATGCGGAATGCGGATTGGAGACCGCCCAAGCTCTCCTGCTTAGAATCCGCAATCCGACCGCCGTCAGTTCTGATAGATTCTTGTCGGTCTACTTCGCGCCCGCGCCGTTGACGCGCGCCGTCAGACGCGACTTGTAGCGCGAGGCGGCGTTGCGGTGCAGCACGCCCTTGTTGACCGCCTTGTCGATGGTCGAGACGGTCTGCGCGTAAACTTCCTGAAGCCCCGCGCCGCCCTCTTCGAGCGCCGCCCGCAGTCGCTTGATCTCCGTGCGCAGGCGCGTGCGGTTGCCGCGGTTGATCCCGCGGCGCTTCTCGTTCTGGCGCATCCGCTTCTCGGCTGACTTGTGATTCGGCATCGTCTGATACTCCGTGTTAAAGCAGTCTCTTTCGTCCCGCATTTCGCGCCGCGCGCCACGGTGAAGAATCCGGGGCGGGCGCAAAGAGCAGAGTATAGGTAGCGAAAAACTGCGTGTCAAGGCAGCGCCGCTTCGTCCCGCAAGCGCGCAGAGGGGTTTCGTTGACACGCCGCGAAAGCCTGTAGTAGCGTTTCCCTGAAAGATGATAAAGACACCCTCCCGCACGCGCCCGCCCGCCGCCCTTCCGGCGGCGCGCCGACTTCACCCCCGGCAAGGAGAGAGCCCTACCATTTGAAAAAGATCGAACTGCCGCCCAGAGGGATCGAGACGCTCTTCGGAGTCCACGACCAGAACATCAAGTACCTGGAATCGCTCCTCGACGTGCGCGTCAACGCGCGCGGTCAGGACTTAACCGTCGACGGCGACCCGCGCGACGTGGAGACGGTCGAGCGCGTGCTCGAAGACTTCTCCGCGCTCTTCTCCGAGGGCAAGACCTTCACCGACAAGGAGCTGCGCGAAGCCTTCGCACAGATCGCCGAGGATCGCGCCTACTCCCTGCGCGACTACTTCACCAAGGCGCGCTTCAACCCTTCCGGCAAAAAGCAGGTCGCGCCCAAGTCCGCCACCCAGCGCCGCTACATCGAGGCGATCCAGGAGCGCGACTGCGTCTTCGGCATAGGTCCAGCCGGCACGGGCAAATGCATCGCCGCCGATTCGCTCGTGCTCACAGGCGGCGGGATGATCGAGATCGGCTCGCTCGGCGCGGACACGAGGGCGGGGGAGTATGCGCCAATCGCGTCGGAGGTTTACGGGCTCAACGGCAAAGAGCAGGCTTCTCATGTCTACAACGGCGGCGTGTCGGACACCCTGAGGATCACGACGCGGTTCGGGTTCTCCGTCGAAGCCACGCCGGAACACCCGCTGTTGACGCTCGATTCGCGGGGCGAACTCGGTTGGAAGCGCGCCGACGCTCTGCGCGTCGGCGACGCGGTCGCTTTGCAGCGCGGTCAACGGATGTTCGGCTCCGAGAGCGCGGTTGATTTCGAGTGCGCCCCGAACGGCGCGCACGACCACGCGTCGAAACCCGTCGCCCTCTCGCGCCTCGACGAACCGTTCGCCTACATGATGGGCGTGCTGACCGGCGACGGCTGCCTCACGTTCCGCAACCGCGTCATCCTCTCCTCGGCGGACGAGAGCATAGTCGCGACTTTCTATGAGACGGCGACGCGCTTCGGGCTGCACGTCTTCCGCAACGGAGGCGCCCGCCCTGACGACTACATCATCGCCAGCTCGCAACTCTACCGGCTGCTCTCGCGGTTAGGGATGTCATCCGGCAAGGCGGCGACCAAGCACATCCCGCGCTCGATCATGAACGCGCCGGAGCCGCTCGTCGCGGCTTTCCTGCGCGGGCTGTTCGACGCCGACGGCACGGTTGAGAAGCGCGACGGGTTAGTTTCTCTCTCGTCGGTATCAGAGAAGTTAATCCGGCAGGTTCAAGTCGTCTTGCTGAACTTCGGGATTGTCGCCGCGAAGTCGATCAAGCGCGGGCGCTACGCGGGCAAGTCGCACGTCTCGCACCTGCTGGCGATGGCGGGCGCGGAAGCCGAACGCTTCCACGAGCTGATCGGGTTCGCCCTTGAGCGCAAGCGGGCGCGCCGTCGCGTGGCGCGGGCGAACACGAACATCGACGTGGTGCCATTCCAAGGAGAGTGGCTGGGCGCGGCTCTGCGCGCGGCGACCTTCACGCGCGCGGAGCACAAGCTGTTCACGGATTACCGGAGCGAGAGACGGCGACCGAGTTACCCGAAGCTGGAACAGCTCGTCGGCGTCCTGCGATCACACGGCGTCGCGAACGAGCCGGTGGCGTACCTCCGCGATCTCATCGACCGGCGACTGCTGTTCGTCGAGATCGTCGGCGTCGAAAGCGCGAGCGCGCAGGTTTACGATCTGACCGTCCCCGGCAGCCACTCGTTCGTCGCCAACGGCTTCGTCAATCACAATACTTACCTCGCGGTGGCGATGGCGGTGCAGGCGCTGGTGCAGAAGCAGGTGACGCGCATCGTGCTCGCGCGCCCGGCGGTCGAGGCGGGCGAGCGCCTCGGATTCCTGCCCGGCGATCTTCAGGAGAAGGTCGACCCCTACCTGCGCCCGCTCTACGACGCGCTCTTCGATCTGATGGACACCGAGCGCGTGACGAAACTTCTTGAGAAGCGCGTCATCGAAGTCGCGCCGCTGGCCTTCATGCGCGGAAGGGCGCAGCCTCTTCACAGCCGCATACTTACTCCGGGCGGGTGGCGCACGATGGGCAGCCTCAAGATCGGAGATACCGTGATCGGCTCCGACGGGAAGCCGACGCCGGTCACAGGAATTTATCCGCAAGGTCCGAAGACGGTCTATCGCCTGACGATGACCGACGGCGCGAGCACTTTAGCCTGCGCCGAACACCTCTGGGCGGTTCGCACGTTGGAGGATAAACGCAGGCATAAACCTCTGCGCGTCTTGCAAACCCAGGAGATGCTCGGCAATTTCCGACGCAACCATCAGTATAGGTACGAGCTGCCGCTGCTCTCGACGCCGGTCGAGTGGGCGCGTCGCGAAGTCCCGGTCGAGCCGTATTCGCTCGGGCTGTTGATCGGCGACGGCTGTATCACGGACAAGACCTCACCGAGTTTCAGCACCTCCGACCACGAGTTAGTCTCGTCGCTCGAACTGTCCCTCGCCGACATGAATCTTTCGTTCCGGCGTAAGACGAGCATCGACTACGTCATCACCAACCCGCTGGCGGGGCGCGGCGGGACCGTCATTCGTAACCCGCTCACGCAAGCGTTGCGCGAGTTGCGACTGTCGGGGACTTACTCGGCGACGAAATTCATTCCCGAAGACTACCTCTACAACAGTGGCGAAGTGCGCCTCGCGCTCTTGCAAGGCTTGCTTGATACCGACGGCGGACCCGTCAGGCAAGAGGGGCGGACGTGCCGAATCCAGTACACGACGACCTCGGAGCGGCTGAAGGACGACGTGCTGTTTTTAGTGCGCTCACTCGGCGGCGTCGCTCATTGGCGCAAGCGTCGAGCCGAAGGGCGCAAACCCGGTTTCGCCCACGGCAGGGAAGTCCCGTACCGACACGACGCCTTCATCATGAACATCCGCCTGCCCGAAGGTCTTGAGCCGTTCCGCCTCGAACGTAAGGCGAAGATTTATCACGAAAACGGCGGCGGTCGCCCGATGCGCTTCATCAAAAACATCGAGCCCGTCGGATCGCAGGAGACGCAGTGCATCAGCGTCGCCGCGCCCGACGCGCTCTATGTTACCGACGACTTCATTTTGACTCACAACACGCTCGCGGACGCCTTCATCATCTTAGACGAGGCGCAGAACACGACGGGCGAGCAGATGAAGATGTTTTTGACGCGCATCGGCTTCGGCTCGAAGGCGGTCATCACGGGCGACGTGACGCAGATCGATCTCCCGACGGGCAAGCGCAGCGGGCTCGTCGAAGCCGAGCGCGTGCTCTCGAAGGTCGAAGGCATCGAGTTCGTCTACTTCACCGAGAAAGATGTGGTGCGCCACCGCCTCGTCCAGATGATCGTCCGCGCCTACGAAGAGCACGCGAGCAAGAGCAACCTCTAGGCGTGACAGGTGACGGGTGACAGGTGACGAGTAAGACCTGTTCCTGACTGTCACCCGTCGTGGTTTGCCCGTCACGATGATCGAAGTGGTAAATAAGCAGCGGCGCGTGGCGTTGGACGGGGAGCGTTGGCGCGGCTTCGCGGCGGCGGCTTTGAAGAAGATCGGGGCGGGGGAGCAGGGGGCGACCGTCGTGTTCGTCTCTGACCGCGCGATGCGCGGGCTGAACAGGAAGTTCCGCGGGCGCAACGCGACGACCGACGTGCTCTCGTTCCCGGTCGAGCAGGCGGAGTTTGAAAGGGTGGCAGGGGCGACGCTCGGCGACGTGGTCATCTCGGTCGAGCAGGCGGAGATCGCGCAGCTCATCCTCCACGGGCTGCTGCACCTGTGCGGCTACGATCACGAGACCGACGGCGGCGAGATGAACGCGCTCGAACTGCGACTGCGCCGCCGTCTTGGAGTATGATAGCCGTTAGCCGTTAGCCATTAGCTGTTAGCCAGATAGCCTGATGAGATGCAGCCCTTCGGGTGCGACTCGAACCGGGTTTGTCTGGCTAACTGCTAATAGCTCATAGCTAACAGCTAACCGTTATGGCAATCGAGATACTGATCGCGTGCTTGCTGCTCGTCGCGCTGACGTTTTTGTCGCTGGTGGACGTGGCGTTCGGCGAGTTGAGCGACGTGGGGTTGCGCCGGCTGATCGGCGACGCGGAGGAGGAGCCGCGCGGCGGCGGCGTCTCCACCTTCCTCGGCGAGATTCTCGAAAACCGCTCGCGCTTCCGCCACACGCTCACCGTCTCGATCCTCATCCTCGTCGTCGCGATCTCGTTCCTCGTCTTCCACGCCGCGCTCGTCACGCTCTACCAGTCGTCCTCTTTCGAGAACCTGTCGCCTTCGGTCGCGCACGCGTCGGCGTTCCTCGTCGCGCTCGGCGCGACGGCGCTCGCGCGTCAGGTCATCCCGCGAGTCGTCGCGGCGCGCAGACCCGAGGCGACGCTGCGCCGGCTCCTGCCCGTCCTGCGCCCGCTCTACCGCCCGCTCTCGCTGGTCGCCTTCGCGTGGTTCGGGAAGACCGATCGCCAGCGCAGGGCGGAGCAGCAGCAGGTCGAGGGCGGCGCCGACGAAGACGAGGACGACGGCGACGACCTGCAGGCGCTCATCGACGTGGGCGAAGAGGAAGGCATCATCGAGGAGGAAGAGGGCGAGCTGATCCACTCGATCATCGAGTTCGGCGACACGCGCGTCAACGAGGTGATGACGCCGCGCACGGACATCGTCGCCGTCGTCGCCGCCGCCACCGTGCGCGAGGTGCGCGATCTGATGGTCGAGTCGAAGTACTCGCGCC
This sequence comes from Acidobacteriota bacterium, assembly GCA_020200235.1. Classification (GTDB taxonomy): domain Bacteria; phylum Acidobacteriota; class Blastocatellia; order Pyrinomonadales; family Pyrinomonadaceae; genus JAIVGV01. The sequence goes on along the minus strand of JAIVJC010000146.1, from coordinate 21,117 downwards.
TGCCCGTCTACCGCGAGCAGATCGACAACGTCGAGGGGCTGGTCTACGTCCGCGACATCCTGCAATGCTGGGTCGAGGGGCGCGAGGAGGACGCCGTCGCCTCGCTCGTCCGGCCCACCTACTTCGTGCCCGCGACGAAGCCCGTCGCGGAGCTTCTGGAGGAGATGCAGAAGGCGCACGTGCAGCTCGCGATGGTGATCGACGAGTACGGCGGCGTCGCGGGCCTGGTCACCGTCGAAGACATCCTCGAAGAGATCGTCGGCGAGATCGAGGACGAGGACACGGAAGCCGAGGACGTGGTAGAGATCGTCGAGGCGGGCGAAGGGTACTACGAAGTCCTGGGCTCGACCGAGGTCGGCAAGATCGAGAGGCTGTTCGACTTCGAGATCGAGGACGACGACTTCACGACCATCGCCGGACTCGTCATCAACGAGCTCGGTCAAGTCCCGCGACCGGGCGCGCGCCTCACCTTCCGCGGTCTCGACGTGGAAGTGTTAGAAGCCGACGAGCGGCGCATCGGTCGGCTGCGCCTGAAACGTGCCGAAGAGAAGGCCGCGGGGGCGGAGTGAATAGTAACGATGAACGCAAAACGATGAATGATGAACGTCAAGCGACTGTCTTTTGTCTTTCGTTCATCGTTCATCGTTCATAATTCATCGTTCTCCGTTTATATTGAGTCGAATGCCGAAGAAGAAACTGAGCAAGCACCTGTCGGGGCGTAAGATCGACCCGCGTGCGATCACGGGCGACCTCGCGCTCGCCGATTTGATCGACGAGACGTTCCTCGCCTACAACGCGGCGCGACTGCGCGAGGCGTGCCAGCTCTTCGCGCGCAAGATGCTGGAGCCGGACGTGACGGTCGGGCTCTCGATCACCGGCGCTCTCACCCCGGCGGGATTAGGCATCTCCGCGCTGATCCCGCTGCTGCGTGCGGGCTTCGTCGACTGGATCATCACGACGGGCGCGAACCTCTACCACGACACGCACTTCGGCATCGGGCTCGCGCTCCACCAGGGCAACGCGCAGACTTCCGACATCACGCTGCGCGAGGAGGAGGTCGTCCGCATCTACGACATCTTCTTCGACTACTCCGTGCTCCTCGACACAGACGCCTTCTTCCGCCGCGTCATCGAGGGCGAGGAGTTCCAGCGCGCGATGTCGACCGCCGAGTTCCACTACCTGTGCGGCAAGTACGTCCGCGAGCGCGAGCTGAAGCTGGGGCTGGAATACAAGTCTCTGCTCGCCGCGGCTTACGAGTTCGGCGTGCCGCTCTACACCTCTTCGCCCGGCGACTCTTCCATCGGCATGAACGTCGCGGCGAAGGCTCTGCAGGGCAACAAGCTCGCCTTCGATCCGTCGCTCGACGTGAACGAGACCGCGGCAATCGTGCTCGCCGCCAAGCGCGGCGCGATTCACGGACGAGGCGACCGGGGCAAGAAACACGGCGGCAAGTCGGCGGTCTTCATCCTCGGCGGCGGCTCGCCCAAAAACTTCATGCTCCAGACCGAGCCGCAGATTCAGGAAGTCCTCGGCATCGACGAGCGCGGGCACGACTACTTCTTGCAGGTGACGGACGCGCGCCCTGACACGGGTGGGTTGTGCGTGGCTGAAGGCACACATATAGACGTGCCGAGAGATTTAAGTAAATTCCCGGACGGCGTGCCGGTCGAACAACTGGTGGGCGAGTCGGGCTTCCACGCCTACTCGTACGACCATGAGCAAAAGAAGATCGTCCTGTCGGCAGTGGAAAAGGTGTGGCGCACGGGCGAGCAGGAAGTCTGGCGTCTGCGGTTCGGCTGGTACACGGGTACGAGGAAGGAGAAGTATAGAGAGGGCGAGTTGCTGGCGACTCCCGATCATCTGATCATGCTCAGCAACGGTTCTTACAAGCCTTTGAAGGCGTTGAAGGATGGGGTAGGACTCAAAGCCTTCAACACCTCCTACTCGGCCGACGGCTACCGCCAGATCGGCCTGGGCGTGGGCAAGACGATCCCCGAACACCGTTACCTGTTGGAGTTTGCGCTCGGCAGAAAACTTGAGCCGCACGAAGTGGCGCACCACTTGGATCACAACCACCTGAACAACAATCTCGACAACCTCGCCCCCGAGCACTACCGCACCCATGTCGCCAACCACCGAAAGCTGGAATGGCAGAGGAAGACCGAGGAAGAAAGGCGGCAGTGGGGCGAACTCCACCGCCAGAGGATGAAGAGCGGGGTCGCCAGACAAATCTCACGCAAGTTCTGGGACGGCCTGTCGCCCGAAGAACTAGCGGGGTACAAAGAGAAGAAGCGGCAAGAGATTCTGAGCGCGGACGGGGCGGTGCGCGAATATCGCAGGCGGCGTGCGCGTGAGTGGTTCAGCCAGTTACCGGAGGGCGAGCAGGAGGAGCGGCGAGAGCAGACGCGACGCCAGACCCTTGAGCGATTTCAAAACCTCTCCCCACGGGAGCGCGAGGAGTGGCGCGAAAAATTCCGCCTCGAAGCGAACCCGCGCTTCAAGCACCAGATTAACGAAGAGTGCGTTAGGGCGGCGCTGATCGAGTCGGGTGGGCGCATCAATAAGGCGTGCGAAGTCCTGCACATAGATTGGCGCACGCTTGACCGCAGGCTCAAAATGTTCGGCATCACGAGGGAGGAAATCCGCGAACGCTACGCCGACAATCACAAAGTCGTCTCGGTCGAGCCGACAGGGGTTGTCGTCCCGGTCTATGACATGAGCGTCAAGCGCACTCGAAACTTCGTCGCCAACGGCATCGTCGTCCACAATTCCGGCGCGACGCCGGGTGAGGCGGTCTCGTGGGGCAAGGTCGATCCCGACCGTCTGCCAGACGCCGTCGTCTGCTACGTCGATTCGACCGTCGCGCTGCCGCTCATCACGGCTTACGCCCTCGCCCGCCACGAGCCGCGCCCGCTGAAGCGGCTCTACGAGAGGCGCGGCGAGCTGATGAATCTGTTAATGGCGGAATACGAGAAGTCGGAAAGGCGGTGACGGCATGAAGCAAGAGGACGCTCGGCAGACTTTAGACGACGAGCCGGAAGTCACAATGGCCCGCCCCTTTCTCTTTGTCTTCGGGGCGCTGTTGGGAGTTGCGGGAGTCGTTTCGGCTATCGTCTTCTCCGACAGGTCTTGGTCGCCGTACTTTGCGGTGGCGCTTCTCGTCATCGCCTTGTTCGTCGAGTTCAGAGCATTTAAGCGAGTCGGCAGTTAAGGGCAACGCGCCGTTCGAGAGGTCTGATGGGAAATACGATCAAGGACGATCAGCCGCGCGTCTACTTCGACTGCTCGAAGTGTCCGGGCTACTGCTGCTCGATCTACGTGCGCGTGCAGGTGACGAAGCGCGACATCAACCGGCTGGCGAAACATTTCGGCGTCTCCTACGAGACCGCCTACCGGCGCTACACGACCAACTGGGAGAAGGAGCGCGTGCTCAAGCGCACGCCCGATCCGGTGCTGGGCGAGTCGTGCCAGTTCCTCGACCCCGTCAAGCGCAACTGCTCGATCTACCAGTCGCGCCCCGCGGTCTGCCGCGAGTACCCCGACCGCGCGCGCTGCGTCTACTACGACATGATCCAGTTCGAGCGCCGACAGCAGGACGACGTGGACGCGCTGCCGCTCGTCCAGATCACTTTCCGCGAGACGACGAAGAAAGAGGACGCCGACACCCGGGCGGGCGAGCGCGTCTGGGTGTGGACGCCGGAAAAGCAGTGACGAGTAAACCGTGACACGTGACAGGTCAGAGAAGCTGTTAGCTAATAGCTAATGGCTAATAGCTAACAGCTCTTGTCTGACCTGTCACCCGTCACCGTTGCCGGTTTACGGCTTTTGAGGAGGGAATGATGGAAGAGTTTCTGTCGAACAAGACGGGGAGCCGTCTGGACGTTTTCTGCGGCGGGAGCGCGAGGCTGCGCGGGGAGGTCCTGAAGGTCGAGGGCGGCGTGCTCTACCTGAAGGACGACGAGGGGCAGTTGTGTTACGTCGTCGTCGAAAAGATCGTCGCCGTGTGGGAGGCGCGCGAGAGCGAGCAGCGCGCGGGCTTCGTCCCCGCCAAGCTCAAGTGAGTCGCGGCGTCCGCGGGCGCGCGCGCGCGTCGTCGTCATCGGGTAAAACTTTAAGAGCCGACTCGCCACGCGCGTGGCGAGTCGGCTCTTGAAATTTTTCGGATCGATTGTGGTCGCTACTCAGCCAGCGCGGGCGCGGGCAGCGGCACGCGGCGGTAGCCGACGATGCGGCTCGTCCAGTAGTCGTTGAAGGTCGAGTACTGCAC
>JAIVJC010000146.1:0-16738 GCA_020200235.1 Acidobacteriota bacterium | reverse complement strand
AGGCGGGGCGCGCCGTCGGGCGCAACCGCCTGCGCTACCTGACGCGGGCGCAGGGAATCGTTCTGGGCGGCGGCGTCCGCCGCGAGCGAGCAGAGCGAGAGACAGGCTGCGAGCCAGAGGGGGAACTTCTTCTGCACGAACATAGACCGGGGGTCGTCCTTTTCCTTCGCCAAACTTTAAACTGCTTTGGGGTCTTGCGGTGGGTATTGACGCTGCAATTTGTGCAGCAAAAGCATCTTACCGGCGCGGGGCGTGAGCCACAAGGGGCAATGTGACTGTTTCGTGACAGGGCATAAAATCTTCGCAACGTCTGGACGGAAAGGCGGCACGAATAGGTGCCGGGAATGAATCAGGTTGAACGAAGTGTGGGGAGATGGTACGCCATCGGGCGTCAAATGTCGGTCGGCTTACGTGTGGGACTGAATTAGAGAGAAATCTTTTTCGTCGCGATTCGCTTCGTGGTAGGATGCGCGACCGTGAAAGAGGTGTCTGGTGAGCATGTTATTCGTCGAGAGCAAAATTCTTGATCGTCAGGTCGACGGCGCGACGCGCACTGCGCTTCTGGAGAAACTCGAAGACCGCGGGCTCACGCCGCTGGTGCGGACGGCGCGGCTCAACCTCTTCGAGCTCGCGCTCTTGAAGTCGGAGCGGGCGCGCGAGCTGGAGGCGGCGGCGGCGGCACGCATGGAGGCGGAGGGCGACGCGCCCTACGTGCGCGGCGATCTGTTCTGCTTCCGCGACTACGCGCACTTCATCGTCTTCGGCGACGCGGACGGCGGCGCGGCGGGCGTGCGCGCCGGCATCGTCTACGAGACGGAGACGGCAGACCCCGCGCAGAAGCTCGAAGAGTTCTGTCAGAACGTGGCCGACTCGCTGCGGCTCGCGGCCGGCGGCGGCGGCGCGGCGGGCGAGGGGGCGAACGGCTCGGGCGCGGCGGGCGTCGGAGAGTGGCGCGCGCGCGACTCGAACGTGCCGGAGAGTTTCGCGCGCTTCGCCGCAGACGAGGGCGCCCCGCTGCTCGCGACGCGCGGCGAGATGGTCGAGGGCTGGCTGCGCGCCGCGGGGATGCTCGAAGATTCCGAGGCGCGCCGCTGGCTGAGCCGCCTCCACAACTCTCACCAGGACGGGCGCTCGCCCAGCCTGCGCGACGGCGAGGGCGGCGAGTCCGTCCCCGAGCCGCTGCTCAGGAGGTTCACCGAAGCGGGGCTCGTCCGCCGCGAGATTCTGGTGAGCTGCCGCAAGGCTGGCCGCGCGCTCTTCCGCCTGCCCTCGCCCGACGCGCTCGCCGTCCTCGGCAACGCGGTGTGTAGCGAGTGCGGCGCGAGCGTGGGGGACGAGCAGGCTGAAGAGGTCGTCGTGCCGACTTCTCTGACGACCGCCGAAGACGCGCACCTCGTCGTCATCGCGAGCGGCAAAGTGCCCGACGACGCGCGCCAGCGGCTGCGCGAGCACGTGCGGCGACTCGCGCGCGCCGGGCGCGAGAGCGAGCTGATCTTCGTCGAGGGCTTGGACGCGGCGCACGACGAGTTGGAGCCCGCGTTCGCGCGAGCCTGCGAGCGCGCGCTCGGCCGCGAGCTGTGGGAGCTGGACGCGAGCCTCGGCATGAGCGTCGGCTACATGATGGCGGCGCGCGCGCGCCTGCTCCACGGCGAGGGCGAGTTGCGCGACGTTGCCGCCTCCGCCGCGAGCGCCGTCGCGGGCAGCCTGGCTGAGTTGTAACCGATCAACCTGACGAGCTACGCCCCCCTCCGCGCCCATAAAAACGGTTGACAACCGAGCCGCCCGGGCGCGAATCTTAAGTGGGTCCTCCCGCCGCTAGTCATCAGGCAGCCGTAAAGGGAAGTCAATGAGATCGAAATTCCTCCTGTCGTTCGCACTGCTCGCGTCCGCCCCCGTCGCGCGCGCGCAAGAGACGCAGACCCCAGCCTCCCCAACTTTCACGCGCCCGCGCACCGTCGCCGCGACGCCGACCCCGGCACAGACGACGCAGACCGTCTCGCCCGCGCAGCAGCCGCCGTCGCCGCAGCCCGCGACGAGACAGCCCGCCGCGGCGGTGCCGTCCGCAGTCCCGACGCAGACTCCGCCGCAGCAGACGGGCGCGGCGGCGTCGCCGCAACCCGCGCAGTCGAGCGCGCCCGTCGTCGTGCCCGTCGTGCCCGTCGCGCCCCTGCCGCTCCAGCCCGTCGAGCCGCTCGCGCCGAACAAGATTCGCGCGCAACGCGAAGAGGCGCAGCGCGCCTTCAAGACGCGCCTGACGCCGCAGGCGATGGCGTCGCCCCCGCTCACGTTCGTCACGCTCGCCGCGCTCGATCCCGAAGGCTCGAAGCTCCACCTGATGACGATGCCGAAGGACACCCTGTTGCAGCCGGGCGCGGAGGTCACGCTCTCGTCTTCGCTCGGAACCCCCTTGCGCGTGCGCGTCGTCAGACCGAATTACGTGAACACCGCGGTCGTCGTCTCAGATCTCAGCGGTCGCCAGCTGATGCCGCTGATGATCGAGTACCCGATAGAAAAATTCGGTCGCTACCGCGAGATGGCTTACTACACCTCGGCGCACCCGGCGCTGCTCTCGCCGGAGCTGGTCAAGACGGGGCAGGCATACGTGCGGACGATGGTCGATCTCGCGGCGGCGCGGCTCAAGCAGAAGGGCATCAACATCGCGCCGGAGATTCTGGACATGGCGGAGCGGCTCTGCCTCGTCGAGCACGTCGATCACGAGCGCTTCCGCAAAGACTCGCGCCGCCCGCTCTTCGAAGAGGTCTACGCTCTCTACGCGCTGAACGAGCTGGACACCTACCGCTACTCCGTCTCGACCGCCGGGGCGGGCGGCATGGTGCAGATGATCCCCTGGACGTACCAGATGCTTCGGCAGCGCTACCCGGCGGTCGGCTTGAACCCGGACTTCGTTTTGGGGATGCGCAACCACGGCAACGCGCTCGAAGCGATGCTGCTCTACATACGCGACACGTGGGGCGAGCTGAACCTCAACCCCGACGTCTCCGACGCGCTGCTCACAGGAATCGCCACCAAGCAGGAGCTGATCGCCGCGGGCTACAACTCGAACCCCGCCAGGCTCGGCTCCTACATCCGGCGCGGCGGCTCCGCGTGGCGCACGCTCATCCCGCGCGAGACGCAGATGTACCTGCAAATCATGCAATCTTTCGAGAGCCTGTTGCCGATCAAGCCGCGCGCGGGCAAGGAAGATAAAGTGAAGAACGCCGCGGCTGGCGAGGACGGCGGGACGACCGGAAGTTAGCGCGACCGAGATTGGCGCGGCGGCGCGGCGGCGGAAATCGCGGAAATCAAAGTCAGCACGAGCCGCGGGGGGCGAATCGTCATTCGCCCCCCGCGGATTCGCTTGTCGATGTAAAGCTCGTGCTATCATCCTCCTCAAATTCTTCAAAGGAGCACATCTCGTGGGGTCAAAGAATCTCGGACGTAACTTGAGGCTCGCCCTCGTCGCGCTGTTCGCGTGCCTCTTCGTCGCGGGCGTGACGTTCAAGTCGGGCGCGCAGCAGACCGCCGGCGCGGGTCAGCCGCAGCAACCGCCGCGACAGCAGCCGTCGTCGGACGTGCCCGCCGAACAGGTCTTCAAAAACATCCAGGTGTTGAAGGGGATGCCGTCGGATCAGCTCCAGCCCACCATGGAGTTCATGGCGTCTTCGCTCGGCGTCAGGTGCGACTTCTGCCACGTCGTGCAGCAGTTCGAGAAGGACGACAAGGATCACAAGCAGATCGCGCGGCGCATGATCCAGATGCAGCTGGACATGAACAGCCGCTACCTCGCGAACTTGGGCGGCGAGCGCATCAGCTGCTACACCTGCCATCAGGGTCGGAGCGGCGCGCCGCACCTCCCGCGCCTGCCGTTCGCCGCGCCGGAGCGTGCCGCGGGCGCACCCGGCGGTCAGCCTCCAGCCGGCGGCGCACCCGGCGCGCAGCCCGGCGCACCTGCGCCGCAGGGCGGACAAGCCGCGACCGGCGGCGCTCCCGGCGGTCAGACGGCAGCTCAAGCCCCGCGACCGACGGCGGAAGAGGTGCTGGCGAAGTACGTCGCGGCGGTCGGCGGTCGTGAGGCTATCGCGAAGTTGAAGACGCGTGTCATGCGCGGCACGCGCGAGGGCGCGCGCGGCGGAGCCGCTGCCTACGAAGTGACCTTCGCCGATCCGGACAAGCTCTACATCGTGGCGGCGATCCCGGCGCAGGGGCAGCAGCCCGCGGGCGAGCTCAGGCAGGGCATCAACGGCGCGACCGGCTGGACGACCAACGCGCGCGGCGCGCGAGAGCTGAACGCGGCGGAGCTGGCGGAGTTGAGAAACGTCTCGCGCTACCTCATGCCGATCAAGGTCGCAGAGCCGTTCCCGCAGATGCGCCTGGTGGGTCGCGGGCGCGTCGGCGACGCTACGGCGTGGGTGCTCGAAACGAAGCCCGCGCCGAACGTCCGGCAGCTCTTCTACTTCGATCAGCAGACGGGGCTGCTCCTGCGGCAGCTCACCGTCCGCTCGCTCTTCCTCAACGACGTGCCCGAACAGGTCGATTACGAAGACTACCGCGACGTTGACGGCGTGAAGATGCCCTTCACGGTCCGAACCTCCGGCACCAACCCCAACAACCCGTTCACGATCCGCAAGTTCACCGACATCAAGGCGAACGCGCCCGTGGACGCGGGCGTCTTCGTCATGCCCGCCGCGCCGAAGCCCTAAACGGCATTGCGGAATGCGGATTCTCCAATTGCGGAATGCGGATTTCGGATTGCGGATTAGAAGACAAATCGTCTTTTCAATCCGCAATCCGGAATCCGCATTCCGCAATTCTTCTCAGTCTCCGTACTGCAACTGCCCGCTCGTGAAGTCCGGCGCCGCGCCGTCGTCGCGCGAGCGGTCGGCGTACTGAAGCTTGTAGAGTCGCCAGTAGAGACCGCGCAGCGTGAGCAGCTCCTGGTGCGTGCCCATCTCGCGGATTTCGCCGTGGTGGAGGACGACGATCCGGTCTGCGCGCTGGATGGTCGAGAGCCGGTGCGCGACGACGATTGACGTGCGGTCGCGCATCACGCGCTCGATGGCTTGCTGGATGAGCTGCTCGGTCTCCGTGTCGATGGAGCTGGTCGCCTCGTCGAGTATCAGGAGCGCGGGGTCGAAGGCGAGGGCGCGGGCGAAGCTGATGAGCTGCTTCTGCCCGACCGAGAGCCCCGCGCCGCGCTCGCGCACCTCCGCCTTGTAGTTTTCCGGCAGCCGGCGGATGAACTCGTCGGCGTGCACCTCGCGCGCCGCCCACTCCACGCGCTCTTCGGCGATCGCCTCGCGCCCCAGACGGATGTTGCTCTCGATCGTCCCGCTGAAGAGGAACACGTCCTGGAGCACGACCGCGAAGTTCTCGCGCAACGCTTTCAAGTCCCACTCCCTCACGTCGACGCCGTCGAGCAGGACGCGCCCGCGCTGCACGTCGTAGAAGCGCATCAGGAGGTTCGTGATCGTCGTCTTGCCCGATCCCGTGTGACCGACGAGCGCGACCGACTGACCGGGCTCGACCGTGAAGGAAACGTCCTTCAGCACCCAGTCCTCGTCCTTGTAGGCGAACCAGACTCGCTCGAACTCGATGCGCCCGCGCGCGCGACCCGAACGCTTGGGCTCGGCGGGCGAGAGCACGAGCACGGGCTGATCGAGCGTGCGGAAGATGCGGTGCGCGGCGACCATCGCGGCTTGCAGCACGTTGTACTTGTCGGAGATGTCGCGGATCGGCTGGAAGAGCGCCTGCGAGTACTGGATGAAGGCGACGAGCGCGCCGAGCGTCAAGAGCGTCCCGCCGGTCTGCATCACGCGGTAGCCGCCGTACCAGATGACGAGCGCGATGCCGACCGCCCCGATGAGATCGACGAGCGGGAAGAAGACCGCGTAGTAGAAGATCGTCTCGACGTTCGCGTTGCGGTACGAGTCGTTGAGCTCGTGAAACTGCGCGTTGGACTTGCGCTCGCGGTTGAAGATCTGCACGGTCTGCGCGCCCGACAGGTGCTCCTGCAAAAACGAGTTGATGCGCGCGAGCCGGGTGCGGACGGCGTCGTAGCCGCGCCGCGCGTGCTTGCGGAACCAGGTCGTCGCGGCGAAGAGGAGCGGCACGGTGACGAGCGTGACGAGCGTCAGCCGCCAGTCCATCCAGAGCATGATGCCGACGATGGCGAAGATCATCACCACGTCGCCCAGGACCTCGGTGATGCCCGAGGTGAACAGCTCGTTCAAGGCGTCCACGTCCGACGTGAGCCGCGTCATGATACGCCCGACGGGGTGGCGATCGAAGTAGGCGACCTCCTGGTGCTGGAGCTTCCCGTAGAGCTCGCTGCGCAGGTCGTACATCACCCGCTGACCGACGGTGTTGAGCAGGACGGACTGCACGTAGGAGAAGACGAAGACGAGCAGGCGCACGCCGAGCGCGGCGAGCGCGAGCCAGACGAGACCGCTGACGGCTGACTCGGCGGGGAGACGCCCCTCGTGCGCCGGGATGATGCGCCAGTCGATGGCCCACTGCATGAACTTCGGGTAGAGGACGTTCAAGCCGTTGAGCGTCAGCGTGAGCAGGAGCGCGGGCGCGAGCAGGCGCACGTAAGGGCGCAGGTAGCGCATCAGGCGGCGCGCGATCTGCGAGTCGTAGGACTTGCCGATCGCCTCTTCCTCGTGAAACTGCTTGACCGCGGTTGACATAACTGGTTCGGAAAATCGTTAACGACAATGATCAAATAATTGCGTCGAAGTTCTGCCCGGCGTCGCCCGCCGACTCCTCGAAGTGCCGCCGCCGCGGGAAGTGCAGCAGGAAGCCGAGCGCCGCCGCTGCGAAGAAGTAGATCGCCTCGCGCGCGCCCGTCGTGAAGTGCGCGACGAGACCCATGAGCGCGCACGCCTCGCAGAGCGCGAAGGCGACGATGTAGCCCGACGTGACGGCTTCGGGCCGCCGGGTCGCGACCGCGCGGGCGACGAGCATCGACTTGACGAAGAACGAGGCGGCGAAAGCCGTCAGCGCGATCGCGGCGAGCGCGAGCGGCAGCGTCCGGTCTCCGCCCGCGCGCTCCCCAACCGGCGCGAGCCGCGTGAGCCCGTAGAACATCAGGAGCGAGAAGAACTGCGCGCCCCAGATGATCGTCAGTCCGCGGAAGCGCGCGCCCGCGAGCTGCTGCGTCGGTCTCTCCATCATGGCTTCAGCCTCCGCGAGTCTCATCCTAACGATCAGCTCGCCGCCAACTCTTCTTCGAGCAGTTGCCGTTCGTACAGCGCCGCGTATTCGCCCCCGCGCGCGAGCAGCTCGTCGTGCGTGCCGCGCTCGACGATGTGCCCCTCGTCGAGGACGCAGATCAGATCGGCGTCGCGCACGGTCGAGACGCGGTGCGAGACGATGAGGCTCGTGCGCTCGCGCATCACGCCGCGCAACTGCGCGAGGATTTTCTCCTCGGTGTAAGTGTCCACGCTCGAGAGCGCGTCGTCGAGGATGAGAATCCGCGGCTGGCGCATGACGGCGCGCGCGATCGCCGTGCGCTGCTTCTGCCCGCCGGAGAGCGTGATGCCGCGCTCGCCGACCAGCGTGTCGAAGCCCTCGGGGAAGCCGCGCACGTCGCCCGAGAGCCCGGCGATCTCGGCAGCCCACTCCACCTCGGCGCGCTCCGCGCGCTCGACGCCGAACGCGATGTTCTCGGCGAGCGCGTCGCTGAAGAGGAACGTCTCCTGCGGCACGTAGCCCACCGCCGAGCGCAACTGCTCGAGCGGGTAGTCGCGCACGTCGACGCCGTCGGCGAAGACCGCCCCCGGCGGCGGGTCGAGCAGGCGCGAGATCAGGTTCATCAGCGTCGACTTGCCCGTCCCCGTGCGACCGACGAAGGCGACCGTCTGCCCGGCTTCGATCGTCAGGTCGATGCCGCGCAGCACTTCGGGCAGGCTCTCGCCGTAACGGAAGTGCAGGTCGCGAAACTCGATGCGCCCCTTGATCTGCGGCTGCCCCCTGACGCCGGGCTCGTCCTTGATCGCGGGCTCGGTGGCGAAGATCGCGTTCATGCGTTTGAGGCTCGCCGTGCCGCGCTGGTAGAGGTTGACGACGTAGCCGAGCGCAATGAGGGGCCAGATGAGCCGCGTCAGGTAGAGGCTGAACTCCGTGAACTGCCCGACCGAGATCGAGCCGCGCACGGCGAGCGAGCCGCCGTACCAGAGGATGAGGACGTAGCCGAGCCCGATCAGGAATTGCAGCAGCGGCCGCATCATCGCCTCGATGCGCACGAGGCTCAGGTTCCGCTCGGCGTACTCGCGGTTGAGGCTGTTGAAGACGGCGATCTCCGCCCCCTCCTGCGCGTAGGCGCGCACGACCCGCACGCCCGTGAAATTCTCCTGGGCGCGCGCCGAAATCTGCGAGAAGAACTCCTGAATCTTCTCGAACCGCGCGTGCACCTGCTGCCCGAAGTATTTCACCGTCAGGGAGACGAGCGGCATCGTGACGAACAAAAGCAGGGTGAGTCGCACGCTAATCCGCAGCATCAGCGGGAGGATGAACACGACGACGAAGACCGTCTGGAGCGTGTACATGATCATCGGGCCCGCGAGCTGGCGCACCGCGGCGAGGTCGTTCGTCGCGCGCGCCATCAGATCGCCGATGCGGTTCGCCTGGAAGAAGGAGAGCGGCATCCGCTGGAGGTGCGCGTAGAAGTCGCGGCGCAGGTCGTACTCGACGTGGCGCGACATGTTGATGATGATGCGGCGCTGGAGGAAGAGGAAGATCCCGCTGACGAGGCTCACGCCGAGGATCGTCAGCGCGAGGCGCGTCAGGATCGCCCACGTTACGTTGCCGCGCAATTCGTCCACGGCTTGCCCCACCAGCTTCGGGATGTAGAGCCCCGTGAGGACGGACGCGAGGATGCACAGGATGCCGACGGCGAGGTGCGTTTTGTACGGGCGGAAATAGAGCGCGAACTTTCTTAACTCTTGCATCGCGAAGACAGACGGACGCCAAGCCCGGATACGACTCTGGATGAAAAATCTCGCGCGCCTATGATGCGCGATTTTCCACGCAAAGCCAAACCTACAGGCTTGACCCGGTCTGTCTTCGAATTGTTGGCGGGCGGGAGTCTGGGAAGGAGTCGCGGTCGGCGCGCGGCGAGGACATCACGCTCCGGAAGGCATGAGCAGTGCGCGCTAGACGACGGGCGCGGCGGCGTTCGTCTCAGCCTCGTTCATCGGCGTCTCGCGCACCACGTCGAACATCTCGTCGGACACCTCGCGCGGCTCGGTGTCGGGCGTGCGGACGCGGTTGCGCCCCTCGCGCTTCGCCTCGTAGAGGGCGCGGTCGGCGGCGGAGACGAGCTGGTTGCGCGAGTTGGCGTGCAGCGGGAAGGTGGCGATGCCGAAGGAGGCGGTGATGCGACCGATGCCGGGGATGTCCGTGCTTTCGAGGCGCGCGCGCAGCCGCTCGGCGACGATGAGCGCGCCTTCGAGGTTCGCCTGCGGCAGGATGACGGCGAACTCCTCGCCGCCGTACCGCGCCGCCGTGTCCACCCCACGCAGCTCGTCGCGCAGAACGTCGGCGAGGAAGCGCAGCGCCGCGTCGCCCGCGTCGTGCCCGTGCGTGTCGTTGACGCGCTTGAAGTGATCGATGTCGAGCATGATGAGGGAGACGGGCTGGCGCATCCGCGTCGCGAGTCGCAGGTCGCGCTCCAGCTGCATCTCGAAGGAGCGGCGGTTGACGCAGCCCGTCAGGCTGTCGGTCAGGGCGAGCTGCTGCTGCTTCTCGTAGAGCCGTGCGTGGTTGACGGCGACGGCGACCTGGTCGGCGACCGTGCGCAGCAGGAGCAGCTCGCTCTCCTGCCAGATGCGCTTGGAGTCGTCCGAGCGCACCATCAGCGCGCCCATGAAGCGGAGCTGGTAGACGAGCGGCACGACGGCGACGGGTCGCGTCTCGTCCTGCCCCTCGGCGTTCGCCTGATCGCGGCCGTCCTGCACGAAGCTCTTGTGCTTGCGCGACAGGCGGGTGTGGTAGGCGTTGAGATCGTTAACCACCTCGTCGACCGCCGACTCGTCCGGCTTGCCGTCGCGGAAGTAATAATTGTTCGTCGGCGGCTGCTCCAGCTCGCCGTCGACTCTCAGGGCGCAGTGCTGCGCGCCGAGCGCGTTGCCGACCTCGTTGACGGTCGTCTGCAGGATGCTCGGCAGTTCGAGCGAGCTACGGATGGCGGACGCGATGCGGTTGACGGCGACCTCGCGCGCCGCCTGCTCCTGAAGCAGTCGGGCGAGCTTCGTCGTGACGGAGACGGTCAGTTGCAGCGAGGTCGCCTTCGGCATGCAGGTGCGCACCGCCCCGGCGAACTCCTCCGTCTGCGGCAGCCGCTCGGCGGTCACGCGCGCCATCAGGTATTCGAGCGCGGAGTAGACGATGTCGGGCTCGAACGTCCAGACGACCTCGGAGCCGGAGGCTGAGTCCGAGCCCTCTGCGTCTTTGTCGCGCAGCGAGACCAGGATGGCGGAGAAGCGCGCGTCGGCGATGATGACGAAGTGTTCTTCCCACCTCTCCTGCGCCGTGCGGTCGAGGAGCACGAGCTGGCGCACCCCTTCCTTCGCACGACGGAGTGGCAGGTTGCGCAGGTCGTCGTCAGGCGCGGCGAAGAAGAAGGCGTGGCGGGCGGAGCGCCCGATTGACATGATGTGCTCGAGCGCGCGCTGCGGGCGCTCGGCTTTCACAGGCAGACTCTCGATGACCAGCGCGGCAAGGTTGTTCTCCAGCACCACGTCCTCGAAGTAGCGGTGAAGCTGCGCGATGGTCTGCTCCGCGCAGCGCATCGGTGAGAGCTGCCGCGGGTGCTGTGAGATCAGAGCTTGGTAGAGAGAAAGCATGAAAGCCGTCTGTGGAAGGGTGAGAGGGGGCTCGGCAAGAGGTCTCTCAGTGTGATACCGCGGGGGTCGCGGCAATGACAAACATATTTTTACAGAAATAAATGGTTTTGTCTATGACAATTTACGGGGGGGCGAAGTCAGGGGGAATGTCGCCATATTCCCCTGAAATCAACGGGTTAGGTAGTCTTCAGATAGGTCGTCAGGGCGGTGGCGACCGTTTTCCCGTCCCCATCCGTGGCGTCTATCGAGACGGAAAAGACGCGGCGACCGGCTTTGAGCACTCGCCCGCGCGCTTCGACCCGACCCTCGGAGACGGGGCGCATGAAATGGAGTGTGAGGTCAACCGTGACCGTGCGCTCGCCGGGTTCGAGCAGCGTGAGGACGGCGAAGGCAGACGCGGAGTCCATCAGCGACGCGAGCGCGCCGCCGTGGAGGATGCCCTCCATGCGCGTCAGTTCCCGGCGGACGGGCATCGAGAGGACTGCTTCGCCGCGTTCGAGCCTGACGATCTCGATGCCGAGCAGCCGCGCGTAATGAACCTGCGCGAACGCCGCGTGCAGCCGCGCGACATCTTCTCCGGGCAGTTGCGCCGCGCTCAAGAGTTGTAAATCCCCGCGCCTTCGAGCGGATCGACGACGACCGCCGTGCCGTAGGCGAGAACCTCCGTCACGCCGGTGGCGAGCTCGGTCGCGTCGTAGCGCGCGCCGATGATCGCGTTCGCGCCCAATTCGGTGGCGTGCTGCACCATGATGTCGAACGCTTCGCGGCGCGTCTGCTCGCAGAGGCTCGTCCACGCCGTGATGTTGCCGCCGACCATCTGGTTGAAAACCGCGCCGATGTTGATGAAGAGGTTGCGCGAGCGGACGACGATGCCGCGGACGATGCCGAGGTTCTGTCGGACGCGGAAGCCGGGCAGCTCGAAGGCCGTCGTCACCATCTGCGCGGAGACGGAGAACCGCGCGTCGCTGATCGCGTAAGGGGTGCGGGTTTGCGGCAGTTGATCGCTCATCGGGTTACTCCTGAAAGTGTGTAGGGGGCGGTCAGTCTCCGAAGAGACTGGGCTGCGCCTCGTCCGTATCGTCTCGGGCCGCGGCGTACTCTTCGGGCGTCCAGCGCAGGCGCGAGAGATCGCAGCGACCGCGCGCGTCGAAGGAGACGCCCTCGGCTTCGAGCATCCGCTGCTGGAGATCGGGGGGCAGCACGACGCGACCCGTAGAGCACGCGCCCTGCGCGTTGATGACGCGCTGCCACGGAACCTTATCGTCAGCCGCGTGCATCACGTAGCCGACCGTGCGCGCCGTGTAGCCCTCGCCGAGCAGGGCGGCGAGTTGACCGTAAGTCATCACGCGCCCCGCCGGGATGCGGCGCACGATCTCGAAGACGCGCTCGCGGTAGCCCGCGTCGTCCGCCCCCGCGGAATCGTCGTTCAACTTAATCACTCCCAATCCACCGTCTCAATCCAGCGTTCGCAGGATCGCGCGGGCGGGCGCGCCGTCGCCCGTGCCGCCCTCGATCTTCAGCGGCAGGCAGATCAACTCGTAGTCGCCCTCGCCGACCGCGCTCAAATCCAACCCCTCGACGACGACGACGCCGCGCGCGAGCAGCGTCGTGTGCGTCTCGAAGTTTTCGGACTTGAACTTCTCGACCGACAGGTAATCGATCCCGACGAGGCGCACGCCCCGCTCGACGAGCGCGCGCGCTCCCGCGACGTCGATGTAAGTGAAGTCCTCCCGGAACTCGCCGCGCCGCCCCGCCCAGAACGCGGAGTTGCGCGTCTTGAAAAGCACGCGCTCGGTCCCGGGCGGCACGAGCCCTTCAACGTCGCCCGCGCCGATCGCCCGCACTTCTTCGCCGACGCGCACGACGCGCGCCCTGCCGACGAGCGCGTCGAGCGAAAGCTCTGCGACCCTCGGCGCGCCCTCGATGAAGTGCGCGGGGGCGTCGACGTGCGTGGCGGTGTGCGCCCCGAAGCGCAGCAGCGTGACGTTCGCCGCGTCGCCGCGCGCGAGCGCCGCGTGCTGCACGATCTCGATGGCGGGGTCGCCGGCGTAGACGGGCGTCTCGGTCGAGCTGATGCCGACGCTGATGTCGAAGATGGGCATACGCTTGCGTTCGCGGCTCGATGGTAATGAGCGCGGGCGGGGGCTGTCAACGTATGCGAAGATTACCGGCGCGGGCGACAGCCTGCGACGCGCTTTGCGGCGCGACGCTGTTTCTTGCCGCGCGCCGGCGCGTGGGTTAGCATTCGCGCGAGGAGACTTCGGGACAAACTTTTCCGACCGTGGGAATCATTCTCATCGCGAACGAGGCCGGCGCCGCGCCGCGCCTCGCGGCTTCGAGCTATTTGAACTCCGCGCCGCTCATCTGGAGCTACACGCGCGGATCGAAAAGGAGCCGCGCCGAACTCTTCACGGACGCCGCCCCGGCGCGCTGCGCGCGTATGCTCGCGCGCGGCGAGGTCGACGCGGCGCTCGTCCCCGTCATCGAGTATCAACGCTTGCCGGAGGTCGCGGTCGTGCCCGGCGTGTGCGTGGGCGCGCGCCGCGCGGTGCGCAGCGTCGTGCTCGCCACGCGGCGCGCGGACTTGCGAGAGGTGCGCAGGGTCGCGCTCGACGAGTCGTCGCGCACTTCCGCCGCGCTCGTGCGGGTCATCTTCCGCGAGTTTTACGATCAGGAGATTGAGACGACGACTCGGCATCCGGACGTGCGCTCGATGCTCGACGAGGCGGACGCGGCGCTCATCATCGGCGATCCGGCGATGACGTTCGCGCGCGAGGAAGGCCTGCACGTACACGATCTGGCGAGCCTGTGGAGGGAGCACACGGGGCTCGGCTTCGTCTTCGCGATGTGGATGGCGCACGAGTCGGATACGGAAGCGGTGCGCGCCGCCGACTTCGCGGGCGCGCGCGACGAGGGAGTCGCCCATCTGGAAGAGATCATCGAAGAGTATGAGAGGGAACTCCTCCTGCCGCGCGAGGAGCTGCGCTCTTACCTCACGGAAAACGTCTGCTTCGAGCTCGACGATGAGATGCGCGCCGGGCTCGAACTCTTCTTCCGCCTCTCGCACAGGCACGGCTTGATCGAGCGCGCCAGACCGCTGCGGCTGTTCGATGTTTCGGATGGCTGAACGGCGGCAGGCGGTGCGCAAGTCGCGAAACGAACGGCACGCGAGTTGATTCACTTTCGAGAGTGTGGCTCGAAGCTTCGTACCTTTAGCGCCTTAGCGTCTCCAGCGTGAGACCTATTCATCACGCTGGAGGCGCTGGAGGCGCTAAGGCAGGCGCGCTTAGAGTCTGCTTCGGTGGAAGCCTTGCGGCGCGAGCCGTCGCGGCAGAACGCGAAAGGCGTCGCGGCAGTTCGCGTTCTGCCTCCGCCGTAGCGTGATTGCCGTGCGCGCGCCATCTGGGCAATAATCGTGAGTGAAATGACGAGAGACATCCAACCCATCCTCGACCGCGCCCTCGCGGGCGAGCGCCTGTCGGCGGACGACTGCACCGCGCTGCTCGAATCCGACGACATCGCGCGCATCGGCGTCGCGGCGGACGAGATCCGCAAGCGCCGCCACCCGGAAGGCGTCGTCACCTACATCATCGACCGCAACGTCAACTACACGAACGTCTGCAACGTCGTCTGCACCTTCTGCGCCTTCTACCGCCGCCCCGGCAAGCCCGACACCTACGTCACGACAGTCGAGCAGATCTGCGAGAAGATCGACGAGACCATCGCGCTCGGCGGGACGGGCGTGCTGATGCAGGGCGGCTTGCACCCGGACTTCGGCATCGAGTGGTACGAAGAGTTGCTCGGCACGCTCCACGCGCGCTACCCGGAGTTTCAGCTCCACTGCTTCTCGCCGCCGGAGATTCACAACATCCACCTCATCTCGAAACTCGATTACGAGGAGATTCTCGCGCGGCTCAAGGCAGCGGGGATGTCTTCGCTCCCAGGCGGCGGCGGCGAGATTCTGGACGACGAGGTGCGCAGGCGTGTCTCGACTAAATGCACGACCGACGAGTGGCTCGCCGTGATGCGCGCGGCTCACCGCGTGGGCTTGCGCTCGACGGCGACGATGATGTTCGGCATCGGCGACGGCGTCGAGCACCGCGTGCGCCACCTCCAGCGCGTGCGCGATCTTCAGGACGAGACGGGCGGCTTCACGGCGTTCATCCCGTGGACGTTCCAGCGCGAGAACACCGCCCTGGGGCGCCGCATCAAGGAGGAGCCGACGGGCGTCGACTATTTGAAGATGCTCGCCGTCTCGCGCCTCTTCCTCGACAACGTCGAGCACTTCCAGTCGTCGTGGCTGACGCAAGGGTTGCGGCTCGGTCAGGTCGCCCTGCGATTCGGCGCGGACGACATGGGCTCGATCATGATCGAGGAGAACGTCGTCTCCGCCGCGGGCGCGCACAACGAGGCGGACGAGAAGATGCTGCGCTACCTCATCCGCCGTCATGACTTGGAGTCCGCACGAGTGTGTCTAAGAAATCACGCGCGCGTGCCAGATTATGCCTCCGCGCCCCGCCTCAAAACCCGCCGGTAAGGGCTAGGTAATTTCTGGAACACACGCCCGATTGGGCATCTACTTAATTCACAGCACTCTAGAGCCGGAAGACATTGCCAGTTGCCCAGGAGGATTCCATGTTCCGCAAGACTCTTTTCAGCATCGCCGCCCCCTTGTTTCTCTTGTCCCTCAGCGCGGTCGTCAAAGCCGACCCCGTAAACTTCAGAGGCGGGTTCGGCGCTACCGCTACCGTCTCGAACTACACGCTGTCGGGCAACACCTTCACGTTCACCATCACGAACACTTCTTCGAGCGGCTCGATCACGGCGCTCGGCTTCGACCTGACGGGCAACCGCCCAGACACCTACTCCATCGCCAGCGCGACGAATTCGAATTTCACCATCGCGCAGGACGTTGAAGCCCAGGGCGGCGCGGTCACCAGCGCGGGCGTTAATGCCGGCGTCTTCGACTTCGCCCTGCTGACGGGCAGCAACTTCGGCGGCGGCACGGTCGCGCAGGGCATCGGGCCCGGCGGGAGCGCGACCTTCACGATCACGGGCGACTTCTCCGGCATGACCGCCGAGCAGATCGCGCGCGCCATCTCCGTGCGCTTCCAGGGGATTCAGCCGGGCGACCAGAGCACGGTCGGCGAGCCGGTTCCGGGCACGGTGCCTGAGCCCGCGACGATGATCCTGCTGGGCACGGGCTTGGCTGGCGTCGCGGCGCGCGCCCGCAAGCGCCGCGCCTCGCGCGTCGAAGAAGCCTAGAACGTCAAAGACGGTCTCTGACGAAGTCGAGCCGCGCGGGCGATCAACCGGATCGCCCGCGCGGCTCGACTGTTTTTTCGCGCCCGACTCGCGCGGCTCAGAAGATCGTGTAGATGAACGGCGCGAGCGCCGACGATTGCGCGAAGATGAGGAGCGCGCCCATCAGCACGAGGACGACGATGATCGGGAGCAGCCAGTATTTTTTGTTCTGGCGGAGGAAGAGCCAGATTTCGTTGGCGAGAGAGAGTTTGCCCATCCGTTAAACTCCTTGCCGGATCGTTTCCAAATGTCGCAAGTGATCGGGAACGGCGCCCGCGGGCGCGTCAGAAGAGTCGCTCGAACTGCTCGGCTGACTGCCGCGTGACCTTGCGCGTCGTCCAGTAAGTCTGCTGCCCGCCCTTGCGGCGACCCAGCGGATCGCGCCCCACGAGGCGCGAGACGAAGCCGTAGGGCATGAAGACCCCGTAGAAGAGGATCGTCAACAGCACGCGGCTGTTCACGTAGCCGAGCGCGACGGCGAACTTCATCCAGCCGGTGTGGAACGCGCGCGCGGCGGGCGGGACGACTACACCGGCGACGACGAGCAGCGCGCCCAAACTCCCGAAGACCCAGACGACCGTCATGCG
>JAIVJC010000028.1 GCA_020200235.1 Acidobacteriota bacterium | reverse complement strand
CTGGTCACCAGCCCCACCGGTGTCGACTCCCATGGCGATGTCCGGAGACTGCCGGTCAATGGCAGTCAGGACGCTGCAAGTATCGCAATCAAAACCGTATTTCGCTCTTGTGTAACCTATTTCTCTAACAGTTTCACGTGCCACTCGTTGGTAGTCGATAGAAGTATTAGCGGTGATTTCGCCGGCGAGCATCACTAACCCTGTCGTAACGAGTGTTTCGCAGGCGACGCGTGCTAGAGCGTCTGTTCTTAAAATTTCATCCAAGATGGCATCCGAGATCTGATCTGCGATTTTGTCCGGGTGTCCTTCAGTGACAGATTCGGAAGTAAACAGGTAGCTTGATTTGTCTGACAAGGTGATACCTCTTATCTTTATCTTAGGGCTGTTAAAAGACCGCGTAATTTACCAGCCGTAATCAGAGGTGTCAAGTTTGGGCCGAATCATATCTCCTATTATTGAGCTTAACATGAGGGCAGCAAGCCCTGGTTACATAATATCTATTATCGGACGCTACTGTTATCCTTGATTCTGGGGTGAAATGCATCTAACGTTTCCCGTAGATTGGACTTCGATAAGTGCGTGTAGATTTGTGTGGTAGAGAGATCGCTATGCCCCAGGAGGGCTTGGACGACACGAGAGTCTGCTCCTCTCTGGATTAAATGTGAGGCAAAACTATGGCGCCAAGTGTGCGGACCAGCCGCATTTAAACCTATTTTCTTGGCGCATTTGTTTAGCATTTTCCAGACATATTGTCTGGTCAGATTTCTTCCCGAGTTCTTAACAAACAGATACCTTGAGGTCTTACCGTCGCAGAGTAGATGACGGATTGAGAAATATCTCTCTAAGGCTTGTAATGCATCTTTACCGATCGGCACTAATCTTTGCTTATTTCCTTTACCACGACATCTGAGAAGCGCGCGGTCGCGTTCGATGTCGCCGGTCTTTAGATTGATAAGCTCGGAAACCCTTAGACCCGTCGCGTAGAGCAACTCCAGCAATGCGGAATCCCTAATGCCCTCAGTGGTCTCTGTATTTACAGATCTGATTAGCTCTACAATTTCATCCTCTGACAGACAGGCTGGAAGATGTCCTGATCTGTGAGGTGAAACCAACTCCACAGCCGGACTTTGTTTTATTAGCCCATCGAGTTGCAGATAATTGAAGAAACCCCTCACGCTGGATATTCGCCGCCCTATTGTCCGGGGCGATAAACCCAACTGCGACTGTTGTCTGAGCCACTGAGATAATTCTCTTTCATCTAAATTGTGAAGTTCTTTTTGTAAGGACGTACAGTGATTTTCTAACTGTCGTAAATCATTCAAATAATTACTTAAAGTATTTTCGGACAATCCCTTTTCGACTTGCAAAAACCCCATATAGTCTTTGATGTAATCACGCACGAAAATCTCCCTTCCTTTATCAACTCTCCTTCAACCACAGCCTTGACGAATTTTGGCTTTGCACATACAGTTTATTCTCTTTATGCAAATTAAATTTGACCAAAATATCGAAGAAAAAGTACCGCAGAACTTGAATGCTCAGATAGATGGAGTCATTAAAGTCCTGCCTCGCGAGCACTTACGGGGACTCGGTTATATCCGGTTCGTGCAACGGATCGAAGATACTAGAAGTAAGGCTCGGAACCTGGAGATTCCCGCACTCTATCATCCGAGGCAAGGTACACAACCCGCGTGGCTCGAGATTTCCACGGAAATACTTGTTGGCCCAACTCAGCCTCTGCGAAAACGTTTAATGCTGCGCCTTTCTTTTAAGAGTAACTTGGCTGCCCTTGTTATCTCACTGGTCGGGCAGCATTATTATTCAACTTTACGCCACTCTGTCAAACGTGGCCAGATGGAGCAGTCGATACGTAATTACACAGAAAAACACCTGAAACTATGGAGCCGTTCCGAACATAAATTCAGGATGCGCCTATTTAAACCTTTCGAACCTCATATTGAACGGTGGGCGAAGAGTCTTCAGAAAAAAGCCGCGGGTACCAAAGCCAAGCCATAATATCTAACTTGAAGTCGCCGTTCAGCCTTCATTCTCCGGGAGTGAACTAAGCGCTGCAAGTAAGGCTCCCCGCACCCTACCTTCCGAAACAACCCCATCCTGGAACAGTACTTCCACGCGAAAGGAATCTTCGTGTGAATTAGAGCTGAAAACAAAAGGCTCCCGCCGCCTTTTCATCCCCTCCCCCTCTTCCCGTTTAGCCCGGCGCGCCTCCCGCAATTCTTGGCGGTTGAGTTTTTTCTTTAACATCTCGCTGAGAACTTGGCGCATCGCCAGATCGTCCGGCTGCCGCACGATCTCTAACAGAGTAGTTTTCGCTGTGATGTCGGCACGCCGACATTCTTCACGTATCTCCTCAGGGAGCGCCGCAATGGAGAGTGCTTCAGTAACCGTCGTCCGACTCTTCCCAAGCTTTTTAGCGACGTCGTCGTGTGTGTAACCAAATTTTTCGCACAGCAGGGCGAGCCCATCTGCCTCCTCCCAAGCAGTCAGGTCTTTGCGCTGCATGTTTTCGATTAAGGCGATTTCTGCTACCGCACGGTCATCCACATCCATTTCTATACAAGGCAGTTCCCTTAACCCTGCAGCTTTGGAAGCGTGCCATCGCCTCTCCCCGGCAATAATCATCCACCTTCCGGTCGCCTTGGAGGGCTTGACCAGCAAAGGCTCCAAAACACCTTTTTCTTTGATCGATGCGATTAATTCTTGTAAGTCGCCGAGTTCTACTCTGGGCTGGTCGGGATTAGGATCGAGCAGGTCCGGAGAAATCAACCGTCCGATGCTGACCGGTCGATTCCCTGCCAATTCTTCAACATAATGCGAATCATGGCGCATTTGCAGACCCATAGGTAAGCCTCTCTTAGACACGGCTCAATACCTCTTCACAGAGTTTTGCATATTCAATCGCCCCGGAGGAGTGCGGCGCGAAGGTAAAAATAGACTCCTTATATGCGGGAGCTTCTTCTAACCTGACACTTTTGGTGATCACTGTTTCAAACAACTGCGCCCCGAAGACCTTGCGAACCTGTTCATGAACTTCTCTGGCTAAAGTTGTACGCCGGTCGTGTAAAGTTACCACCGCCCCGAGAACATTTAAATTCGGATTTGGTCGCGCCTTGACCTTCTCGATGGTCTCCAAGAGATCATCGGTCCCCTCAAGGGCAAAGAATGAAGACTGTATCGGGATTAATACGTGCGTCGCAGCGACAAGCGCGTTAACCGTTATCAGACCTAGCGTGGGCGGGGTGTCTATGATGATCACTTCGTAAGAGGATTCTAGAGAGTCTAGACGATCTTTGAGCCTGAAAGGGGCGTCGAAATCACCGACCAGCTTAGCTTCTAATTTAGCCAAGCTTATTCTGGAGGGGATGATATCCAGAAACTTAATGGGCGTTTGATAGATATATCCTTCCCACCCCTGCTGCCCGTCTACCATCATTTCGTAAGCTGACAGGTTAATTACGTGGGGTTCCAGAAATGAGATGGAGCTATTCCCCTGCGGGTCTAAGTCCAGTAACAGGACACGCTGTCCCTTCTGGGCAAATGCTGCTGCCAAGTTGATGGCAGTGGTGGTTTTACCCACCCCGCCCTTCTGATTCGCGATTGCTATAACTGCTCGCAGATATGACTCCTCGCCGGTACTGAATTGTGGCTCGCGTGTACTGGAACTACATGGGTAAATCTCCTGCGTCGCCGATTAAATCGGGCCATTCATCATTCTCCTCCGCCTCGATTCCCTCTTCACTCCGCGCGGCATGGGACGAACTCATCACAGCCTCATTAACGAAGATGGGGGAATCAACCCGCAGAGCCAACGCAATCGCGTCAGACGGTCTCGAGTCGAGTGTGACCTTTTCGCCCCCGCCTTTGACCATTTCAATGACGGCGAAAAAAGTATTATCCCTCAGCTCGGTGATAACTATGCGGCGAACCGTGGCGCCCAACTCGAGGAGCAAATTACGCAAAAGATCGTGAGTCGTAGGTCTCTGGGGCGCTATTTTCTCAATCTCCAGGGCGATGGCGTTGGCTTCGTATGCCCCGACCCATATTGGCAGCATCATTTCACTGTTCACATCTTTGAGTATAATGATCGGAGTACCGCTGTTCGGGTCCATCATCAAACCCCTGATCTTTACTTCTACGTCCATATGTTCCTCGAACACCCGGAAGTCTTTAGCTAACCAGTGACCCGTAGAGAGAGTGACTCTTAACCGCAGTAACCTTCACGCGGAGGATGGAGCCAACGAGTCGACTATCACCGGGGAAATTTATCACTTTGTTACACGTCGAGTGCCCCGTCAGATCGCCCTTCGACTTTGCACTTAGGCCTTCGACCAAAACCTCCAAATGCCGATCCAGGTAGCCTGCGAATATCCTGGCTTGTATCTTACTTTGAACCTCTTCGAGCAGCCTGAAGCGTACAGTCTTCTTCTCCTCCGGGACTTCGTCAGTTAATTTCGCCGCCGGCGTGCGTGGTCGCTTTGAGTATTTAAAAAGATACAGGCTATCGTACTGGCACCTCTCAACGAGTTTAACGGTCTCTTCGAAATCCTCGTCCGTTTCGCCAGGAAACCCGACGATCAGGTCCGACGTCAGTGCGTACCTTCGCCTGGCATGCTTTATATAACTGATTCGCTTGAAATAATCCATGACCGTGTACCCCCTTCTCATCGCGCGCAAGACACGGTCGCTACCGGATTGGACGGGAAGGTGTACCCAGTTACAAAGATTTTCATGTTCATCCATCGCGGCGATAATGTCCGCATGAAAATCCCTGGGGAACGAGGTGGTGTATTTGATTCGTGGAATCCCTGTCGCCGCGACCGCCCTCAGAAGTCTGGAGAACGGGGTCGCACCTGAAAACCCTTCCAACCCCCTCTCGTCTTTGGGTCGGTAACTATTCACGTTTTGCCCGATCAGTTGAATTTCCTGATATCCATTTGAGATCAGCGCCCTCACTTCCTCGAGGATCTCCCACGCCACGCGACTCCGCTCCCGACCTCTCGAATAAGGGACAATGCAATACGTGCAGAATTTATTACAGCCCTCGACGATCGGGATGAACGCGACGTGTTGAGCATGTCGCTCGCCTGGAAGGATATCTCGCCGCTCGCCGGCTTCCCTTTCGCCATAATCGGACACCCTGCGGCGCCCTCGGCGGATTTCCCGGATCAGGAGGGGGATTCTGTCGGTAGCACGCGTGCCCGCGATGAAGTTGAGATAAGGGGCGCGATCAAAAAATGAGTCCCCCTCCAATTGGGCGACACACCCCATCACTCCGTAGACGGCTTGGCTCTTACTCTTCCTACGAATCTCTCCGAAGCGATTGAAGACTTTTTGCTCGGCGCGGTCACGTACGGAGCAGGTGTTAAGTAGGATGACATCGGCTTGATCGGCACGATCCGTCATCTCGTAACCCGAGGCGCGTAGTGAGGTGACGGTGCGCTCACTATCTGCCACGTTCATCTGGCATCCCAGGGTTTCAATGTATACCTTCTCTGCATTCATAATTTAACTTCTGGCAAGACATGAAGCGTTGAGTCTAACAAAAAGGCGCGTCCGAGGCGAGAAAAAGAGACGAGCAGTCAGGACTTCATTCAGCCCCTACCATCCTTGCCTAAAAAACCCTGACTCCGTCATTTAAACGATGCGGCATGGCGGACAGATTGATGTATGACGAACTCCTTGCCGTGTTTGATACTTTGCTGGCACCATAATCCGAGAAGTCGAAAGATGGACGGGGGCACATTCCGTATCGTGACGTCTTCTTAAACATCCCACTCTTACACGCGATGGGAATGTTGTGAAAATTTCCTGCCACCCGGGAAGGGATGCGGCTAGCGGATGACCTGCCGGCAACGGGTCAAAAAAAGGTGCTATACGAATTCGAACTGTCTATACGAAGCCCACTTCCCTTAGTTTTCGAAACCGCCGGGTTTGAAGTTGCGTCGGGGGGATCGATCGCATTTTCGTCAGCTGTTCGAAAAGAATTTCATCAAGGTATTCAGCGGATTTACCAAGATCGAGGTGCGCATCTTCCTGGGGTTCCTCAACGATTTGATCAACTATCCCTAACTCAAATAAATCCTGAGCGGTGAGTTTTAGCTCCTTGGCCGCGACGGTCGACTTAGTCGAATCTTTCCAAAGAATGGCGGCGCAACCTTCGGGAGAGATGACAGAATAAATGGCATTCTCGAGCATGATTACGGAGTCACAAATAGCAATTGCGAGTGCCCCCCCCGAACCGCCTTCACCAATAATGGATCCTATAATCGGAACTTTCAGCCTGGCCATCTCTAAGAGATTGCGGGCAATGGCTTCCGCTTGCCCCCGCTCTTCGGCATCGATGCCGGGGTACGCGCCAGGAGTATCGATAAAGGTAATAATCGGGCGCCCGAATTTCTCAGCAGATTTCATCAAGCGTAAAGCCTTCCGGTACCCTTCAGGCTTGGGCATTCCGAAATTACGAAGGCGCCTCTGCTTCGTATCCCGACCCTTTTGCTGCCCAACGATTGCGACCTGAATTGAGTGATATTCGGCAAAACCGCACACGATCGCCGGGTCGTCAGCGAAACGCCTGTCGCCGTGTAACTCGACAAAATTTTCAAAAATTTTGCCCATGATATCCAACATATACGGACGCTCCGGGTCTCGCGCCTTCTTTACTCGTTGAATCGCTGTGAGATTTCGTGTTTCCATGGCTCAGAAGTCGGAGGTATCGTAAGTGCCAACATAATAAACTGAAGACGCATTTAAGCTGTTGCTTAGCTTAAATCTTGTGCATAATCGAGGGTTTTATCTTCATTGGTGACTCCAGCCTTGTATATATCATGCATCAACCGTCCCGCATTATTCCCACTCGATGGTGCCGGGAGGCTTAGAGGTAATGTCATAAACGACCCGATTTATGCCCCTGACTTCTGACACTAGTCGGTTTGAGATATGCGCCAGTACTTCGTGAGGTATGCGTGCCCAATCCGCCGTCATACCATCCAAACTCGTCACGGCCCTGATGGCTATAACTTTTTCGTAAGTGCGAAAATCCCCCATTACGCCCACGGTCGAGATGGGTAATAAAACGGGGAAGGACTGCCAGGTCGAATCATAAAGACCCGCGCTTCGGAGTTCGTTTTCGATTATCCGATCAGCCGCCCTTAACAAGTCAATGCCCTCTCGCGTCACATTACCAATAATCCGAACAGCCAGTCCCGGACCTGGGAACGGATGGCGACGGAGTATCTCTTCCGGAACGTCTAAATCCCTACCGATGGCCCTGACCTCATCCTTGAATAATTCTCGCAAAGGTTCGATGAGCTGAAACCTCAGGTCCGATGGCAAGCCGCCCACATTATGATGGCTCTTTATGACGGAGGAGGGGCCTCCATGAAAAGAGAGCGACTCAATGACATCGGGGTAGAGCGTTCCCTGAACTAAAAAATCTATATCCCCCAGAGAGGAGGCTTCCGTCTCAAAGGCATCTATGAATCTGTGCCCGATGATACGTCTCTTTTGCTCCGGATCGGTAACGCCATCCAACGAGCCCAGGAAGAGAGACTCTGCATCGACACCTGAAACATTCAGATTCATTCGGTGCTTATATATATTGATTACTTCTTCAAATTCCCCCTCCCTGAGCAGACCTGTATTTACGAAGATGCAAAATTGCTGCGAACCAACCGCACGATGAACCAGAGCGGCAGCGACGGTAGAATCCACCCCACCGGAAAGCGCGCACATGACCCGTCTGTCTTTAACTTTGTCTCTTATTCGAGCGACCTGCTCTTCGATAATGGCAGCAGGGGTCCAGTCGGGATTAGCGTGACAGATGTTAATGACGAAGTTTCGTAGAATATTGATTCCCAGTGGAGTATGTGCCACTTCCGGGTGGAACTGCACACCAAATATGCTCCTGCTTAAATCTTCGAAGGCATTAAGCGCACCGGACGTTTGAGCTACGGGACGGAATCCGTCCGGCAGAGTAGTCACGTAGTCACCGTGACTGAGCCACACGTCCATTTCATTCGGCAGTCCCCTAAATAAGGGGCTGTTAGTTACGATAACCTCGAGGTGGCCATGCCCGTATTCTCGATTCGGCGAGGGACTTACCCTGCCACCGAGATCCACACATAACAATTGAAAGCCATAACAAATGCCTAGGAGCGGGCAAAAGAGTAACTCCCGCAAGTCTTCCGAATATTTCGGCGCATTTTTATCATATACGGAAGAAGGTCCGCCGGAGAGAATAATTCCTTTGGGGGCATGTTTTTTGATCTCAATTAGTGGCGTATTGAATGGGTAAATTTCACAAAAGACTCCGATTTCACGAATACGCCGGGCAATTAATTGCGTATATTGTGATCCGAAATCTAAGATTATAATGGTGTCGTGGGGAACATTTCTCTCCAAAAAGCCCACCTCCTACATCTGTGGTTTGCATGTGTAACGGAGCGAAAAACGTTGCTGTCGGCAAAAGCGAAGAAGATCATAGTCATTTCCCGAGAAAGGTTAGTGGATGGATCGTTTTTTTTCAATAAGAACTGGCAAATTCGTCACCCACTTGTTATTAGGTCTTATTCTTTCCCTAAGCCCTTCCTTCCTGCAGCCGCTGCGCTTGGCATCTCCTTTGGTTATCAGGTGGAGCTTCCTTTCCGACTCCTTGATGGGGGTTGCCCCGACAGGTGATTCCGATGACCTCTACCTATCACTCCTTCCGAGCACAGTCGCCTCCCTTGCCGGTAATGACGGAGCCCTGCGTTGGAAGTCGGATGTCGGTGGCAACATTTCCGGCTCCCCAGTATTTGATACTCAACGCGTCTATATTATGTCTGAAGCCCAACATTCCGGGGGGGAGCAGGGGAAAACGTTAGGGGTAGTACGCGCCATCAGCAGGGCGAGCGGGGTCACCTTATGGGTGAAGGAATTTACACCCCCCTTTTGCAGCGGGTTGACGCAGGGCACTGTGAGCCTTTTTGCCTGTCTGGATGACGGGAGGTTTTACTCGATTGATAAATTAACGGGCGAGACCCGCTGGATGGTTCAGTTCCCTCACCCATTGGTGGCAAACCCCGCCTTAGAAGGTGACAAACTTTATTCCCTGACGACGGACGGTTATCTCATAGTGCTCAATCAACGTACAGGAAATGTCGCTTTGCGTTATCGGACGGAGGCGCCCGCTCGGCTCCAATTGAGTGTCGGGCAAGGTACGATTTATTACGCAACGGAAGAAGGGTTTGTGTTGGCGCTGAAGGAGCGTGGCGGTAGCCTCACACTACTCTGGCGCAAAAGGGTGAGCGCGGGTCTCCAGAACCTTGCGGCGACTCCCAAAGGAGTCCTCATTACGACGCAGGACAATTTTATTCTTTTTTTGGAGTCCCGCTACGGGAAGAGATTATGGAAAAGGCAGATGCCCGCACGACTCGCGGCGCCACCATCGCTAGACAATGAAAGCGCCCTCTTCGCGCCCATCGGTGAGGAGAATTGCGTCGCGCTCTCGCTCCGCGACGGGAAAGTCATCAATTACCTTTCCATCGGGAAAGACAACAGCGTCATCGCGTCGCCGCTGCTGGCAGGAGATCGTGTCTTCATACCGACCCGTAAGGGCTTACTCGCCTTCGCGCCACCGCAGAGCTCGCCCCGACTTAAGCCCACCCCATTCGCACGTTAAATGATGTCACTCGCGCGGAGCAGACACTTATTCTACACGCGCTTTGTTCGCAGAAGCATTCGAAAGCCGCTGCTCAGCCGGGCGAGCAGCCCCTGGAGAATGTAGAGCGTGACGAAGAGGATGAGGACGTAGCGCGAGAAGAGCCAGACGAGCATGCCCACCGCGGCGATCCCCAAAATTACAAACCTCGTCCCGCGCCGCCCGCTCCCCACGGTCTTGAAGCTCGAATATTTCACGTTACTCACCATCAGGGCTGAGAGCAACGCGACGGCGCCCATCAGTAACCCGCTGTAGAGTCGCCCCGTGGCGGCACTGTAGTAGGAGAGCGGGTAGGGCGAGAAGTGGACGAGGGCGGCGAAGAACCCTCCCGCCATCGGAATCGGCAGCCCGACGAAATTCTTCTTATCGACTTTGGCGATGCCCTCGGCGAGCACGCGCGGGCGGCTGGCTTGCACGTTGAAGCGCGCCAGACGAAATGCCCCGCAGATGAGGAACATGAACGAGAGGAACCACCCTAACACGTGCGCTTTACTGCCTTCCGAGAGAGCCGCGCCATAGCCCCAGGCGTATGCCAGGACGGCCGGGGCGATGCCGAACGTCAGCACGTCCGCGAGCGAGTCCAGATGGATTCCGATCTCCGTGGTCGTCTTGGTGAGCCGTGCGATGCGCCCGTCGAGCGCGTCGAAGATGACCGCCCAGCCGATGGCGCGTGCGGCGTTGTCGAAATGGACCGCCGCGGCTTCCAACTGTGTCTGCGTGCCGCCCTCGACGAGTTGGAAGCCGCGCAGCGCACCCATCACGGCGTAGAAGCCCATCCCGATGTTCGCCGCCGTGAAAGCCGACGGAACCGCGTAGAGCCCCTTCTTGATGCCGCGCCGCACCGGAGGCTGTGCCGAATCCTCCTCCTCCTTCAGCGCTCTGACGCTCATGCTCTCAGCCTCCCGATGATGCTCACCCCCCCGCGGACTTTCTCGCCGACGCGCACCGAGACCTCTACCTCCGGCGGCAAAACGAGGTCGGTGCGGGAACTGAACTTGATCAGACCGAAGCGCTCGCCGAGCGACAGACGATCCCCCGCGCTCTTCCAGCAGACGATGCGGCGCGCCAGCACGCCGGCGATCTGACGGCAGACCACCGTCATGCGCGCCCCCCGGATGGTCAGGCTGTTCTGTTCGTTGACGAGGCTGGCGTCTTCGCGTGTGGCGATGACGAAACGACCGCGCGTGTAGCTCACGTCCGTGATCTCTCCGGCGATGGGGGCGCGGTTGACGTGCACGTCGAAGACGCTGAGGAAGATGCTGACGACCGTCGGCGACTCGGCGCCATTCGCGTCGAGCCTCGCGACCCGGGTCACGCGCCCGTCCGCGGGGGCGACGACGAGGCTCTCGTCGTCGGGTGTCTGCCGCTCCGGGTTACGGAAGAAGTACGCCATGAAGGCTGCGAGGAGGACGAGGGGCAGCGCGACGTGCCAGTAGCCGAGGGCGAGCGCGGCGATCGCCAGCGCCGCCGGGACGAACACGAACGGGATGCCATCTCGTAACATTCCAGAGACCTCTTCGCGGGCGATGATTCCCGCCATTCTAGCAAAACGGGGGCGCGCGGTTAAGGAACCGCCGCCCCCGGCTCTTCTTTTGAATCTTCCCGCCCGACTGACGCGCCTTTAGTGGGCTGACGCGCTCGCGTTCTGATGGCGGAGCATGATGTCGTGCATCTGATCTTTGACAGCCAGTTTCTTCTTCTTCAAGGTGACTTCTTCCAACTGCTCTTCGTCGTTGGGGAACTGCAGGGCTGACAGCTCGCTCAGACGCGCCTCGTAGCGCCCGTGCTCGCGCGCCAGCTCTCGGAACTCGGGGTCGGTCATGATCAACTGCTCCCTCAAGCCGTCCGTGTTGCTCGTTTCCATTTCCGGGAAGCCTCCTTTGCAGATGCCTTCAGAGTGGGGCGGGCAGATGCTTGGCGCAAGAAAAAGTAAGCCGGCAAAGCCGCGCCGCCGTTAACGTCCGTGCCGTGATGGTAATCAAAAGCGCGTGCCCGATCAAGTCTCAGCCCGCAGCTGCTTGGACATCACGAGCGCGTCCTCAGCCGGGTCGTGGTAGTAGTTGCGGCGCCTGCCCACGACCTCGAAACCCTGACTCGCGTAGAGCGACTGCGCGGCGACGTTCCCGGCGCGGACTTCGAGCAGCGCCGCGTGCGCGCCGCGCTCGATCCCCAGGAGCAAGCCGCGCCGCAACAACTCGCACGCGATCCCCTTCCTCCGCTCGCGCTCGCGCACGCCGATGTTGTTGATGTGCAGCTCGTCTGCGCCGAGGCGCGCGGCGAAGAAGCCTTTGAGGAATTTCCCCGTGGCGTCCGCTCTCGCGCGGCGCGCGACCAGCATGATCGCTTCGGGCCTCACCAACTCCGCGTGGTACGAGTCCCAGCCCCAGCGACTGAGCCCCGTCGTCTCTTCGATCTCGACGACTTCCAGCAGATCGTGCGCCGACATCGGCACGATCTCGTAACCGCCCCCCTCCACCCTTGCTCGCCCTACCCTGGACATCGCTCTTTCAACTCCGCGTCCGACGGTCTGACGTAGAGGGCGCGTAAGTCCGCCGCGCCGACAGTCCTGCCGTCCTGATAGTTGATGAGACCCTGCGCGGCGAGCGCCGCGGAGTAATCTCCCGCGCCCGTCGCTAGTTCCCACACGCGTCCACGCCCGCCGGCGTGAGAAGGGACGTGTGAGCCCCGTTCGACGATTGTGACACCCGCGCCCGCGGCAACCTCACGCATCAAAGCGGCGTGGGCTCGTACCGCGCCGCCCGCCCACTTGACTGGCCCGCCCGTCGCCAACGCTTGCGCGAACATGTCCGATGGGCTGACGTGCCGCGGGGCGGTCAGCTCCTCGACGCGCCCGTCTTCGCCCACCGACAGCGTCTGCGCGAAGACCTCTCCCCTCCCCGCCTGGATCGCCGCAAAGGTCTGTGCAGACGTCCCTGCGCTCGCCGCGACCGCTCGGAGCGTCTGGATCGCCGCGACGGGCCGGGGCTCCACCGAGACGAAGGCTTTCACCGTCGCCAGCGCCGCGCGCAAGCCCGTGAAGCTGCCGGGGCCGACGGCGACGGCGAACAGATCGATCTCCCCGAGCGAAACTCCCGCCCCCCGCAGAGCCGCGTCGATCTCGGAGAGGAGTGCGAGCGACTGGCCGCGCTCGCCCCCCCCGCCCGACTTCGCGACGACGCGCGCGCCGCGCGCGACCGCGACGCAGGACTGATCCGTCGCGGAGTCGATGCAGAGGATGAGCGGGGCGCTTCGGTCACCTTCTCCGCGCGCCGACTCCGCGCGCGACCCCTGCGATCCTTCGGAACTCAAGTTTGACATGCGTGGCTGGTGGGGCGATTATATGCGCGCCATTAATTTCAAAGCAAACGAACTAATTTCCCCCCGCCCCCTGCGTCTCTCATGAGCTTGCACGTCGGAATTCTGACCGCGGGCGGCGACTGCCCCGGTCTCAACGCTGTCATCCGCGCCGTCGTCCGCCGCGCCAGCGCCGACGACTCTCTGGTGCTCGGCATCAAGAACGGCTGGCGCGGCCTCGTCGAAGACGATCTCGAACCCCTCACGCGCGCAGCCGTGCGCGGCATCCTCCCGCGCGGGGGCACCATCCTCGGCACCTCGCGCGCCAACCCGCTCGAATCTGCCGAACACGTCGCCAGGATCAAAGCCAACTGGGAGAAGCACCGACTCGACGGTCTCGTCGTCGTCGGCGGCGACGGCTCCCTGCGCACCGCCCTCGCGATGTGGCGCGAGCACGGGCTGAGGGTCGTCGGCGTGCCGAAGACCATCGACAACGACATCGGCGGGACGGACTTCACCTTCGGCTTCGACACGGCGGTCGGCATCGTCACCGAGGCGGTCGACCGCCTCCACTCGACCGCCGAGTCGCACCACCGCGTGATGGTCGTCGAGGTGATGGGTCGCCACACCGGCTGGATCGCAGCCTACGGCGGCATCGCCGGCGGCGCCGACGTGGTGCTCGTCCCCGAACACCCCTTCCGACTCTCGAAGGTCTGCGAGATCATCCGCCACCGCGAGTCGCAGGGGAGCCCCTTCTCCATCATCGTCGTCGCCGAGGACGCCCGCCCCGTGCCTTTGGAGAACTTCCTCACCGACGAGGCGAGCCAGCAGATCTACCGGCACGAGCAGCTCGGCGGCATCGGCGATCTGCTGGCGCGCGAGATCGAACGCGCCACGGGGATTCAGACGCGCGTCACCAAGCTCGGATACGTCCAGCGCGGCGGCTCCCCTTCCGCCTTCGACCGCGTGCTCGCCACCCGCTTCGGCGTGAAGGCTTACGAGATGATCGCCCCGACGGCGCCGCCCCGACAGCGCCGTTCGCCTTCTCCTTCGCGACGATCTCTTCCTTCAACTCGTGCTCGATCTTCTCGCCCTTGATGTCGAGCCGCAGCCGGTTGTACACGCTCATGTACTGGTTCGCCACCCAGACGAGCGAGAGCCACGCGATCAAGTACCCGCGCCAGCCCGTGAACAGGAGTTGGTAGCGCGTGGTGGCGAGGAAGGCGAGCGCGACGTAGTGGCTGAAACAGTACTCGCAGGTGAAGAGGTAGAAAAACTTCCGCTCGTACCAGCGGCGACCCCGCCTGCTCTTCTCGACGCAGGCCTCGCGCGGCTCGCGGAACACCTCCTCGTGCGTCACCGTCCAAGCCACGCACGCGACCGGGATCGCCAGCACGAATAGCTCTAACAGTTGCGCCGTCAGTGTCATCACACCCCTCGCACCGCCCTGGTCTGAGCGCCGCCTCAGCGTCTGACGATAGTAACCCGCGGGGCGCGCGATATCGATGTCAAAACCTATTCATTTCTCTCCGTTTAGTGCGGCTCAGACGGGGTCTCAGCGCCCGCTTGCCGCGCGTCGCCCCGCCGTGAGATAGTCTGCCGTGCACACGCCAGCCGTCTCACGCCCATTTTCGCGATGACCGAATCAAGTCTCACACCGATGCTGCGGCAGTACCAGGAGCTGAAGCGCCAGCACCCCGGCACGCTCCTCTTCTTCCGCCTCGGCGACTTCTACGAGCTGTTCTTCGACGACGCCGTGACGGGCGCGCGCGAGTTGGAGATCACGCTCACGGCGCGCCACAAGGAGCGCGGCACCCCCATCCCGATGTGCGGCGTGCCCCACCACGCCGTCTCCAACTACATCGCGCGGCTCGTGCGCAAAGGTTATCGCGTCGCCGTCTGCGAGCAGACGGAAGAGCCTTCGCAGGCGAAGAAGCTCGTGCGCCGCGAAGTCGTGCGCGTCATCACGCCCGGCACCGCCATCGACCCGCTGTTGGTCGATTCGCGCGAGTGCGCGTACCTCTCGGCGGTGTGCGGCGCGGGCGACAGCTTCGGCGCGGCGTTCCTCGATCTCTCCACGGGCGAGTTTCGCGCGACCGAGGCGCGCGGGGCTGACGCGTGGGAGCGCGTGAGAGCCGACATCGAATCTTACGCGCCGCGCGAACTCCTCTTCCCCGCCTCGCTCGCGCCGCTCGTCCGGGAAGGCTTCGAAGGGCGCGCGCGCACCGCGACGCTGCCGCTCGCCGTCGATGCGGAAGACCCCGCACGAGAGACAGCGAGGACTTCCAACGTCGTCCCCTTCCCGCGCGCCGCGCAGGCTGAGTATTCACGTCCCGGCAGTTGCCCGACCTCCCTCACCCCAATCGACGATTGGCTCTGGGAGCCTCTGAGCTGCGCCACGCTGCTCCTCGAACAGTTCGGGGCGCGCACGCTCGAAGGCTACGGGCTCACGGACAAGACCGACGCCGTCGCCGCCGCCGGCGCGTGCCTGCGCTACGCGCGCGAGACGCAGCGCGAGTCCGCCGCGCACGTCAACGACATCACGTTCTTCGAGGCGCAGGACACCCTCGTCCTCGACGCCGTCACCGTCCGCAACCTCGAGCTCGTCGAGTCGCAGTCGCAAGCCGGGCGCGCGCACACTCTGCTCGGCGTCATCGACGAGACCGTGACGGGCATGGGATGAAGCGCGACCGGCTGCGCGTGCTGCTCAAAGAGATCGCAGACCTCGAACGGCTCACCGCGCGCGTCAACATGAACACCGCGACGCCGCGCGACCTCGCCGCCCTCCGCCGCTCCCTCGATCAGGTCCCCGCCATCCGCCAGGCGTTATCGGACTCCGGGGCTTCGCTGCTGGAAGTTTTGCGCGAGGGCGCGGACGAGCTGGCGGACGTCCGGGCGCTTGTCGCGACTGCCATCAGCGACGATCCGCCCTTGAACCTCACAGACCTCGGCGCGATCCGCGACGGCTGCTCCGCCGAACTCGACGAGCTGCGCTCAATTAACCGCGACGCCAAGCGAACAATCGCCGCGCTCGAAGCGCGCGAGCGCGCGCGCTCCGGCATCGCCTCGCTGCGCGTCCGCTTCAACAACGTCTTCGGTTATTTCATCGAAGTCTCCAAGGCTAACTCGGCGCGCGTGCCCGCGGACTACGAGCGGCGGCAGACCTTAGCCAACGCCGAACGCTTCTCGACCCCCGAGCTGAAGGAGTCCGAGCGGCGCATCCTCGGCGCCGAAGACCGCATGCGCGAGCTCGAAGTGACGATCTACGCGGAGGTGCGCGCGAGAGTCGCCGCCGAGACGAAGAGACTCCAGGCGACCGCCCGCTCGCTCTCGACCCTCGACGCGCTCGCGGGGCTCGCACAGGTCGCCGCGCGGAGGCGCTACGTCAAGCCGCAGCTCCACGACGGCGACGAGATCGAGATCAGGCAGGGTCGCCACCCCGTCATCGAGGCGTCGGGCGACGCGCCGTTCATCCCCAACGATCTCTACATGAACAACTCGACCGAGCGCCTGCTCATCATCACGGGCCCGAACATGGGCGGCAAATCGACCATCCTCCGGCAGGTCGCGCTCGTCTCGATCCTCGCGCAGGCTGGCTCCTTCGTCCCCGCCGAGGGCGCGCGCCTGCCCGTGCTCGACCGCGTCTGGACGCGCGTCGGCGCGTCGGACGATCTCGCGCGCGGGCGCTCCACCTTCATGGTCGAGATGACGGAGACCGCCAGCATCCTCCACAACGCGACACCGCGCTCGCTCGTCCTGCTCGACGAGATCGGTCGCGGCACTTCCACCTTCGACGGGCTCTCCATCGCCTGGGCGGTCGCCGAGTATCTGCACGACTCGCCCGACCACGCCGCCAAGACGCTCTTCGCCACGCACTACCACGAGTTGACTGAGCTGGCTGAGCGCCTGCCCGGCGCGCAGAACTACCGCATCCGCGTCGCCGAGCGCGAGGGCGAGGTGATCTTCCTCTACAAGATCGAGCGCGGCCGCGCGTCGAAATCTTACGGCATCGAGGTCGCGCGACTCGCCGGTCTTCCGCCCGGCGTGCTCGCCCGGGCGCGCGACGTGCTCCACAGGCTCGAACGTTACGAGCTGGACGTGTTCGCCGATCAGGTCGACGAGAAGACCGCCGCCGGCGGTGCGACTGGCACCTCCGCGCCCTCGCAGCACGCTCAGAACGGCGGCGGTCTCGGCCAGGCGGCGCGGCGCGCGCGGCGGCGTGCGCTGGCTGTTCAGGCGACGCTCTTCGACGCCGTCAACGAAAGTCTGCTTGACGAGTTGCGCGGCGTTGAGTTAGAAACACTCTCGGACGAAGAGATACGCGCGCTGCTCGCCGACATACGCAAGCGAATCGTTTGAGCGACATTTCTTTCAACCCTGTTCCGCCGGCGAGCCTTCCCCTTTCGCGTCGCGAGCGGCAACGCGCCGCCGAACCATTCCCTCCCCTACGCCCCTTCAAACGTCGCGGCTGCTCGCTTCGTGAAACACGACTGCCCCCGTCGGCGGTCTTCGCCGCCCTTGCATAAAAATTGATGCCGGAACAACTCCTGTCGCTCCCGCTCGAAGAGAAGATCGGTCAACTGCTCTACGTCGGTCTGCCCGGGACCGAGTTCGACGCCGAGGCGCGCTCGCTCGTCGAAGACGTCAAGCCCGGCGGCGTGATCGTCTTCGGTCGCAACGTCGCCTCGCCCGCACAGTTGCGCGGGCTGCTCGATCAGGTGCGCGAAGTCTCGGCGGTCGAGCCGCTGTTCGGCATCGATCAGGAGGGCGGGCTCGTCGATCGCCTCCGCAAGGTCTTGACGCCGATGCCCTCCGCGCGCGTGATACGCCAGCACGGCGATCTCGCCGCGGCGCGCGCGCTCGGTCGCATCTCGGGCGAGGCGCTGAGGCTCCTCGGCTTCAACATGAACTTCGCGCCCGTGCTCTCGATCATGACCGACGACCGCGACCTGCTCTCGAACGGCCTCTACTCGCGCTCCTTCGGCCGCTCGCCCGGCGAGGTGCTCGGCTACACGATGGTCTACCTGCGTGGCTTGCAGGGCACGGGGTGCCTGGGGTGCGCCAAACACTTCCCCGGCATCGGCGCGGGCGAGGTCGATTCGCACGACGAGATGCCGATCATCAAGCTCTCGCACGACGATCTGATCGCGCAAGACCTGGCGCCTTACATCGAGCTGTTCCAGCGCGAGGACAACATCGTGCGCGCCGTGATGGTCAGCCACGGCGGCTTCCCCAACATCGATCTGCGGACGGGCAT
>JAIVJC010000225.1 GCA_020200235.1 Acidobacteriota bacterium | reverse complement strand
CTTCATAGCTATTCCTCCGAGTGCCGCGTGAGACTGCGTGGGAGACGCTTGCGGGGCTTCGGGCGTCGGCGCGGCTTTGGCCGCCGGCTATTTTTTCACATCCATCCAGTTCGCGCCAACGCCGACCTCCGTGTCGAGCGGCACGTCCAGCTCGACCGCCGTCTCCATCTCGTGTTTCAGGAGGGCGGCGACGCGGTCGGCTTCCTTCTTCGGCGCCTCGATCAGCAGCTCGTCGTGCACCTGCATGACCATTTGCGCCGCGAGCCCCTCGCGCCTGAGCGCGTCCTCCACCTTCAGCATCGCGATCTTGACGATGTCGCTCGCGGTCGACTGGATCGGCATGTTGATGGCTTCGCGCTCGGCGCGTGCGCGGATTTGACCGTTGCGGTCGTTGATGGTCGGCAGCGGTCGGATGCGACCGTAGATCGATCTCATCATCCCCTTCTCGCGCGCCTCTTCGGGAACCCTTTCCATGTACTCGCGCACGCCCTTGTAAGTCTTGTAGTAGTCGTCGATGACCTGCTTCGCCTCCTTGCGCGAGATGCCGACGCGCTGCGAGAGGCCGAAGGGCTCGACGGCGTAGGCGATGGCGAAGTTGACGATCTTGGCGAAGCGCCGCTTCTCCTTCAGCTCCGCCGGGGTCTTGGCGCCAAAGACGAGCCGCGCCGTCTGCGCGTGGATGTCCTCGCCGTTCTTGAAGGCTTCGAGCATCTTCTCGTCGCGCGTGATGTGTGCGAGCAGGCGCAGCTCCAGCTGCGAATAATCCGCCGCGACGAAGACGTTGCCCCGCTCGGGCACGAACGCGCGGCGGATTCTCTGGCCCAGTTCCGTGCGGACGGGGATGTTCTGCAGGTTCGGCTCGCTCGAAGAGAGCCTGCCGGTCGCCGTCACGGTCTGGTTGAGCTGCGAGTGGATGCGCCCGTCCGCGCCGATCTGCTGCGGCAGCGCGTCCGTGTAAGTCGCCTTGAGCTTGTCCAGCTCGCGGTACTCGATGATGAGGCGCGGCAGCTCGTAAGTGTGCGCCAGATCGTCCAGGACGGCGCGGTTCGTCGAGACCTGACCCGTCGAGGTCTTCCTGCCCGTGCTGATGTTCAAAGACTCCAGGACTTCGCCGACCTGCTTCGGCGATCCGATCTTGAACTCTCTCCCCGCCTCTTTGTAAATCCGCGCCGTCAGCTTCTCCAGCTCCGCGCCGAAGAGCTTCGACAACTCGCCGAGCGCCTTCGTGTCCACCTTGAGCCCCGCCTTCTCCATCCGGTAGAGCAGCGGCGCGAGCGGGATCTCCACGTCCGTGTAAAGCGCTTCGAGCCCCTGCTCAAGGATGCGCCCGTGCAACACGTCCGCGACCTGCGCGGTGAGATCGGCCGTCTCCGCCGCGCGGTAGTGCGACTGCGCCCAGCCTTCCGGCGTCTCCTCAGACCAGCCGCCGATCTGGACGGCTTCGCGCGCGAGGTCTGCCAGATCGTATTTGCTGCGCACGGGATCGAGCAGGTAAGCGGCGAGCAGCGTGTCGTCGGT
The DNA here is from genome assembly GCA_020200235.1 of Acidobacteriota bacterium. Classification (GTDB taxonomy): domain Bacteria; phylum Acidobacteriota; class Blastocatellia; order Pyrinomonadales; family Pyrinomonadaceae; genus JAIVGV01. The sequence goes on along the minus strand of JAIVJC010000225.1, from coordinate 2,463 downwards.
GAGCCCCTCGACCGTGATGTCGAGCGCGGCCAAGAGCGCCGTGGCGCGCTTGAGATCGTGGACGGACTTCGAGAGCAGACCGTTGGCGAGCACGTCGCGCAAGGGCGCGACCGCCGCCTCCGCGCCGCCCTCGAAGTTTTCGAGATCGACGAAGGCGCAGACGTTCGGCGCCGTCGAGATGGCGACGCCGGTTGGTCGCGCCTCGTCGCGCGCGCTCCCCTGCACGCCGGCGCCCGCGGGGGTCGAGTCCGAGACGGCGAACGACCAGTGCTCCGTGTCCCAGAGCTTGCGCGTGATCTGTTCCAGCTCCGCGGGCGTGCGGACGTGGCGGTAGTTGCGCTCCGAGTGCGCGCCGCCCTCCACGTCGCCCGCGGCGTCGGCGAACTCGCGCGTGAGCGATTGAAATTCCAGCTCGCGGAAGAGCTTGTAGGCGGCGGCGCGGTCGGGAGCCTGGCCACGCAATTTGTCGAGATCGAGCTTGATGTTAACGTCCGTCTTGATCGTCGCCAGCTCTTTCGACTGCAGGATCAGATCGGCGTTGTCGCGCAAGGACTCGCGGTAGGTCTTGTGCTTGACCTGCTCCCAGTTCTTCAGGGCGTTCTCGATCGAGCCGAACTCCTTGACGATCTGCACCGCCCCCTTCGCGCCGATGCCGGGCGCGCCCGGGATGTTATCGACTGAGTCGCCCATCAAGCCCAGGAGATCGACGATCTGGTTGGGCGGCACGCCGAACTTGTTTGTGACCCAAGCCTCGTCGCACCACTCGACGGGCGGGACGGGCTCCTTGCGCTTCACGTTCTGCGAGTTCTGCCTCATGCAGACGATCAGGGGATCGCTGACGAGCTGCGTCATGTCCTTGTCGTTCGAGACGATGACCGCCTGCAGCCCCTGCGCGGCCGTCTGCACGGCGAGCGCGCCGATCACGTCGTCAGCCTCGAAGCCGGGGGCGTTCAGGATGGGGACGTTGTAGGCTTCGCAGACGCGGATGATGTAAGGGATTTGCGAGGTCAACTCGTCGGGCATCTCGGCGCGGTTCGCCTTGTAGCCGACGTTCATCTCGTGGCGGAAGGTCGGCACCTCCGACTCGAAGACGGCGGCGACGTAGTGCGGTCGCTCGTCGGCGAGCAGCTTGCGCAGCATGTTGGTGAAGACGAAGACGGCTTGGGTGACCTGCCCGCGGCTGTTCGTCAGCGGCTCCATGCGCGCGCCCATCGGCGCGAAGAACGCGCGGAAGATGTGCGAGAACGAGTCGATCAGGAAGACGCGCTCGGGCGGCTTCACCGGCTCGGAAGGTTTTTTCGGCATTGTGCGTCGATGATAGGAGAAGAGCGTAAACAGTGACAAGTGGCAGGTGACGAGATTGTGAATGGCTGTTAGCTGTAGGCTGTTAGCGATTAGCCATTAGCCATTAGCGACGAGCTATGAGCGATTAGCTAACAGCTAACGGCTAACAGCTATTCACGAGCTTGTCGCGCTCGCGCAGCAACAGTCGCGTGCGCGTGTCGCCGACGCGCCACAGTCCGGCGGGGTGAGTCTCGCGCCCGCGCGGGTTTGTGCGGGTTTCGCGACGCGCCTCATTCGGGCACGGGTGTTGCTCGGTGATCAGTCGCTCGGCCCCGAATTTAAGCGCGTGCGCTTCTGCCCGCGGAAGGAATCGCCCACAGCTTTGATCAAACAGACGACCCTCGGAAGATCGGTCGAGACCACGGGGCTCGGCTTGCACACGGGCGTGCAGGTGAGAGTCGGGCTTACCCCAGCGCCGCCCGACACGGGCTACATCTTCCTGCGCACCGATCTCGACAACTTCGAAATCCCCGCCACGGTCGAGCACGTCTCGCACTCCTCTTACGCGACGACGCTGATGCGTAAAGGCGTCACGCTCTCGACGGTCGAGCACCTGCTCGCCGCCCTGCGCGGCGCGGGCGTGGACAACGCCTACGTCGAGGTGGACAACCTGGAGCTGCCGATCATGGACGGCTCTTCCGAGGCGTTCGCGGAGATGATCGAGCGGGCGGGCGTGACGGGGCAGCCCGCCGCGCGCCGCGCCCTGCGCGTCGTGAAGAAGGTCTCGGTCGCCGAAGGCGAGCGGCGCATCAGCGTCGAGCCGTCGGGCGGCTTCGAGATCGACTGCCTGATCGACTTCCCCCACCCGCTCATCGGGGTGCAGCGCCTCTCTTTCGACGCGCTCGAACCGGGCGCGTTCGCGCGAGAGATCGCGCACGCGCGCACCTTCGGCTTCACGGAGGAGATCGAGATGCTGCGCCGCGCCAACCTGATCCGCGGCGGCTCGATCGATAACGCCATCGTCCTGACGCCCGAAGGGATGCTGAACCACGCGCCCCTGCGCTCGCGCGACGAGTTCGTGCGCCACAAGATACTCGACATCGTCGGCGATCTCGCGCTGTTAGGAATGCCGCTCCTGGGTCGCGTCCGCGCCGAGCGCAGCGGACACCTCTTCCACGC
>JAIVJC010000027.1:14494-17065 GCA_020200235.1 Acidobacteriota bacterium | reverse complement strand
TGTGCTTGGCCAACACCTTCGTGATCGCCGCCGTCAGAGTCGTCTTCCCGTGGTCGACGTGCCCGATGGTCCCGATGTTGACGTGCGGCTTCGACCGGTCAAATTTCTCTTTCGCCATGTCTCCCTCTCGCTCCTACAAAAAGTTTGTCAGCCCTGATTTTTTCAGCCGGAATTACTTCCCGACCCCCTGCACCTTCCCGATGATGTCGTCGGCGATGTTGCGCGGAGCCTGATCGTAGCGCTCGAAGTGCATCGTCGAGGTGGCGCGACCCTGCGTCGCCGAGCGCAGGTCGGTCGTGTAGCCGAACATCTCGGAGAGCGGCACGTAAGCCGTCACGACCTGCACGCCCCCGGGGCGCGGCTCCATCTTCTCGATCTGCCCGCGGCGGCGATTGAGATCGCCGTTGACCGCGCCCATGTACTCCTCGGGCGTCACGACCTCGACGCGCATGATCGGTTCGAGCAGTACGGGCTTCGCTTTGCGCACCGCGTCCTGGAACGCCAGCGAGCCCGCGATGTGGAACGAGCGCTCGTCGGAATCGACCTCGTGGTACGAGCCGAAGACGAGCCGGACGCGGACGTCCACCAGCTCGTAGCCGGCGAGGAACCCGCGCTCCATCGCGTCCTTGATGCCCTCTTCGACGGGCTTGATGAACTCGCGCGGGATGACGCCGCCCGTGATCTTATTCTCGAAGACGAAGCCTTCGCCGGGCGCTGGCTCGACCTCGATCTCGACGTGTCCGAACTGACCGCGGCCGCCCGTCTGGCGCTTGTAAACTTCTTTGCCCGGCGCTGCCTGCGTGATCGTCTCGCGGTAGGCGACCTGCGGCTTGCCGACGTTCGCCTCGACGCCGAACTCGCGCTTCATGCGGTCGACGATGATCTCCAGGTGCAGCTCGCCCATCCCGGCGATGATCGTCTGCCCCGTCTCCTGATCGGTCGAGACGTTGAACGAGGGGTCTTCCTGCGCGAGGCGGCTCAAGGCCGTTCCGAGCTTGTCCTGATCGGCGCGCGTCTTCGGCTCGACCGCCACGCGGATGACCGGCGCGGGGAAGTCCATCGCCTCGAGGATGACGGGCTTGTTCTCGTCGCAGACCGTGTCGCCGGTCGTGACCTGGCGCATCCCGCCGATGGCGATGATCTCGCCGGCGCTCGCCTCGTCGATGTCCTCGCGGTTGTTCGCGTGCATCAGCATCAGGCGCCCGACGCGCTCCTTCGTCTGCTTGACGGAGTTGTAGACGTAGGAGCCCTTCGCGATGGTGCCCGAGTAGATGCGGACGAAAGAGAGCTGACCGAGGTGCTTGTCCGCCATGATCTTGAAGACGAGACCGCTGAACGGCGCGGTGTCGACGGGGGGGCGCGGCACGTTCTCGCCCGTCTTCGGGTCGATGCCTTCGACCGGCGGGATGTCGAGCGGCGAAGGGAGGTAATCGACGACGGCGTCCAAAAGCGTCTGCACGCCCTTGTTCTTGAACGCCGAGCCGGTGACGACGGGGACGACCTTGAGCGCGAGCGTGCCCTTGCGGAGCGCCGAGCGGATCTGCGCGTCGGTGAAGCTCGCGCCCTCGTCCTCGAGGTACTGCGACATCAACTCCTCGTCCGCCTCCGCGGCGGCTTCGAGCAGCTTGTGGCGCGCGGCTTCAGCCTCTTCCTTCAGCTCGGCGGGGATGTCGGTCGTCTGGTACTGCGCGCCCTTCGACTCGTCGTTCCACAGGAGCGCCTTCATCGTGATGAGATCGACGACGCCCTTGAACTGATCCTCGGAGCCGATGGGGATTTGCAGCGCGACGGGGTTCGCGCCGAGGCGTGTGATGATCGACTGGAACGAGCGCTCGAAGCTGGCGCCCGCGCGATCCAGCTTGTTGATGAAGCAGATGCGGGGGACGCCGTACTTGTCCGCCTGGCGCCAGACGGTCTCGGACTGCGGCTCGACGCCCGCGACGCCGTCGAAGACGGCGACCGCGCCGTCGAGGACGCGCAAGGAGCGCTCGACCTCCATCGTGAAATCGACGTGGCCGGGCGTGTCGATGATGTTGATGCGGTGCTCGACGCCGTTCCGCTTCCAGAAGCAGGTCGTGGCGGCGGAGGTGATCGTGATGCCGCGCTCCTGTTCCTGCTCCATCCAGTCCATCGTCGCCGTGCCCTCGTGCACCTCGCCGATCTTGTGCGAGACGCCCGTGTAGAAGAGCACGCGCTCCGTGGTCGTGGTCTTACCGGCATCGATGTGCGCCATGATGCCGATGTTGCGGAACTTGTTGAGGTCTTGCTTAGCCATGATCGGAACCTAGCTGTTAGCTATTAGCGGTTAGCTTTTAGCTAATCCGTTTTAGCTGACAGCTAATAGCTAACAGCTAACAGCTGCCTAAAACTTGTAATGGGCGAAAGCCTTGTTGGCTTCCGCCATGCGGTGCGTGTCCTCGCGCTTCTTGACGGCGTTGCCGCGGTTGTTGGCCGCGTCGAGGAGTTCACCGGCGAGGCGGTCGATCATCGTCTTCTCGCCGCGCGCGCGGGCGGCGGCCACGATCCAGCGGATCGCCAGACTGCCGCGGCGCTCCTGCGCCACCTCGATGG
>JAIVJC010000027.1:0-14353 GCA_020200235.1 Acidobacteriota bacterium | reverse complement strand
GACGTGGTAGCGCACGCCCGGCAAATCCTTCACGCGGCCGCCGCGGATGAGCACGATGGAGTGCTCCTGCAGGTTGTGGCCGACGCCGGGGATGTAGGTCGTCACCTCGATGCCGTTCGTCAGGCGCACGCGCGCCACCTTGCGCAGCGCCGAGTTCGGCTTCTTCGGCGTCTGGGTGTAGACGCGCGTGCAGACGCCGCGCTTCTGCGGCGACGACTGGAGGGCGGGGCTCGCCGTCTTGTACTTGACGGCTTCGCGACCCTTGCGGACGAGTTGGTTGATGGTCGGCACTGTTGTTTCAGACCTCTTTCGGCTTTCGATAAAGCGCAAAAAGCTCCGAATCCTGCCTCTCACCGGAACCTGTCCGGCAGTCAGCGCAAGACGCGGCACGCCTCGAATGATTCAGTTAACTTAAGGGATGTTCTGCAGCTGACGACCCTTCAGTGGATCGGGCGCGGATCATGGCTTCCCCACGAGCCAGATTTTCTCTGTGGCGTCGCTCCGGTTAACGGAGGGGAAGGTCAGAACTTAAGACCTTCGTTCATCACGGGCAGCGCGCCGGATTCCGCCCAGAGGGCGGGGCGCGAGCCTTTTACGCCACAATATTTATCGAGCGGCTTCTCCCGCTTTCGAGAGACAGCCGGGCAACGCCTCCGCACCGACAGAACTTCCACAGCGTTGCACAATCGGGAAATGGACTGGTAGCCCAAACGGGAGACTATACGGATCGGTGTGTACGGTGTCAAGCGCACGCAGAACACCCACGAAGTCGGGTTCGGGGCTCGCCCGAAGCCGCCGGAGTCCGACCGCATCGGACTCCGATTTCGGGCGACGAAAGAGGCGACCCCTTTCGATGAGGTCGCGCCTTCGCCTGTTGCTTAGCCTGCGGCGGAGCTCGGGGACTAATCCCCTTCGCCGCCCGCCGCCGCGTCGCCGTCGCCCGCGGCGACCGCGGCTTTCGGGGTCGGATCGGGGACCGAGATGATGTCGGGCAGGTCGTCGAAGCTCTGCTCCATCGCCGCCTGATCGACCGTCTCGTCGCGGTCGATCTTGACGTTGCGGTAGAACTCCATGCCCGTGCCCGCCGGGATGAGCCGCCCCATGATGACGTTCTCCTTCAAGCCCCGGAGGTGATCGACGCGGCCCGAGATCGCCGCCTCGGTGAGCACCCTCGTCGTCTCCTGGAACGACGCCGCCGAGATGAACGAGTCGGTCGAGAGCGACGCCTTCGTGATGCCGAGCAGCAGCGGCTCGGCCGAAGCCGCCTGCCCGTCCTCCGCGATGACGCGCGCGTTCTCGTCCGTGAAGCGGAAGCGATCCACCTGCTCGTCGAGGAGGAAGTCCGTGTCGCCCACGTCCGAGATTTTCACCCACCGGAGCATCTGGCGGACGATCACCTCGATGTGCTTGTCGTTGATGTTGACGCCCTGCAGGCGGTAGACCTCCTGAATCTCGTTCGTCAGGTACTCCTGCAACCGGTTCATGCCGAGCACGCGCAGGATGTCGTGCGGGTTGAGGGGCCCGTCCATCAGAGCCTCGCCGGCACGGACGCGGTCGCCCTCCTGCACGTTGATGTGCGTGCCGCGCGGGATGTCGTACTCGCGCTCCTCGGCGTCGTCGCCGACGACGATGATCTTGCGCTTGCCCTTCGCGATGGGACCGAGCTTGATGATGCCGTCGATCTCACTCATGATCGCCGTCTCGCGCGGCTTGCGCGCCTCGAACAGCTCGACCACGCGCGGCAGACCGCCCGTGATGTCCTTCGTCTTCGTCGTCTCGCGCGGGATCTTCGCGATCACGTCGCCGGGCTCGACGTCCACGCCGTCCGTCACCATCAGGTTGGCGCGCACGGGCATCTGGTAGGTCTTCAAGACCTTGTTCGACCCCGAGCGGATTTCCAGGCGCGGCTGCTTCTTCTCGTCGGGCGAGTCCTTCACCACGAGTCGCGCCTGACCCGTGACCTCGTCGACCTCCTCGTCGACCGTCACGCCCTCCTTCAGGTCCTGGAACTTCACGTGCCCGGCGACCTCCGTGAGGATCGCGAAGGTGAACGGGTCCCAGGTGGCGAGGAGCTGATCCTCTGTGACCTTCGCGCCGTCCTCGACGAGGATGTGCGCGCCGTAGACGATCTGGTAGCGCGCGACCTCGCGGCCGCGCTGATCGATGATGGTCAAAGCGCCGTTGCGGTTCATCGCGATGATCTCGCCGCGGCGGTTCTTGACGATGTTCAGCTCGACGTACTTGATCGTGCCGTCCTGCCGCGCCTCGTGCTTCGACTGCTCTTCCAGGCGCGCCGTGCCGCCGATGTGGAACGTGCGCATCGTGAGCTGCGTGCCGGGCTCGCCGATACTTTGCGCGGCGATGACGCCGACCGCCTCGCCGATGTCCACGGGCTTGCCCGTCGCGAGGTTGCGCCCGTAGCACTTGATGCAGCAGCCGCGGCGCGACTCGCAGGTCAGCACCGAGCGGATGCGGACCCGCTGCACGCCGGAGCGCTGAATCTCGGCGGCGAGGTCTTCCGTGATCTCCTCGTTCGAGGTGACGATGACGCGACCCTCCACGGGATCGACCACGTCCTCGTTCGCCGTGCGCCCGACGATGCGGTCGCGCAAGGATTCGATCTCCTCGCCGCCCTCGACGATGGCGATGGAGGAGATGCCCTTGAGCGTGCCGCAGTCCGGCTCGCTGATGATCACGTCCTGCGCCACGTCGACGAGCCGGCGCGTCAGGTAGCCGGAGTCGGCGGTCTTCAGAGCCGTGTCGGCGAGACCCTTTCGCGCGCCGTGCGTGGAGATGAAGTACTGGAGGACGTTGAGCCCCTCGCGGAAGTTCGAGCGGATGGGCGTCTCGATGATCTCGCCCGAAGGCTTCGCCATCAGCCCGCGCATGCCGGCGAGCTGGCGGATCTGCTGGGCGGTTCCGCGCGCGCCCGAGTCCGACATGATCAGGATCGGGTTCAGCTCGTTGGAAGCCTTCTCGCGCTCGTCCATCGCCTTGAACATTTCCTTCGCGACCTTGTCGGTCACTTCCGACCAGATGGCGATGACCTTGTTGTAGCGCTCGAGGTTCGTGATCACGCCGTCGCGGTACTGCCGGTCGACCTCGATCACGTCCTTCTCAGCCTTGCCGACCAGCACCTTCTTCGCGTCGGGCGTGACGAGATCGTCGATGCCGATGGAGATGCCCGCCTTCGTCGCGTAGAGGAAGCCGAGCGTCTTCAGATCGTCGAGCATCTTGACGGTCATCTCGTGGCCGAGCCGGAGGTGGCAGAAGCTGACGAGCGACTGCAAGCCCTTCTTCTTGAACGTGCCGTTCAGGTAGGGGAGGCCTTCGGGGATCGAGTCGTTGAAGATGACGCGCCCGACCGTGGTGTTGATGACGCGGCTGATGTTCTCCTGCACGACGCCGCGCATCACGTCCTGCGTGTCGTGCTCCTGCGTGAGATCGACGAAGTCGCCCTGCAACCGCAGCTTGATCGGCGTCTGCGTCGTCACCTCTTTGGCGTCGAGCGCCAGGAGCACTTCGTCCGACGAAGCGAACACGCGCCCCTCGCCCTTCGAGCCCGCGCGCTCGCGCGTCAGGTAGTAGCAGCCCAGCACGATGTCCTGCGAGGGGACGGCGATGGGCTGACCCGAGGCGGGCGAGAGGATGTTGTTCGACGCGAGCATCAGCACGGCCGCCTCGATCTGCGCCTCTGGCGAGAGCGGGATGTGGACCGCCATCTGATCGCCGTCGAAGTCGGCGTTGAACGCCGTGCAGACGAGCGGGTGAATCTTGATCGCCTTGCCCTCGACGAGGACGGGCTCGAACGCCTGGATGCCGAGGCGGTGGAGCGTCGGCGCGCGGTTCAAAAGAACCGGGTGCTCGCGGATGACCTCTTCGAGGATGTCCCAGACGACCGGCTCCTGCCTGTCGACCATCTCGCGCGCCTGCTTGATGGTCGCGGCGTAGCCCTGCTTTTCGAGCTGGTTGTAGATGAACGGCTTGAACAGCTCAAGCGCCATCTTCTTCGGCAAGCCGCACTGGTGCAGCTTCAACTCTGGGCCGACGACGATCACCGAGCGCCCCGAATAATCGACGCGCTTACCCAGCAGGTTCTGGCGGAAGCGCCCCTGCTTGCCCTTCAAGGTGTCGGACAGAGACTTCAAGGGGCGGTTGTTGACGCCGCGCAGCACGCGGCCGCGACGCCCGTTGTCGAAGAGCGCGTCCACGGCTTCCTGAAGCATCCGCTTCTCGTTGCGCACGATCACTTCGGGCGCGCGCAGCTCCATCAGCTTCTTCAGGCGGTTGTTGCGGTTGATGACGCGCCGGTAGAGATCGTTCAGATCGGACGTGGCGAAGCGCCCGCCGTCCAGTGGCACGAGCGGCCGGAGCTCCGGCGGGATGACCGGGATCACGTCGAGGATCATCCAGTTCGGCTGGTTGCCGGACTTCAAGAACGACGTGACGACCTTCAGCCGCTTGGAGAACTTCAGCTTCTTCTGCTGCGAGTTCTCCTCCTTCATCTTGACGCGCAGCTCGCCCGACAGCTCATCGATCTTGACCGCCGCGAGCAGCTCCTTGATCGCCTCGGCGCCCATCTTCGCGACGAACTGTCCGGGGTAGTCGCGCATCAGCTCGCGGTAGCGCTCGTCGGTCAGGAGTTCCCTCTCCTTGATCGGCGCGTCGCCCGGATCGATGACGATGTAGGACTCGAAGTAGAGCACCTTCTCGAGCTCGCGCAGGGGGATGTCCAGGAGGTGCCCGATGCGGCTGGGGAGGCCTTTGAAGAACCAGACGTGCGAGCAGGGCGAGGCGAGCTCGATGTGGCCGAGCCGCTCGCGGCGCACCTTCGCCTGCGTGACCTCGACGCCGCACTTGTCGCACACCACGCCGCGGTGCTTCATGCGCTTGTACTTGCCGCAGAGGCACTCCCAGTCCGTGACGGGACCGAAGATGCGCGCGCAGAAGAGCCCGTCGCGTTCGGGCTTGAAGGTGCGGTAGTTGATCGTCTCCGGCTTCGTCACCTCGCCGTGCGACCACTGGCGAATCTTCTCGGGCGAGGCGAGCGAGATGCGGATCGCCTCGAAGTTCGGCGCGATTGGAGTTCTGTCTTGCTGGAATCTTGCGAACACTTTTTTATATCTCCGGGAAAAGTAGCTATTAGCTATTAGCTGTTAGCTGTTAGCAAAACCGAAGCACTCTTATAGCTATAGCCATCGCCGTATCTGCTTGGCTAAAAGCTAATAGCTAATAGCTAACTGCTCTTTCATTCCGCGCCGCCCGCGACCGCGACGACGGGCGTGCCGTCGCCGTCCGCAGCCGACTCTTCGGGCGCGACGTTCTTGTCGATCAGCTCGACGTCGAGGCAGAGCGATTGCAGCTCGCGCACGAGGACGTTGAACGACTCCGGCACGCCGGGGTTGAAGTCCGCCTCGCCCTTGACGATCGCCTCGTAGATCTTCGAGCGACCCGCCACGTCGTCGGACTTCGCCGTCAGCAGTTCCTGGAGGATGTGCGCGGCGCCGTAGGCTTCGAGCGCCCAGACCTCCATCTCGCCGAAGCGCTGACCGCCGAACTGCGCCTTGCCGCCCAGCGGCTGCTGCGTGATGAGCGAGTACGGCCCGATCGAGCGGGCGTGAATCTTGTCGTCAACGAGGTGCGAGAGCTTGAGCATGTAGATGTAGCCGATGGTCACCTTCTGCTCGAACGGCTCGCCGTTGAGCCCGTCGTAGAGCACGGTCTTGCCGGTCTCGGCGACGATCTCGGGCAGCCCCTGCGCGCGCAGGAAGGCGCCCGCCTCGCGAATCTTCTGCTTGATCTCCGGCTCGGTCGCGCCGTCGAAGACGGGCGTCGCGAAGTGCATCCCCAGAACGCGCGCCGCCCAGCCGAGGTGCGTCTCCAGGATTTGCCCGACGTTCATGCGCGAGGGCACACCCAGGGGGTTCAGCACGATGTCGACGGGCGTGCCGTCCGGCAGGTACGGCATGTCCTCTTCAGGGAGGATGCGCGCGATGACGCCCTTGTTGCCGTGGCGACCCGCCATCTTGTCGCCGACCGAGAGCTTGCGCTTCATCGCGATGAAGACCTTGACCATCTTGATGACGCCCGGAGCCAGCTCGTCGCCCTGCCGGAGCTTCGCGATCTTCTCCTCGTAGATGTCCGTCAGGATTTTGATCTGGCGCTCGGTGCGATCCTCGAAGTCCTTGACCTCCGCCGCCACGTCCACGCGGGTCGTCGTGAGCTGAGCCTTGCGGAGCTGTTTCGGCTCCAGCCCTGCGATCATCTCCCTGGTGATCGGTGTGTTCTTCGGGATGCGCACCTCGCGGTCGACCGTGAGGTCGGCGGCGAGCTTGCGCCCGTCGAACAGCTCGTAGATGCGCGCGTCGCGCTGCTCGCGGAGGATGCGGATTTCGTCCTCGAGGTCGCGGCGCAGGCGCTCCTCTTCTTCCTGCTCGATGGAGAGCGAGCGCTGGTCGCGCTCGGTGCCCTTGCGGGTGAAGACCTGCACGTCGACGACCGTGCCGTCGATCCCCGGCGGGCACTGGAGCGAAGCGTCCTTCACGTCGCCCGCCTTCTCGCCGAAGATCGCGCGCAGGAGTTTTTCCTCGGCGGTCAACTGCGTCTCGCCCTTCGGCGTGACCTTGCCGACCAGGATCGAGCCCGGCTTGACCTGCGCGCCGATGCGGATGATCCCGCTGTCGTCCAGATCGCGGAGCATGTTCTCGCCGACGTTCGGGATGTCGCGCGTGATCTCCTCGGGTCCGAGCTTCGTGTCGCGCGCCTCGATCTCAAGCTCCTCGATGTGGATCGACGTGTAGAAGTCGTCCTTGACGAGGTGCTCGGAGACCAGGATCGCGTCCTCGAAGTTGTAGCCGCGCCACGGCATGAAGGCGACGAGGACGTTGCGCCCGAGAGCGAGCTCGCCCCTGTCCGTGCAGGGACCGTCCGCGATGACCTGCGCTTTGGAGACGCGCTCGCCGACCGAGACGATGGGGCGCTGGTTGATGCACGTGTTCTGGTTCGACCGCTTGAACTTCGTCAGGGTGTAGATGTCAGCCGTCACCTCGCGCGAGATCGTGCCGTCCACGTTGTGATCGGCGCGCACGATGATGCGCTCCGAGTCGACGTAATCGACCACGCCGTCGCGGCGCGCGGCGACGACCGCGCCGGAGTCCGACGCCGTCACCTTCTCCATCCCCGTGCCGATGTAGGGCGACTCGGCGCGCAGGAGCGGCACCGACTGCCGCTGCATGTTCGAGCCCATCAGCGCGCGGTTCGCGTCGTCGTTCTCGAGGAACGGGATCAGCGAAGCGGCGACCGAGACGAGCTGCTTCGGCGAGACGTCGACGTACTCGACGTCCTTGCGCAGCGCGACGATGAACTCGCCCGCCTTGCGCGAAGCGTTGTGCTCGTTGACGATGTTGCCCTGCTCGTCGAGCTCGATGTTCGCCTGACCGATGACGTACTTGTCCTCTTCCCACGCCGTCAGGTAGAACGGGTACGGCTCGGAAGTCGCCTTCTTGCCGTCCGAGCCGACCCTGCGGTTCGCCTTGTCGATCTCCTCCTGCATCACGTGCTCGCCCGGCTTGAACTTCGTGTCGCCGCCGTTCGTGACGCGCGCGTACTCGATGACGCGGCCGTCGACGACCTTGCTGTAGGGCGACTCGATGAAGCCGAACTCGTTGATGCGCGCGAAGCACGAGAGGCTGGAGATGAGCCCGATGTTCGGACCCTCCGGCGTCTCGATGGGGCAGATGCGCCCGTAGTGCGTCGGGTGGACGTCTCTGACCTCGAATCCGGCGCGCTCGCGGGAGAGCCCGCCGGGTCCGAGGGCGGAGAGGCGGCGCTTGTGCGTGATCTCCGAGAGGGGATTCGTCTGATCCATGAACTGCGAGAGCTGCGAGGAGCCGAAGAACTCACGCACCGCCGCCGTCACCGGCTTGGCGTTGATGAGATCGCGCGGCATCGTCGTCTGCATCTCCTGCTGGATCGACATCTTCTCCTTGATCGCGCGCTCCATGCGGACGAGACCGATGCGGAACTGGTTTTCGAGCAGCTCGCCGACGGCGCGCACGCGGCGGTTGCCGAGGTGATCGATGTCGTCCGCCATGAACTCCGTCGGGTTGCGGCGCATCTTCAGCAGGTACGCGATGACCGAGACGAAGTCCTGCGACGAGAGCAGCGCGTCCGTGATGCGCTCGCGCTCCGGTCGCCCCATCTTGATGTTGAACTTCAGGCGCCCGACGCGCGAGAGATCGAACTTGCGCTCGTCGAAGAACATCCCCTCGAACAGGCGGTAGGCCGTCTGCACGGTCGGCGGATCGCCGGGGCGCATCTTGCGGTAGATTTCCAGCAGCGCGTCCACCGGCTTCGTGATCACGTCCTTCTTCAGCGTCAGCGAGAGGACGGTGCCGAGATCGTCGCGCTCGGGGAAGAAGACCGAGAAGGACTGCACGCCCGACTCGGCGATCTCGGCGAGCTTCGCCGGGTTGATCTCGTTGTTGGCTTCGAGCAGGACCTCGCCCGTCTCCGTGTTGACCACGTCGGCGAGCGCGTAAGCCCCCTCGAACTGCTGCGTGTCGACCTCGACCTCTTTGATCTTGCCCTTGCGCAGCGCCGCGAGCGCGGACGCCGTGACCTTCTTGCCGGCGCGCACGACCGCCTCGGTCGAGCCCTTCACCTTGAGGTCGGCGTCGACCCTCATGCCGAGCAGACCGCTCTGCCCCTCGTTGCCGATCTGCATGAGGAAGCGAGCGCCCTCGACCCGCACCTCGTCCACGGTGTAGAAGGCGCGCAGGATCGCCTCGTCCGAAAACGCCGCGTTCTTCACCGCGTCTTCGAGCTGCGAGTCGGAGGCGAACCCCTTCGGGTTGAACTGCGGGTTGAGCCAGATGCCCAGCGCGCGTAAGAAAATTGACGCGAGGAACTTCCTCTTGCGGTCGATGCGGACGTACAAGAGGTTCTTCTGATCGTACTCGAACTCGACCCACGAGCCGCGGTACGGGATGACCTTGGCGAGGAAGACCGGAGACTTCTCGAAGAAGACGCCGGGCGAGCGGTGGAGCTGCGAGACGATGACGCGCTCCGTGCCGTTGATGATGAAGGTGCCGTTGTCCGTCATCAGCGGGATCTCGCCGAAGAAGACCTCTTCCTCCTTGATGTCGCGGATCGATTTCGTGCCCGCCTCCTGATCCACGTCGAAGACGGTCAGGCGGATCTTCACCTTGAGCGGCACGCTGTAGGTCATGCCGCGCTCCTGGCACTCCTGCTGGTCGTGCTTGTGCTTCAAGCCGACGGGCTCGCCGCAGTTGTCGCAGAGCTGGGGCCGGACGGCGTTGAACGTGCCGCAGTTGTGGCACAGACTCTCGCCCGGCACGAGCGGGTCGACCTTGACGAGCGAGCCGCAGTTCTTGCAGTTCGCCCGAAGGTAGCGCAAGCCCTCGAGCCTGCCGCACTTGCACTGCCAGTTGCCGATGGAGTACTCGACGAAGTCCAGCTCGGCGGTCTGGCGGAAGTCGGAGATCGGGAAGACCGAGCGGAAGACCGCCTGCAGCCCCAGCGGCTGGCGCTCCTCGGGGAGCAGGTCCATCTGGAGGAAGCGGTTGTAGGAGTCGCGCTGAATCTCGATCAAATTCGGGATGCGCGCGGCGGTCTTGATCTTCGAGAAGTCGTGGCGCACCGGCGGCTGGCTCGTGCGCCGACCCATGCCGAGCGCGTGCTGTTGGAGCGGATTCGCAGACATCTTTTATTCCTTCTAGTGACCCGGTGAAAGAAGAGACGAGTGGCGGCTGACAAGACGAAAACTATAGCTTGATCTTGTCACCCGTCACTCGTCTCACCCGAACGATCTTAAAGACGACGAAAGACGGTCAGAGCGCACGACGCTCCGACCGCTTAACGTGAATGAAAGCGGTTGCTGTTATTCAACAAATTGTGGGAGTAACGCCTCGCCTCAATACTCCCCTACCTTAGCCGCCCGCGCGGCAAACGTCAAGGCGACAAAGCCGTGAACCGTGACGGGTGACAGGTGACAGGAAGCTGTTAGCTGTTAGCCATTAGCTGTTAGCTTCTGCCTTTAGCTTGGCTAAGAGCTAAAAGCTAACGGCTAATCGCTTCCCGTCACCGTCACCGTTTACCCGTCACGGCAGTTACTTGACCTCGACGGTCGCGCCCGCGTCGGCGAGCTTCTGGCGGATCGTCTCGGCTTCGTCCTTCGAGACGCCCTCCTTGACCGCCTTGGGCGCGGCTTCGACGAGGTCTTTCGCCTCCTTCAAGCCGAGCGCCGTGATCTCGCGGACGACCTTGATGACGTTGATCTTGTTGCCGCCCGCGGCCTGCAGGATCACGTCGAACTCGGTCTTCTCCTCAGCCGCCGGGGCAGTCTCGCCGCCGCCGCCCGCCGCCGGGGCAGCCGCGACCGAAGCCGCCGCCGCCGAGACGCCGAAGGTCTCTTCCAAAACTTTGACGAACTCTGAAGCCTCCAACAGAGTCATGCCTTTGATGTATTCCAGTGCGTCTTCGCGTGTTGCTGCCATGATGATCTAATTAACCTCCTCAGGGTTTCTCTGGTGTTGTGTTTACGCGCAAGCCGAGAGAACCCACGGGACACTTTCAAGCTGGTTGCATCGCCAAACTTTTCAAGCGTCCGAGCCGATGGGACGATCTGACAAACCGCCCCGCCCGTTTTTTCCGCGCCTTCTCATTGCGGATTGCGGACGTTCCGATTGAGGATTTTAGATTGCGGATTGCGGATTGGAAGAACAAAGCGCGTCTTCCAATCCGCAATCCGAATTCCACAATCCGCAATTGAGAAATCCGCAATCTAAAATCGTTAAGCGGCTTCGCCGCCGCCCTTCTGCTCGCCGATCTGCTTGACGACGATCGCCAAATTCCTCGGCACCGCCGACAGCACCGTGACGAGCCGCGTCGCCTGGCAGTTGATGAGGAACATGATCTTCGAGATCAGCTCCTCCTTCGGCGGCAACGAGGCGATGGCTTCCACGTCGCGCAGCGCGACGACCTTGCCCTCGACGACGCCCGCCTTGAACGTGAACACCTCGGGGTTGTCCTTGGCGAACTTCGAGACCGCCTTCGACAGGGTGACCGCGTCGCCCTTCCCCAGCGCGACCGCCGTCACGCCTTTGAAGTGCTCCGCCGCCTGCGCGAAGGGCGTGCCCTCGGCGGCGCGGCGCGCCAGCGTGTTCTTGACGACCTTGTACTCGGCGCCCGCCTCGCGCAGGCGGTTGCGCAGCTCCTGATCCTTCGAGACCGTCATCTTCTTGAAGCCGACGAACATCGCGGTGGACGCTGCCTGGAACTGCTGCGCGAGGGCTTCGAGGTCTTTCTGCTTCTGCTCTCTGGTCTTCATCTCTGTAACATTCCCCCCGCTATTTCACGTAAGCCGTCTCGTCGAGAAGCACGCCGGGGCTCATCGTCGCGGCGAGGTTCACCTTCCTGACGTACTTGCCCTTCGCCGTCGAGGGCTTCGCCCTGACGACCGCGTCGAGGAGCGTCTGCGCGTTCTCGCGAATCTTCTGATCGTCGAACGAGACCTTGCCGATGCCGACGTGGATGACGCCGGTCTTGTCGACGCGGTACTCGACCTTGCCCGCCTTCGTCTCGGCGACCGCCGTGCGCACGTCGTTCGTCACCGTGCCCGTCTTCGGGTTCGGCATCAGGCCGCGCGGTCCCAGAACTTTTCCGAGCCCGCCGACGAGGCGCATCATGTCGGGGGTCGCGATGACGGCGTCGTAGTCGAGCCAGCCGCCCTTGATCCGCTCGACCATCTCGGCGCCGCCGACGAAGTCCGCGCCCGCCTCCTCAGCCTCGCGCACCTTGTCGCCCTGCGTGATGACGAGCACGCGCTTCGACTTGCCCAGCCCGTGCGGCAAAACGATCGTGCCGCGCACGAGCTGATCCGCCTTGCGCGGATCGACGCCGAGCCACATCGTGAGCTCGACCGTCTCGTCGAACTTCCGCGCCGTCGCGGCGGACACTTCCTTGACCTTCGACACGCCCTCTTCGAGCGTGTACTTGCGCCCCTCCTCGATCTTCTCGAGCGCGGCGCGATACTTCTTCCCGCGTTTCGGCATCTCTTTCCTCCGAGGTTCGAGCGAGCCATCCGATTGCGGATTTCGGAATGCGGATTGCGGATTCGCAACCCGGCGCGCCGAAGCCTTCAACCGATCATTCTCTCCCTCTCAACGATTGCCGAATCGCGAAGCTTCGCGCGCTTCATCAATCCGCAATCCGCATTCCGAAATCCGCAATTACTCGACGGTGAGTCCCATGTTGAGCGCGGTGCCTTCGATGGTCTTGATCGCCGACTCCAGGCTCGTCGTGTTCAAGTCCGGCATCTTCAGCTTCGCGATCTCCTCGACCTTGGCGCGCGAGATGGTGCCGACCTTCTCCTTGTTCGGCTTGCCCGATCCCTTCGGCACGCCCGCGGCTTTCTTCAGCAGGTCGGCGGCGGGCGGCGTCTTCGTCTCGAAGGTGAAGGAGCGATCCGCGTAGACCGTGATCACGACCGGGACTTTCAAGTCCGGGTCCATGTTCGAGGTCTTCGCGTTGAACGCCTTGCAGAACTCCATGATGTTGACGCCGTGCTGACCCAAAGCGGGACCGATCGGCGGAGCCGGGTTCGCCTTCCCCGCCGGAACCTGCAACTTGATGTAGCCTGTGACTTTCTTTGCCATTGTTTTAGCTGTTAGCTGTTAGCTGTTAGCTGTTAGCTGTTAGCCAAGCGTTGAAGCTAAGAGCTAACAGCTAATGGCTAACGGCTTCCTCACTCGTCTTCAGTAAACGTAACCTTCTCGACGTCCAAAAAGTTCAGCTCTACGGGCGTCGAGCGGCCGAAGATGGTGACGACCACCTTGAGCGTCGACTTGTCGGCGTTGACCTCCTCGACCTTGCCCGTGAACGAGGCGAAGGGACCCGACTTGATCCTGACCGTCTCGCCCGACTGGTACGTGAACTTCGGCTTCGGCTTCTCCGCCGCCTCCGTCACGTTGTGGACGATCTGATCGACCTCCTGCGGGGTGAGCGGCGTCGGGTGCTGCCCGCCGACGAAGCCCGTCACCTTCGGCGTGGACTTGATCAGGTGGAAGACGTTGTCGGGGATGTGCCCCCGCTCGTCGCACTCGATCTGCACGAGCACGTAGCCGGGGTAGAACATCCGGGAGGATTCGACGCGCTTGTTGCCGCGCATCTCGACGACCGTCTCGGTCGGGACGAGCACCTCGATGATCTCCGCGCCGAGATTCATGTCGCGGATGCGCGCCTTCAGACTATCGCGCACCTTCTTCTCGTGCCCCGAGTAGGTGTGGAGGATGAACCACTGCTGCATCGAAGAACTTCCCTTACCCTTTCGAGCCGTTGCCGCGCGGGCGGCACGCCTCTCAAATTCCGCCTCAGCCGCCGAGCAGCGAGTGCAGCCCGTTCAGGAGTTTCGCCCACGCCTGATCTATCGCCCACAGGTAGGCGGCGAAGAAGGCGACGGCGACGATGGTGATGATCGTCGTGTTCTGCACGTCCTTCATCGTGGGCCATGTGACGCGCCGCATCTCGCTGCGCACGTCGCGCCAGAAAGTGCCGACGCGCGCGAAGAACCCCTCGCGCGATCCCTGCACGCCGCGCTCGCGCCGCGCCGTTTTGCCTTCGGAGCCCTCGCCGAACCGCGCCATCCGCGGGGCGGCGGAGCCGCCCGTCACGTCCGCCGAGCTGACGCGGGCGGGCGGGGCTTCCGGCTCGAGCGACGGCTCGTCGGCGTCTTCCCGGGCGTCGCCCTGCCCTCCGATGAAATCGTCCTCGTCTTTCCTTCTCGCCACGAGATTTCTTCCTCTCAAGTTCTGACGGACAGGGGTAACAGGATTTGAACCCGTACTTTCGGTTTTGGAGACCGACGTGCTAACCATTGACACTATACCCCTAAGCGAAACGATGAACGATGAACGCGGAATGATGAACTGAAGGTGTTTGCTCTTACTTCATCGATCATCGTTCCTACTTCATCGTTTACTTCGTCTCCTTGTGTCCCGTGTGTCGGCGGCAGCGGTTGCAGAACTTACTGAATTCGAGCCGCTCGGGCGTCGTCTTCTTGTTCTTCGTCGTGACGTAGTTGCGGCTCTTGCACTCGGTGCACTGGAGCGTAATGTTATCGCGCGGCATAACGACTCAACCCTTCACATTAATGACAAATTCCTACCACTTGCGAACGGAGCGAACTAGGCGATCACCCGCGGACTACTCGACGATGTCAGAGATGGTGCCGGCCCCGACCGTCCGGCCGCCCTCCCTGATGGCGAACCTCAAGCCCTTCTCCATCGCGATCGGCGTGATGAGCTCGACCTCCATCGCCACGTTGTCGCCCGGC
>JAIVJC010000102.1:4180-6262 GCA_020200235.1 Acidobacteriota bacterium | reverse complement strand
GCGCGGTTCGAGCAGGCGCAAGCCGTGCAGTATTTCTACGAGCCGTTCCTCGAAGCCTTCGATCCTGAGCTTCGCAAGCAGCTCGGCGTCTGGTACACGCCGCAGGAGATCGTGCGCTACATGGTCGAGCGCACGGACCGAGTTCTGCGCGAAGAGCTGGGGCTGGAGCAGGGGTTGGCGGACGAGCGCGTGTACGTGCTCGACCCTTGTTGCGGGACGGGCGCGTACCTGGTCGAGGTGTTGCGGCGCATCAAGCGGACGATTGACGAGGCCGGGGGCGACGCTCTCGGGGCGGACGATCTCAAGCGGGCGGCGACGGGGCGCGTCTTCGGGTTCGAGATTCTGCCCGCGCCGTTCGTCGTCGCCCACTTGCAGTTGGGCTTGCTGTTGCAGGCGGAAGGCAGCCCACTCGCGGATGATGAGCGCGTGGGCGTGTACCTGACGAACGCGCTGACGGGGTGGGAGCCGCCGGCGGAGCCGAAGAAGCAACTGCCGTTCGCCTTCCACGCGCTCGAAGAGGAGCGCGACGCCGCCGAGCGCGTCAAGCGCGACGCGCCGATCCTCGTCGTCATCGGCAACCCGCCGTATAACGCCTTCGCCGGGACAAGCGCGGAGGAGGAGGGCGGGCTGGTCGAGGCTTACAAGCAGGGCTTGGCGAAAGAGTGGGGCATCAAAAAGTTCAACCTCGACGATCTCTACGTGCGCTTCTTCCGCCTCGCGGAGCGGCGCATCGCGGAGCAGACGGGGCGGGGCGTCGTCTGCTTCATCTCCAACTTCTCTTACCTGAGCGATCCGTCGTTCGTCGTGCTGCGGCGGAAATTCTTGGGCGACTTCGACAAGCTGTGGTTCGACTCGCTCAACGGCGACAGCCGCGAGACGGGCAAGCTCACGCCCGAAGGCAAGCCCGATCCTTCTATCTTCTCGACGCAGTACAACCGCGAGGGCATCCGCGTCGGGACGGCTATCGCGTTGATGGCGCGCACGGCGCAACACGGCGCGCAGCCGCAGGTTCGCACGCGCGAGTTCTGGGGCGCGACCAAGCGGCAGGACTTGCTCGATAGCCTCGACGTAGCGGACTTCAACGCACAGTACGAGCCCGCGCATTCAGATGCGACTAACCGCTATTCGTTCCGCGCCTCAGAGGTCAGCGCGCAATACCAAGCGTGGGTGAAGCTGACGGACTTGTGTGCCGAATCGCCGAGCAATGGTTTGATGGAAAAGCGCGGCGGTGCGCTGATTGATATTGACCGAGATGCACTTGAAAAACGAATGAAGATGTATTTCGATGCGTCGGTTGATTGGGGAACGCTTAGAGAATCAAAGACAGGGTTAACGGAAGATGCCGCGCGATTCGACGCTCAAAAGGCACGCGGTAAAGTTCTCGCGTCCGAACATTTCGAGGCAAGTCAGTTGCGCCGTTATGCGCTTCGCCCCTTTGATACTCGCCATGCTTATTACAGCCCGACCCGACCTTTATGGAACGAACCCCGTCCAACACTCTGGGCGCAGTGTTGGGAAGGAAATAGCTTTTTAATGTCTCGACCGGCGGGCGTTGCTAATCCTGAAGGCGTGCCGCTGTATTTCACAAGCGCATTAGGAGACAACGACTCTTTACGCGGTCACGCTTATTATTTCCCGCTGCTTCTCCGCACAATAGCGGCGAAGAGAAAGAAGATCGAGCAGCAAATCTCGATGCTCGATCACGTAGACGCGCCGCAGAGCGAAACAACCGCCAACCTCTCGCCCCGCGCACGCACTTACCTCGCCGCGCTCGGCGTCGAGAACGTGGACGAGGACGAAGAGACGGCCGCGCTCGTCTGGATGCACGCGCTCGCCACCGGATATGCGCCCGCCTACCTCGCGGAGAACGCCGACGGCATCCGCGCGGACTTCCCCCGCGTCCCCCTGCCCGCCACCCGCGAACTGCTCGAAGAGTCAGCCGCGCTCGGTCGTCAGGTCGCCGCATTGCTCGACACTGAGACTCACGTCACAGGCGTCACCAGCGGCGCGATCCGCCCTGAACTGCGCCACGTCGCCAGCGTCCGCCGCAGCGAAGGCGTAGGCGCACTCAACCCCCAGAAG
>JAIVJC010000102.1:0-4105 GCA_020200235.1 Acidobacteriota bacterium | reverse complement strand
ACATCACGGGGCGCTCGCTCACGACCGCCGAGGCGCGCGAGGTGACGCAGACCGCCCGCCGCATCAGTGCCCTGCTCCTGCTCGAACCCGCGCTCGACGCCAGCTACGAGCGCGTGAAGGCTGATGCTTACGAGTGGCAAGCGGGCTAACAGTCTCTTCGTCCGACCGGGCGTGAATTGAAGGGCGCTTGGCGGTGGCCATTCTCCGCTTGCTAAGCGTCGCCCTTCACTGCTATTTCATCATGCGTGACGAGATCGCCGGGACGGCAACCGACGGGCGTCTCATCGCGGTCATCTGCCGCATCAAAGAGACGGGTAAACTTCTGTTCATCACGACCTACGCCCTGGAGTGAAGTTATGGGAAGCAGAGCTAAAACTTACGACTACGGCAACTGCCACGTGTGCGGCGAGCGCATGGAGCCGAGGCAGATCAAGCAGGACTTCTGGATTAAGGATAAGCTGGTCGTGATCGAGGACGTGCCCGCCGGCGTCTGCCCGCAGTGCGGGGAGCGCGTCGTCAACGCCGAGACGGGCAGGCGGATCGCCGCTCTCATCGGGAGCCTGAAACAGCCGCGCAGGAAACGCACGCTCAGCGTGCCGGTCTTCTCCCTGTTGAAGGAAGTCGCCTAGCCGCGCCTAAGTTCTTTGCCCCTTCAATCCGTGAACCTTTTCAAATCGATATAAACCACCACATGTCCCAACCTAAGGACGCGGAGCGCAGGCGACTCGCCGAGGACGCGCGGCGCGAGCGCAACTGGAAGCGTTGGGGTCCGTACCTGTCGGAGCGGCAGTGGGGGACGGTGCGCGAGGACTATTCGGCGGACGGTAATTGTTGGGACTACTTCCCGCACGACCACGCGCGCTCGCGCTCATACCGCTGGGGCGAGGACGGGCTCTTAGGCATCACCGACCGCGAGGGTCGCCTGTGCTTCGCGCTCGCGCTCTGGAACGGGCGCGACGCGATCTTGAAAGAGCGTCTGTTCGGTCTCACCAACTCCGAGGGCAACCACGGCGAGGACGTGAAGGAGGCTTACTTCTACCTCGACTCGTCGCCGACCCACTCCTACTTCAAAGCCCTCTACAAGTACCCGCAAACAGAGTTCCCTTACGCGCGCCTCCTCGAAGAGAGCCGCGGGCGCGGGCGCGAGGACGCGGAGTTCGAGCTGGCGGACGCGGGCGTCTTCGACGACAGTCGCTACTTCGACGTGCTCGCCGAGTACGCTAAGAACGCGCCGAACGACGTGCTCGTCCGCGTGACGGTTCATAACCGCGCCGACGTTGCCGCAAGCGTGCACCTGCTGCCGACGCTCTGGTTCCGCAACACCTGGTCCTGGGGGCGCACGGGCGAGGGCTACTGGGCGAAGCCCTCAATCTCTCTGGGCGCGGGCGACATCCTCGTCGCAGACCACCAGTCGCTCGGAGTGTTCCGACTCGCGGCGGAAGCGAACAACGACGGCGCGCTCTCTCACGAATGGCTCTTCACGGAGAACGAGACGAACGCGGCGCAATTGTTCGGCGCGCCGAACCCGTCGCCTTACGTGAAGGACGCCTTCCACGAGTACATCGTCAAAGGTCGCCGCGAGGCGGTCAACCCCGATCAGACGGGCACGAAGGCGGCGGCGCATTTTCGTTTCGAGATTCCGGCGGGCGGGAGCGTTGCGGTGCGCCTGCGTCTCTTCCACGAGAAGGAGTCGCCCGCGCAGGTGTTCGGCGACGAATTCGACGAGACTTTCGCCGCACGCATCCGCGAGACGGAAGAGTTCTACGACTCCGTCATCGAGGCGAACGTCGCGGGGGACGAGCGGCGCGTCGTGCGGCAGGCTTACGCGGGGCTGCTGTGGTCGAAGCAGTTCTACCACTACGACGTTGACGCCTGGCTCGAAGGCGACCCTTCGCAGCCCGCGCCGCCGGCGCACAGGGCGGCGGAGGGGCGCAACCGCGACTGGACGTACCTTTACAACCGCGACGTCGTGTCGATGCCCGACAAGTGGGAGTACCCCTGGTACGCGGCGTGGGACTTGGCGTTCCACATGATCCCTTTCGCCTCAATCGACGCGGACTTCGCCAGGGATCAGCTCGTGCTCTTCATGCGCGAGTGGTACATGCACCCGAACGGTCAGCTCCCCGCGTACGAGTTCGCCTTCTCGGACGCGAACCCGCCCGTCCACGCCTGGGCGTGCTGGCAGGTCTACAAGCTCACGGCTGACGCGAACGGAAAAAGAGATCGCTTCTTCCTCGAACGGGTCTTCCAGAAACTACTGCTCAACTTTACGTGGTGGGTCAACCGCAAGGACGTGGCGGGCAGGAACCTCTTCTCCGGCGGCTTCCTCGGATTAGACAACATCGGCGTCTTCGACCGCTCGCAGCCGCTCCCCACGGGCGGGACGTTAGAGCAGGCCGACGGAACCGCGTGGATGGCTTTCTACTGCGCGACGATGCTGCGCATCGCGCTGGAGCTAGCCGCGCGTGAGCCGGAGTACGAGGACATCGCGTCGAAGTTCTTCGAGCACTTCGTCGGGATCGTGGACGCGATCAACGCCATCGGCGGCAAAGGCTTGTGGGACGAGGAGGACGGCTTCTACTACGACGAGATCAAGGTCGCGGGCGGCGAGGAGATCCCTTTGCGCGTGCGCTCGCTGGTGGGCTTAATCCCGCTCATCGCCGTCGTCAACCTGGACGAGGACGTGCTCGCGCGCCTCAAAGGGTTCTCGAAGCGCATGAACTGGTTCCTCGCGAACCGCCAAGACCTCGCGCGCCACATCTCTTACGTCGAGAAGCGCGAGCGCGGGCAGACTCACAGCTTGCGTCTGCTCGCCATCCCTTCGCGCGAGCGACTGGAGAGAGTCTTGCGCTACGTGCTCGACGAGCGTGAGTTCCTCTCGCCCCACGGCGTGCGCTCGCTCTCGCGCGCGCACGCCGCCGAGCCTTACGTCTTGAACCTCGGGGGTCGCGAGTTCAGCGTCGGCTACGAGCCGGGCGAATCCGCCAGCGGGGTCTTCGGCGGCAACTCGAACTGGCGCGGTCCCGTCTGGTTCCCCGTCAACTTCCTGCTCGTCGAGGCGCTGGAGCGCTACCACCACTTCTACGGCGACTCTCTGCGCGTCGAATGCCCCGTCGGGTCGGGAAACTTCCTGACGCTCGCGGAGGTGGCGCGTGAGCTCGCGCGCCGACTCGCGTCGATCTTCCGGCGCGACGCGCGGGGGCGCGCGCCGTGGCAGGGAGAAGACGCGCGCTTCGCCTCCGATCCGCACTGGCGCAGGCTCACGCTCTTCCACGAATACTTCCACGGCGAGACGGGGCGCGGCGTCGGGGCGTCGCACCAGACGGGCTGGACGGCTCTCGTCGCCGACCTCTTCGCCCGTCTCGCGCGCGACAAGTGGGGCGAGCGGGCGTAAGATTTCCGC
Organism: Acidobacteriota bacterium; assembly: GCA_020200235.1. Taxonomy (GTDB): domain Bacteria; phylum Acidobacteriota; class Blastocatellia; order Pyrinomonadales; family Pyrinomonadaceae; genus JAIVGV01. The sequence goes on along the minus strand of JAIVJC010000102.1, from coordinate 702 downwards.
GGGCACGGGAGCACCTTAGTCGGAACCGCCTGCTGCAAGCGGGCGGGCATCGCCATTTTAGATTGCGGAATGCGGAATGCGGATTGGAGAGCAGTTAAGCTCCTCTTCTAATCCGCATTCCGCATTCCGCATTCCGCAATTCCCTCTCCCGCCCGCTACCGCAGGCGGCTCTGACGTGATATGAGTACGTGCGCAGCCTGAGTGATGAACGCGAAAAACTTTTTCGTCGTCGCCGCGAGCCTCGCGCTGATCTTCGTCGTCGTGTGGGACGCCTTCGAGACCATCGTGCTGCCGCGCCGCGTGACGAGGCGCGTGCGCATCACCGCCGCCTACTACCGCGCGACGTGGCGGCCGTGGCGCGACCTCTCGCTCATGGTGCGAAAGAAGAAGAGGCGCGACACCTTCCTGAGCATCTACGGTCCGCTCTCGCTCGTCGTGTTGATCGCGCTCTGGGCGTTCGGGCTGATCTTCGCCTTCGGGATGCTCCACTGGGCGGCGGGCACTTCGCTCAACGTCCCCACCGCCTCGCAGGGCTTCACGACCGACCTCTACATGAGCGGCACGACCTTCTTCACGCTCGGCTACGGCGACGTGACGCCCGTCGACGCGACGGGTCGGTTCCTCGCCGTCGTCGAAGCCGGGATGGGCTTCGGCGTGCTCGCCATCGTCATCGGCTACCTGCCCGTCCTCTACCAAGCCTTC
>JAIVJC010000101.1 GCA_020200235.1 Acidobacteriota bacterium | reverse complement strand
CGCGCGAGGGCGCTGCCGGCGCGGACACGCCCGCCGCGCTCGGCGCGCCGCGCCAGTCGAAGGCGCGCATGGCGACGAACGGCGCGGGCTTCCTCGCCGTCTTCCGCAGCGAAGTCTCCAACACCTCGCGCATCATGGGTCAGCACCTGAACGCCGACGGCACGCCCGCAGACCCCGAGCCCTTCGTCATCTCTAACGACGCGACGAGCGACAACCCTTCGGTCGGCTGGGACGGCACGAACTACCTCGCCGTGTGGGACGCGACGACCGCGTCGGGTCGTCAGACCTTCGGCGCGCTCGTGCCCTCCGCCGGCACAATCCCCGGCGCGCCGTTCCTGATCATGAACGGCTTCCAGCCGGACGCCGCGGGTCTCAACGGCACGTTCCTCGTCGCCAACATCCTTCAGGAGACGGCGCAGATCAAGACGACGCAGGCCGTCATCGTCAGCGGCGCGGGCGCACCCGCCGGGACGCCTTTCAAAATCTCGCGCGCCTTCAACGCCTGGCCCCGCGTCGCCGCGTTCGCGGGCCGCTGGCTCCTCGTCTGGGAGGGGCACGCCAACCACGACGACTCTCCGGGCACGATCACCGGCTCGTTCGTCGAGACGACCGGCTCGTTCGGCGCGCCGTTCACCGTCGGCAACAACGGGAACGACCGCACGCCGCACCTCGCCGTGGGCGGCACGCAGGCGCTCGTCGTCTGGTCTACCGACGACATCTACGCGCGCCGCATCAACGCCGACGGCACGTCGCCCGACACGGTCTCCGGGATGCCCGTCGCCGCCGTCCCCTCGACGCTTCAGGCGCTGCCCTCGGTCGCGTGGGACGGGCAGCAGTACGTCGTCACCTGGGTCGATCAGCGCAACGAGCCGTTCCCGCAGCTCCCGCGCGGCGACATCTACGCGGCGCGCGTCGCGCAGACGAACGTCAAGTTCGAGGAGTTCGTCGTCGCCAACTCGTCGCTCCCCGAAGACAGCCCCTTCGTCGTCTCGTCGAACGGGCTCACCGTCTTCTCCTACGCGAAGTCCCACCCGCAAGCGCCTTACGCGGCGCACCGCACGACGACGCGCACGGCACGGCTCGACGCGCCGCCCGCCGTGCCCCCTCCGCCCGCTCCGACCAGCCTGAGCGCCACGCAGGTCAACGACGGGACGGGCACGGTCACGCTCACCTGGGGCGATCCGAGCATGAACGAGGAAGGTTTCAAGCTGGAGATGAAGTCGGGCACGGGCGCGTTCAGCCAGATCAGGCTGCTCGCAGCGAACACGACGAGCACGACTGTCTCCAACGTCAGCACCACGTCGCCGACGGTCTTCCGCCTGCGCGCCTACAACGCCGCGGGAGACTCCGACTACTCGAACGAGGCGTCCGCCCCGGCGGTCGTGCTGACGCGCTTCTCGCCCAACACTTACAACGAGCCGGCGACCGTGCAGATCGCCGCGACCGCCTCCGATCCGGAAGGCGTCGCGCGCGTCGAGTTCTACAGCAGCACCGACGGCGTCAACTACAGCCTGCTCGCCACGGACGCGGACGCGCCTTACGGCTACCAGTGGGCGAACGTCCCGCGCGGCTACTACTACGTCAAGGCGAAGGCTTACGACGCGACCGGCGCTTCGACCCTTTCGCTCTACGACAGCTTCGTCGTCTACGGCAACCCGACCGCGACGATCACCCTCCCCGCGAACGGCGCGGTCTACCCCACCGGATCGAGCGTCACGATCAACGCCACCGCGCAGACGAGCAACAGCAACGAGTACCTGCTGCGGATGGACTTCTACGCGAACTCGACGCTCGTCGGCACCGTGCAGGGCCACTACGAGAGCTACCAGTTCAACTGGGCGAACCCGCCCGCGGGCAACTACCAGCTGACCGCGCGCCCGACGAGCAGCCTCGGGCTGACGGGCTCGTCCGCGCCTGTCAACGTCACGGTCGGCAACCCCGGCTCCAACATCTCCGGGCGCATCACGGACGGCACGAACCCGATCTACGGCGTCAGGCTCGCGCTCTCCGGCTCGCAGACCGCGCAGGCGACGACCGACGCGGACGGTTACTACTTCTTCACGAACGTCGCCGCGGGCGGCAGCTACACCGTCACGCCTTCGGCGTCGGGCTACACGTTCAGCCCCGCGTCGCTCACCTTCAACAACGTCGTCGCGAGCCAGACGGCGAACTTCACGGGCACGCCCGGCGCCCCCGTCGCGGTCGACGCCAACGCGACGCCGATCTACTCGCAGGCGTCCGACAGCCGCTCGGTCGAGGGCCCCGCCTCGAAGGTTCCCACGGGGCAGCAAATGGATCAGGAGGTCGCCGACGACTTCGAGCTCGTGGCGCAGATCGCGCGCGTGCGCGTCGGTGGCACGCGCGGCGGCTACAACATGCCGCCCAACCCCGTCTACTACGGCGTCTACGTGCGCTTCTACGACGGCGCGTCGGGCACGCCCGGCGCGCAGCAGGCGGAATACTTCCTGCCCAAGGACGCGCCCGGCGTCTCGTTCGACGCGGCTAACCCTTCGACTTTCGACATCACGCTCCCCTCGCCCTTCAACGCGACGGGCAGACACTTCGTCTCCGTCCAGCCCGTCTTCGGCGGCTCGGAGTCTTGGTGGGTGACGAGCGGCGGCTACCCGAACGTGCGCGGCGCGACGCTCGTCAAGCGCGACCGGCTGGCGAACGGCGCCTGGACCGTCGCCGGGATCGAAGGCTACCGCTCCGATCTCGCGCTCTCCCTCTACGGCACGCTCCTCTCCGCGCCGCGCATCGACTCGGTCTCGCCCAACCCCGTCACGCGCAGCGGACTCGTCCGCATCACGGGCGCTTACTTCGGCGCGTCGCAGTCGGCGGGTCAGTTGACCGTCGACGGCAAGCAGTCGCCCTACGTCGTCTCGTGGGCCGACAACCTGATCGTCGCCTACGTGCCCGAGTCCACGACGCTCGGCAACGTCAGCGTGCGCGTGACGAACTCCGCGGGCGCGGGGAGCGCGACGCTGAACGTGACGACGCGCCAGGCTGACGGGCGCATCCGCTGGCGCTTCACCGTCGCGGGCGACTACGTGCTCCACCGCTCAGGCGTCGGGCCCGACGGCACCGTCTACCTGAACGACGTGAACGGTCGCCTCTACGCGCTCTCGCCCGACGGCGGCTTGAAGTGGGTCTTCAAGGCGGGATTCGTCGGCTACGTCGGCCCCGTCACGGTCGGCGCGGACGGGACGGTCTACGTCGCGGGACTCGTGCCGAGGGACCCGGCGACGCCGTGCCAGAGCAACACCATCGTCAACGTCGACGGCGTCTTCGCCATCAACCCGGACGGCACGCAGAAGTGGCTCTTCGACAAGACGTGCCAGGGCATCATCGCCGGCCCGAACGTCGGCCCCGACGGGAAGATCTACGCCGTCAGCGACGCCCTCGGCATCGGCGCCTTCGCCCTGAACCCGGACGGCTCGCTCGCCTACGCCGTCGACCGCTTCGGGGAGCACGGGCCGCTCGGCGAGGAGATCGTCTTCGGCCCCACGGCGCCGGGGCTGCCGCCGACGCAGCAGTACTTCCAGTTCGACAACGGCAGCCTCTTCGGCTACACGCTCCAGGGGCAGCGTGTCTTCAGCTACCCCACCGTGACGACGGGCCAGCCCGCCGTCGGACTGCGGACGGGCAGCGTCTACACCGTCGGCTTCCCCATCGGCGCGGGCTACCGCCTCTTCTCCATCACGCCGCAGGGCGCCACGCGCTGGCAGGCTTCGATCCAGCCGGTGTCGAGTCTGTCCGCGCCCGACACGCCGCCCGGCGAGACCTCTGTCTACGTCGTGCAGGATCAGTACAAGCTCCACCGCGTCAACCCGGCGGACGGATCGGTCGCGTGGACGTTCATCGACGGCGAGATTCTCTTCTCGCCCATCGCCAGTCCCGACGACCGGCTCGTGCTGATGGGCGGGCGTGTCAACTACGGGCAGCCCGGCTTCTTCGAGGCGGTCTCGAGCCTCGAACCCCGTCTACTCGTTCTTCTACGCGCTCGACACCTCGGCGAACAACGTGCCCGTCAACCAGCCGCCGAAGGTCGCGCTGCTGGAGCCCGCGCCCGGCTTGACCTTCCCGAAGGGCACGCCGATCAACGTCACCGCCCAGGTGCAGGACGACGGCGCGATCTCGAAGGTCGAGTTCTTCTACAACCTGCGCGGCACGACGACGAAGTTCGCGACCGTGACCGCGCCCGCGTCCGACGGGAAGTTCCACGCGACGCTCACGGCTCCCGAGCCGGACACCTACGGTATCTTCGCCGTCGCGACCGACGCCGGGAATCTGAGAGGGCAGAGCGAGACCGTCGGCGTCTACGTGCGCAACAGCCTGCCGCAGGTGTCGTGGGTCGCGCCCGCCAACGGCTCGTCGTTCGTGATGCCGTCGAGCGTCACGCTCACGGCGCGCGCGACCGACTCCGACGGCACGATCTCAAAGGTCGAGTTCTACAGCAGCAACCTCGGGCTCGTCGGCTCGGACGCGACCGCGGACGCCGGCGGCAACTACAGCGTCGAGTTCGCGAACCCCGCCGCCGGCACGCACGAGATCAACGCGTGGGCGACGGACGACAACGGCTCCCGCGCGGCAGCCACCATCACGATCACCATCAACGCGCAGGCGACGCCGACGCCGACCCCGGTGCCGACGCCCACGCCCACGCCCACGCCGACGCTGAAGGTCGTCAACGTCGCGCTCGGCAGGGCGGCGGCGCAGTCGAGCACGCTCTCGGGCGGCTCGCCCTCGCGCGCGGTCGACGGCAACAACGCGGGCGATTGGAGCCTCGGCTCGGTCACGCTCACGGGCGCGGACGCGCAGGCTTGGTGGCAGCTCGATATCGGAAGCATCCAGTCTCTCCAGTCGATCAAAATCTGGAACCGGACTGACTGCTGCGGGGAGCGCCTGAGCGACTTCTACGTGCTCGTCTCCGACGAGCCCTTCGCCTCGACGAGCCTCGCCTCGACGCTCTCGCAAACGGGCGTCTTCGCCTACCACTTCACGGGCACGGCGGGCTCGGTCGCGTCGATCCCGGTCTACCGCACGGGTCGATACGTCCGCGTGCAGCTCGTGGGCACGAACAACCTGTCGCTCGCGGAGGTGGCTGTCTTCGCGACGGGCAGGAGCGGCAAGTCGCCGATCGGAAAGAGTCCCGGAAAGAAGTAGCGTTCGACAATGTGAAGTGATCGCGCGCGTCGCCGCGCGCGTCAGGCTGAGCTGCGGCTCGGCTCGGCGGGCGCGGCGACGCGCGGCTCGGCGGCGGCTTCCTCGCCGAGCGCGACCATCTCTTCGCGCAGGCGGCGGCGCTCGGCGAGCAACTCTTTGAAGAACCAGCGGCGCGTGAGGTAGAAGCGCAGGGCGCGCGCGCCGCCGACGAACCCGTCCAGCCGCTCCGCGAACCGCACCGCGATCCACCCGCACAACGGCGCGACGGCGAGCGCGACCACGACTCCCCACCAGCCCACCGTCCACGCGGCCGCGCACGCGAGCACGATCCACGTCAGCGGGAAGAGCAGCATCGAGGCGACGATCTTGATCGTCGAGACCACGTCGTCGCTCGCGCGCGAGAAGCGCGTGGCGAGCGCGCCCGTCAGCCTGTAGGCGGGGTAGTGCAGGAAGAAGCCGACGGCGGCGAGCGGCACGAGGCACAGCACGGGGAGGACGCGCGTCACGACGTGGCGCACGACGGCGCCCGCGCCGGCGCGCCCCGCCGAGAGGTCTTCGGGGTCGAGCCCCGCGAGGCGCAGCGTCTGCTCGTAGCGCGACAGGCGCTCGTCGAGGGCGGCGAGTCGCGCCGGCGCGCGCTCGAAGTGGAAGGCGTAGCCGGCGACGAAGCGGCGGCGCAGCTCCAGCTCGCGCGCGAGGCTGCGCTCCTCCCCGGTCGCGGCTTCCGCGGAGAAGACACGCTCTGCGCGCGAGACGGTCGAGAGCGCGTGCTCGTGCTCGGCGTTGAGCGTCACGTCGCGCAGGGCGCGCTCGATGCGCGCGGACAGCTCTCTCGCCGCCTCGTGCGTGGGCTCGCCGTCGGCGCCGTGCTCGCAGGGCTCGACGGCGATCGGCTCTCCGAAGCGCAGGAGCGCCGCGCTGCGGAACGCCGTCTTCGCCGTGTAGTAAAGACCGGCGGGGACGATCTTGAGTTCGAGCGTCGGGTCCTGCGCGGTGACGCCCAAGGCGATGCGCGCCGCGCCGGTCTTCAGCGGTCTGAGTTTGGTGTCGCTGTGCGACGCGCCTTCGGGGCAGACGGCGATCGAGCCGCCGCGCTTGAGCAGCGCGCGCGCGCGCGTGAAGGTCTCGCGGTTGCGCGCCGTGTCCGCGCCCTCGTCCTGCTTGCGGTAGACCGGGATCGCCTCCATCGCGCGCACGAGCGAGCCGATGACGGGCATCCTGAAGAGCGGCTCTTTGGCGAGGAACGAGACGCGCCGCGGCGCGTGGCAGAGGATGAAGACCGGATCGACGAGCGCGTTCGGGTGGTTGAGGACGAACACGCACGCGCACGCGCGCGGGACGTTCTCAGCCCCCTCCACCTCGACGCGCCGGAAGAAGACCCGCAGCGCGAGCCTCAACACCGACACCAGAACGCGCCTGAACATTCAGCAGCCCTCACGACCGCCCGCGCGCCGACTCGCGCGCGCGGGGCCGTCCCGAAATATAGAACACGGAAGAGAGGCGCGGCCAGGGACTTCTGTGCGGCTTCGCCAACTGTCACACACGGCGCGCAGGCTTAGCCGGAGTCGGAACCGCCTGCGGTAGCGGGCGGGTATTGTCGGCGCTCGGAACCTCCTACTCGTCGCGCATACCCGCCCGCTACCGCAGGCGGTTCCGACCCGGGGCCCACCCGCAGCGCGCAGCAGGTAATGACGTGCCACGCCTCTGACGATCTCATTTCGTCAAAAAATTTTCGACGAAGGCGCGCAGCTCCGCGAGCGAGGAGTCGGCGACGACGCGGAAGACGCGCGGGGCGGGGGCGTCCGGGGGGAGGCGCGCGGCGGTCACGGCGTCGGTGATGATCATGGCGCTCGAAGAGAGGCCGCGCTGCCAGCCCTCCTCGCGCGCGTCGCGGAAGTTGAGCGCGGCGGGGTCGAGCCCGGCGGCGACGAGGATGTTGCGCGACCAGCGCAGGAACGCCTCCCACCCGGAGACGACCGTGATGAGCGCGTCCGCCGGGGGTCGCTCCGCGCCGGAGAGCGAGAGCGGGATCGAGCGCGTGTGCAAAACGAGCAGGTTCGTGTCGGGGCGGAGTATGGCGCGCACGTCCTCCGCCTGCCCGTAGTGCGCGACCGCCGCCGCGCCCGCCGGCAGACCCGTGCGCGCGATCTCTTCCGGCGTCGCCGCGCGCACGTCGAACTCGACCGCCTCTCTGATCTCCGCGACGAGGATGTCGCGCAGCTCCGCGCTCGGCTCGATGACGAGGAAGTGATCGGGCACTTGCAGCTCCAGCCATCGCTTGACGCGGCGCTGAATCTCCGCGAGCGAGTAGCCGCGCACGCGCGCGAGGCGGAGGAAAGTTGAGATCAACTGATCGAGCGCGGACTCGGAGTCGAGCCGCGCCTCGACGGCGCGCTCGCGGACGTAGACGCCGCTCCCCTTGCGCGACTCGACCCAGCCCTGCTCTTCGAGCTCCTGGTAGGCGGCGCTCACCGTGTTGGCGTGCACGTCGAAGCGCCGCGCGAGCGCGCGCGTCGAGGGCAGACGCTGCCCCGGCTCGAGATCGCCGCTGATGATGCCCAGCTCGATCTGCGTCGTCAGTTGCTCGCGCAGTGGGACTTCACTGTTCTTGGAGAGCCAAATCCTCATCGGGGGATAGGGATCAGGGGTTGGGGG
>JAIVJC010000100.1 GCA_020200235.1 Acidobacteriota bacterium | reverse complement strand
CTTCCCGTCGGGATCGGGTTGTCGAAGCTGACAAACGCGGTGAAGCCGAACGGAGCGAGATCATCGGTAAAGAACTGCGTGCAGTGAGCGGCCGTCAGGTAAACGGTCGGAGAAATCAGCGTTCCCGAACAGATCGCAAAGATACGACCGTCCGATTGTCGTTTGACGATAAACGCTCCGGTGTTGCTATAGGTATTTTTCTGGTCAACGAAACCGTACGTGATGGCGCTAGCGCGTGGGGGAATGATCATCACCACAGTGGCGACCATCGCGACAAGCGCGGCTGCAAAGTAGGGAAGGCGACGCATCAGGGGATTCTCCTTTATTTTTGTGGCCTGAGGTTGTTCACGACGGGATTAACCGCATGAAAGAAAGGTGATTATATACACTTTCTGGCAATGCGCAAAGTATCGCCGCAGGTCGGCGTTTCCGATTGTTAGACCCGCCGCTGCCGCGCCCACAGGCGGAGAAGACGCGCCTTGGGAGCGTGGCACAGGCGGTATAACTTAAATTATACGCCCTAAAAGCCGTCATGGATTACGCCCTTTTCGCCGTCTAATCTGCTGTTACTGCCACCGACAGTGTTAGGCTCCAACAGTTTAGCGCTATGCCCGAGTTGATTAGATGGTGACGAGCAGCGCGTGTTAGACGGCTTCCCGCTCACCCTGAATGCCGGGTGGCGTCAAACGTCGCGGCTGAATTTCCGACACCTCTCCTCAAATCCCAAACGGATTTCGGCAAAGGACGGCAGACGTGGGCGCACTATGTGGCGTTAGGCGGTAAGAGAAATATGGCTGGAAAAAGGTGGTGCTGTAAAAAGAGCTGTGCCAGCTCGAAGGTTGCGAATCCGGGGGGCGGCGTCGGCGTTCGAGCTGGCACGGGCGGGCGTCTATCTTCTGTCTCGGATGGCGTCTTGCGACTCGCTGACCGTGGCTGCCAGCACATCCTCGACGTGCCGGATTATACAACCTTTCGCGAAACTGTCAACGCTTTTTTGTGACTAATCTGACAAATTCCCGAAACCCGCGCGGCGGTTGATGTTTTCTCAACGAATCCCTATACTTGCCCTCCGTCACGTGGTTGAAGTTCGGGGCCAGGTAGCTCAGTTGGTAGAGCACGCGACTGAAAATCGCGGTGTCGGCGGTTCAATTCCGTCCCTGGCCATCATGCAAATCAATAGGAAGGAAGGGCAGCCATCAGCGCCGCCCTTTTTCTTTTCCGCACGACGCCACAAAAATTCGTGAGAGCGGCAGACGCGAAAGAACTCTTTGCGCGGCGCGGCGTATCATGTTAGCTTTTGCCGATCCGTCCGAGTTGCCACGTCGTCTTTGCACCCTTGAGACAAGTCGAGTCCCGTCAGCCGCGCCGCGCAAGCGTTCCGAGCCTGCCGACCGGAGCCTCGCTCTCCCGATGTAAACGTCGCACGCCGCTCGACGCGCAAAAACCCGCCACACACTACACAGGAGTCTAGCCGCATGAGATCGATCCGCGAGAAACTGTCACGAATTCTGACCGCCCTGCTCACCGCCGCGCTGCTCTCGACGTCCTTCTTCGCGCTCCCCGTGCGCGCGCAGGATCAGGAGAAGAAAGCCGAGAAGGAAGGGGCTGACAAGGCGAAGCGCGACGAGGCGCAGAAGGTCGAAGCGGAGAAGAAGCAGGAGGAGCAGCCGAAAGCACCAGCCACCGAGGCGAAGCGGCCCGAAGAGGCGCGCCGCCCCGAAGAGCCGCGCCGCCCCGAGCCGATGTCCGCGCCCACCTTCATGGGCTTGCGCCTGCGCTCCATCGGTCCGGCGTTCACGTCGGGTCGCGTCATCGGCTTCGGCGTCGATCCGAGAGATCACAGCAGGTACTTCGTCGCGTCCGCCTCGGGCGGCGTGTGGAAGACCGAGAACGGCGGCACCACCTTCCGCCCGGTCTTCGACAACGAGGGCTCCTACTCCATCGGCTGGATCGTCGTCGATCAGAAGAACCCGCTCAACGTCTGGGTCGGGACGGGCGAGAACAACTCGCAGCGCAGCGTCTCCTACGGCGACGGCGTCTACAAGTCGGAGGACGGCGGCAAGACGTGGCGCAACGTTGGTCTGAAAAAGTCCGAGCACATCGGCCGCATCGCCATCGATCCGCGCGACTCCAACGTCGTCTACGTCGCCGCGCAGGGCCCGCTCTGGGGTCCGGGCGGCGACCGCGGTCTCTACAAGACGACCGACGGCGGCAAGACCTGGAAGAGCGCGCTCAACATCAGCGAGAACACCGGCGTCACGGACGTGATCGTCGATCCGAACAACCCCGACACCGTCTACGCCGCGGCGTACCAACGCCGCCGCCACTTCTGGACGCTCATCGACGGCGGACCCGAGAGCGCGCTCTACAAATCGACGGACGCTGGCGTGACCTGGAAGAAGATCAGGGCGGGGTTGCCGGCGGGCGATCTCGGCCGCATCGGCCTCGCGCTCTCGCCCGTGGACTCGAACGTGCTCTACGCGACGGTCGAGGCGCAGGAGGGTAGAGGCGGCATCTTCCGCTCGGCGGATCGCGGGGAGAGTTGGGAGCGGCGCAACCCCTACGACGTGACGGCGATGTACTACTCGCGCGTCGTCGCCGACCCGAAGGACGTCGATCGCATCTACGTGATGAACGTGCTGATCATGGTCTCCGACGACGGCGGGCGCACGCTCCAACCCCTGGGCGAGCGGTCGAAGCACGTCGATAACCACGAAATCTGGATCGATCCGGTCAACACGAACCACTACCTCGTCGGCTGCGACGGCGGCGTCTACGAGTCCTGGGATCGCGGTCAGAACTGGGACTTCAAGCAGAACCTCCCCGTCACGCAGCTCTACGACGTGACGACCGACAACGCGACGCCCTTCTACAACGTCTACGGCGGCGCGCAGGACAACTTCAACTTCGGCGGGCCCTCGCGCACGCGCAACAGCAGCGGCATCGTCAACTCCGACTGGTTCGTTACGCTCGGTGGCGACGGCTTCCGCACGCAGGTCGATCCGACCGACCCGAACACGATCTACACGGAGTTTCAGAACGGCGCGCTCTCGCGCTTCGACAAGCGCACGGGCGAGCGCGTCGGCATCCAGCCCGAGGTCGGGCGCGGCGACGAGCCGCTGCGCTGGAACTGGGACTCGCCCTTCATCATCAGCCCGCACTCGCACACGCGCCTCTACTTCGCGGCGGACAAGCTGTTCCGCTCCGACGACCGCGGCGACACGTGGCGCGTCGTGTCGGGTCAGCTCTCGCGCGGCTTGAACCGAGACCTGCTGCCCGTGATGGGCAAGGTCTGGAGCGTTGACGCAGTCGCGCGCCACGCCTCGACCGCCTTTTACGGCAACTCCTCCGCGCTCGCCGAGTCGCCGAAGAAAGAGGGGCTCATTTTCGTCGGCACCGACGACGGTCTGATCGGCGTGACCGAGGACGCGGGGAAGACTTGGCGCAAGATCACGACGTTCCCCGGCGTGCCGGAGCGCGCCTACGTCAGCCGCCTCCTCGCGTCGAGCCACGACGCGAACACGATCTATGCCGCCTTCGACAACCACCAGATGGCGGACTTCAAGCCCTACGTCCTGAAGAGCACGGACGCCGGTCGCACGTGGACATCGATCGCGGCGAACCTGCCTGAGAACGGACCCGTCCTCGCCCTCGCAGAAGATCACGTCAACCCGAATCTGATCTTCGTCGGCAACGAGTTCGGTCTCTGGTTCTCGGTCGACGGCGGCAAGAAGTACGTGCAGCTCAAGGGCGGGATGCCGACGATCTCCGTCCACGACATCGCGATCCAACAGCGCGAGAACGACTTGGTCGTCGGCACGTTCGGTCGCGGCATCTACATCCTCGACAACTACTCTCCGCTGCGTCTCGTGAAACCGGAAATGCTCGCGCAGGAGGCGACGCTCTTTCCCGTCAAGGACACGCTCATGTACATCCAGGCGCAGCCACTGGGCGGCGGCGGCAAGAGTTTTCAGGGCGAGTCGTTCTACAACGCCGACAACCCGCTCTACGGCGCGACCTTCACTTACTATTTGAAAGACCCGATGCGGAATCTCAAGCAGCGGCGGCAGGAAGCCGAGCGCGCCGCCGAGAGGAGCGGGCAAACCATCACGCTGCCGACCGTCGAGCAGCTCCGCGCGGAGGAAGAAGAGGAGGCTCCGGCGATCATCTTCACGA
>JAIVJC010000145.1 GCA_020200235.1 Acidobacteriota bacterium | reverse complement strand
GCTCTACGGGTTGCGCGCCACGGGCGAGGGCGCGGCGACGGGCAAGCTCGCCTACTATTCGGGCTGCGGGAGTCTGGGCGGGTGGCTGCGCGCCGTCGTCTCGCAGCTCGCGGTGGATCGGCACCGGAAGACTTCGCGCCTCGTGCAGACCGAGGAGGACGCGGACTTCGACCGGCTCGCGCACGAGCCCACGGCGGGCGACGGCGAATTCCAGGTCGCGGCGACCCCCGATCCGGAAGTCGCGCTCGCGCAGGCCGAGTCTGCGAACGCTTTGCACGACGCGCTGGCGCGCGTCGTCGCGGGGCTCTCAGCCGAGGACCGGCTCCTGATCAAGCTCTACTACTTCGACGGGCTGCGGCTGCGCGAGGCGGGGGCGGTCTTGGGCGTCCACGAGGCGACCGCGAGCCGACGACTGACGCGCCTGCACGCGGAGGTGCGCGAGGGCGTGCAAAAGATTCTGACGGCGGAGCGCGGCTGGACGCGCGAAGAGGCGAGGCGCGCGCTCGCCGAATCAGCCGAGCACACCGACGCAGACCTCGCGCCGCTGCTCGCCACAGAGCCCGCCGTCGAGCAGCGCGAGGAGCTTTACGAATGAGTCGCGCGCCGGGCTCGACCAAGGGTGAGAGAGCCGCCGTGCGACGCAAGATCGGTCGGCGCGGGGCGTTCTAATAACGGCGCGCGGAGTGCGCGCTAAAACGCGGCGAATAAGTTTTCGTGATGAAGCCTGAGTTCGACAGAGAGACGGACGCACTGTTGCGCGACCACGCGCGGCGCGGCGGGGCTGCGCCGTTCACGCACGACCGCTTCTCGCCGCGGCGCGCCACCGCGTTCGCGGAACACCTCGACGCCGACGAGCTGAGCGCCTTCGCGGAGAACGCCGCGCCCGAAGCCGCGCGCGCGCGCTTCCTCTCGCACATCGCCGACTGCGACGACTGCCGCCGCGCGGCGACCGGTCTCGCGCTCGCCGCCAACGCCGCGCCCGCGCGAGACGAGCCGGGGGCGGCGCGGGAAAAGATCGTCACAGCCGCGTCGTGGCGCGCGTGGCTCGCCGCGCTCGTCGCGCCGGGCGCGTGGCGCTACGCGATGCCGGTCGTCGCGCTCCTCGGCGTCGGCGTCGTCGCGCTCGTCCTGATGAAGCAGGTTCCCCTCAATGATCTAGGGGCGGCGCGACAGGTCGAGTCGCTGCCGGAGAGCTCGAACGCTGTGGAGCCGGAGCAGCAAGCGAAGGTGGCCAACGATCAAACGCAGTCGGCGCAGACTGCGACGCGAACTCAAACTTACGACGCGCCCGCCGTGGCGGCTGGCGAAGCCGCGCGGCGCGAAGCGGCTCCCGACAGTCCGCGCCCCGCGCGAGGGAAGACAAGCAGAAGCGCGGCTCCGAAGCCGACGAGAACTCGCCCGCCGAGGCGCGCACGGTCGCCGGGCGCAAGTTCCGCCGGCAGGGCGACTCCTGGATCGACACCGGTTACAACTCCTCGCAGGCGACGACCGTCGTGCGCCGCAACTCCGAACAGTACCGCGCGCTCGTCGCCGACGAGCCGGAACTCGGTCGGATCGCCAACGCGCTCGGCGGCGAGGTCGTCGTCATCTGGAAGGGGCGCGCGTACAGGATCAAGCCGTAAAAGCCGTGAACGGTAAACCGTAAACCGTGACAAGATTTAGTTGCGCGCTCAACCGCGACTTCGGATAGAATCTGCCACGCTCGGTTCAGACTTATTTTTCTACCTGTCACCTGTCACGGTTTACCGTTCACGGCTCCCATGATCTTCCGCGGCTCATACCCCGAAGTCACCATTCCCGACAGCGCGCTCACTCCCTTCGTCTTCGCGCGCGCGCGCGAGCTGGGCGACAAGCCCGCGCTGATCGACGGCGCGACGGGGCGCGCGACGAGCTACGCCGAGCTCGACGACGCGGTGCGCCGCGTCGCCGCGAGCCTCGCGGCGCGCGGGCTCGCGAAGGGCGACGTGTTCGCGATCCTGAGCCCGAACGCCGTCGAGTACGCGGTCGCCTTCCACGCCGTCGCGCTCGCGGGCGGCGTCGTCACCACGCTCAACCCGCTCGGCACCGCCGAGGAGATCGCCAAGCAGCTCACAGATTCGCGCGCGAAGTACGTGCTCGCCGCGCCCGCGCTGCACGGACGGGCGAGGGCAGCGTCGGCGCATCTTTCTTTGCGCGAGCTGTTCGTCTTCGGCGAGTGCGACGACGCGGCGACGCCGTTCGCGCAGTTGTACGAGTCGGACGGCGTCGCCCCCGAAGTCCCGATCGATCCGCGCGAGGATCTGGTCGCGCTCCCGTATTCGAGCGGGACGACGGGCACGTCCAAAGGCGTGATGCTGACGCACCGCAACCTCGTCGCGAACCTGCGGCAGATCGAGGGGACGGAGCACGCGCGCGGCAGCGACACGCTCGTCGGCGTCCTGCCGATGTTCCACATCTACGGCATGAACGTGATCATGAACTTCGGTCTCTACCAGGGCGCGACCACGGTCGTGCTGCCGCGCTTCGACCTCGAAGAATTTCTCGGCGTGATGGAGCAGTACAAAGTCACGATGGCGCACGTCGTCCCGCCGATCGTGCTCGCGCTCGCGAAGCACCCTGCGGTCGCGCGCTACGATCTCACGAGCCTGCGCACCATCTTCTCCGGGGCGGCGCCGCTCGGCGAGCGTCTCGCGCGCGAGGTCTCGTCGCGGCTCGGCTGCCACGTCAAGCAGGGCTACGGCATGACCGAGTCGTCGCCAGCCACGCACATGGCTCCGGACGATCCGGCGCGGGCGAAACACGGCTCGGTGGGCTTGCCCGTGCCGAACACCGAATGCAGGTTGATCGACGTGGAGACCGGCGCGGAGCTGGGCGCGGACAGTGAGGGCGAAATCTGCGTGCGCGGACCGCAGGTGATGAAGGGTTATTTGAACAGACCCGACGCGACGCAAGAGACGGTCGACTCCGAGGGCTGGCTGCACACTGGAGACATCGGCTACGCCGACCGCGAAGGACACTTCTTCATCGTGGATCGCAAGAAGGAGTTGATCAAGTACAAGGGCTTCCAGGTCGCGCCCGCGGAACTCGAAGCGCTGCTCCTCACGCACCCGTCGGTCGCGGACGCGGCGGTCATCCCCTCGCCGGACGAGGAGGCGGGCGAAGTCCCGAAGGCTTTCGTCGTGCTGAAAACCGATCAAGCCGCGACGGCGGAAGAGTTGATCGCGTTCGTCGCCGCGCGCGTCTCGCCTTACAAGAAGGTTCGGCTCGTCGAGTTCGTCGAACAGATTCCCAAATCGCCCTCGGGGAAAATCCTGCGCCGCGTCCTCGTCGCGCGCGAGAGGGCGGAGCGTAAGTAGCCGAGCGGGCTTCACTGTGGGGATCGGACGCGGCGCATCAGGTCTGTGAAACGCGCGTCGGGGCGGAGGCCGTCCAACTTCAGGTCCATCTTGATGAAGAGCAGCCACCACGAACGCTCCTGGTACGCCTTCTGCTCGAAGCGGCGCAGTCGTTCACGGCTGTTGACGAAATCGGCGGGCAGGATTTTGAGCGCCACTTTGCGTCTGAGCCGCGCGTCTTGCGCCAGATAGACTTCGCCCATCCCGCCCTCGCCGAGTTGCGAGCGGATTTCGTAGCGGCCAAGTTTTGTGCCGGGTGAGAGAGTCATCGCTTCAAGTCCGCCGTCCAGTTGAGCACAATGGTCATCGGTGCAGGGTTCGTCGCCTCGACCGGCACGTTGACGAGGAAACGTTGGGCGTCGGCGGTGACGGCGTAAGGGTAGGTGGCGGCGAGTTTCATGCCCGTCTGGAAGAGTTGTCGGGGGACGACGTTCTCGAACGCACCGGCGGCTTTTGTCTCCGCAGACATCAGCTTGCCGTCGTTGGTCGCGTAGAAGAGTTCGCGTCCGTCGCTGCTCCATAGCGGCGCGAAGCCGCCGCCGGAAGAGATTTGCCACTTGTCGCCCGAAGGCGGGAAGGGCTGGACGTAAACCTCCGCGCGCCCCGACTCCTGCGAGGCGTAGGCGACGAAGCGACCGTCGGGCGAGAACTGCCCTTGATATTGATCGAACGCCGCCGACTGCAAGAGCGGCTTGGGCTGGCGGTCGCCGGACAGGGGCAGGAGCCAGACTTCGCCCTTCGACTTCGCCGCCCAGTTCTCGAAAAGAAGCGTCTGCCCGTCGCGCGACCAACTCGTGATGTATTTCGCCGCGTCCGACCGCAACAGTATTTGCTCATCACCCACGCCGCTCGCCGCCTTCTCGTAAAGATTAATCCCGATGCCGCCCAGCCGGTTTGAGCCGAACGCGACGCGGCTGCCGTCGGGCGACCAGACCGGCGTGCCGTCGCCGTGCGGATCGAAGGTCAGCCGCGACATGCTGCCGCGAGCGAGATCGAGGAGCCACACGTCGCTCGCGCGCCCGTCGGCGTCGAACATGCCGACCGCCGCGCGCCGCCCGTCCGGCGAGAGCGAGACCGTGTCGTAGTTGGCCGGCTCGCCGACCGCGGCCAGCTTCTTCCCTTCGCGATCAAGCCAGACGAACTGAGAGTTCGGGTTGCCCGTCTGGTAGGCCAGCACGCCGCCCTCCGAGACAGAGAAGTCGAACTCGTGATTCTGGCCCACCTCCGCGATGTGCTCGGCAACGGTCGCGGGATCGCCCGTGAGCTTCAACGCCACAGCGTCGAAGCCCTGCGCGACGAGCGCGCCCTGACTGACGTATAACAGATAACCGGGAGGCGCGTAGGCGACGGTCGAGACCGCGCCGAAGAGTATCCGGCTCTCCTGCGAGTCGAGCGAGCCGACGCGGATGTGATGGTCTTCGGTCGTCGCGGCGTCGGCGAGGAAGACGAAGTGGCGACCGTCGGGCAGGAAGTAGGGCCAGCGGTGAGCCTCCTCCTTCGGATCGATTTTCGTCGCGAGTTGCGGCGTGCCGCCCTGCGCGGAGACGCGATACAGTCCCTCAACGCCGCCGAAGAGGATCACGCCGTCGCGGCTCCACGCGCCGCCCCTGTTTTCGCCCGCGTCGCACAGCGCCTGCGGGCGACCGCCCGCGGCGTCAACCTTGAGCAGCTTCCCGTTGGCGAAGAAGCCGACGGAGCGACTGTCGGGCGACCAGAAGGGCGCGACCGCGTCGTCCGTGCCCGCGAGCGGCTGCGCCGCGAGCGCATCGAGCGGTCGCACCCAGAGCACGCGCTTGCCCTCCGCGCTTCTGGCGACGAAGACGACGCGCGCACCGTCGGGCGAGACGGTGACGCGCGCGGGCGAGGTGGCCCTCTCCGGCGTCGCCAGCGAGAGCCGGACTGTGCGCGTCGCCGTCTGCGCGCGAGAGAAGTGTATAAACGCGAGCGCCGCCGCCGCGAGGAAGAGAAGTGAAGAGACGCCGATCCAGATCAGACGCTCGCGGTTCATCGCGCGCGCGGTCGGCGCGTGTGAGATGATGGTCGTTGAGTTCGATCCCGAATGGGCGGAGAGGGCTTCGAGCGCGAAGGCCACGTCGGACGCCGATTGGAATCGGCGTTCGGGTTTCTTCTCAAGGCAGTGGGAGACGACGCTTTCGAGCGCGGGCGGGAGCGCGCGGTTCGAGACGGAAGAGAACTCCGGCGGGTCTTCCTTGAGGATCGCGTTCAAGGTCTCAATCGCCGTGTCGCCGCGAAAGGCGCGCTTGCCCGTGAGCATCTCGTAGAGCACCGCGCCGAATGAGAAGATGTCGGAGCGGTGATCGACTCTCCGGCCCGCCGCCTGCTCCGGTGACATATAGCCGACCGTGCCCATGACCGTACCGGGATCGGTGTTTATCTTGCGCGTTGGCACGTTCGTCTGCGCCGCGTCGCCGCCCGTGCGCTCCGTCACTTTGGCGAGACCGAAGTCGAGAATCTTGATCCGGCCGTCGGAGGTGACGAAGACGTTTTCGGGTTTGAGATCGCGGTGCACGACGCCGCGCTCGTGTGCGGCGGCTAAGCCCCGCGCGATCTGCTGCGCGTAGTCAACGGCTTTGCGAACGGAGAGCGGCGCGTCGTCCAGAGCCTCGCGCAGCGTCTCGCCTTCGAGCAGCTCCGAGACGATGTAAGACGTGCCGTCGTGCGCGCCCACGTCGAAGACGGTGAGGATGTTCGGGTGGTTCAGCTCCGAAGTGCTCTGCGCCTCGAGCCCGAAGCGGCGCAGACGGTCGGCGTCTCGCGAAACGGCGGCGGGCAAAACCTTCAATGCCACTTCGCGCCCCAGCCGCGTATCCTTCGCGCGATACACCTCGCCCATGCCGCCCTCGCCGAGCGGCGAGACGATCTCGTAGGGGCCGAGGCGCATGCCGGTGGCGAGGCTCATCGCTTCAAGTCCACCGTCCAGTTCAGGACGACCGTGATCGGGCGGGGGCGCTCCTCCTGTGTGGGCGTGTTGACGAGGAAGCGTTTCCCGTCGAGCGTGGCGTCGTAGCCGCCGCCGCCGGGGAAGCCGCCGATGTAACGCAGCTCGAAGAGCGGACGGGGCACTCCCGCCTCGAACGTCGCGGAGTCTGCTTTCACGTCCACCGCCATCAGGTTTCTGTCGGGGGCGAGGTAGAACAACTCCCTGCCGTCGCCCCGCCACTGCGGCTGCCCCCCGCCGCCGGTCGAGACCATCAACTTGCCGCCCGCTTCGGGGAAGCTTCGGACGTAGACCTGCCACTCCCCGGACTCGTTCGAGGTGTAGGCGATCCACTTCCCGTCCGGCGAGAACCGCCCCTGTATCTCGACGAAGTTGGTTTGCAGGAGCGGCGCCGGCTTCCTCTCGCCTTCGAGCGGCAGCACCCACAAGTCCCAGTTCGTCTGCGGTGAGTAATGCTGGTAGAGGATGAAGCGCCCGTCCGGCGACCAGCCGTTGAGCAGTTTGCCCCCCGGAGAATTGATCAGGGCTTCGCCCTCGCCGGCGCCGCCCGCGGGCTTGCGGTAGATGGCCGTCGAGCCGTCCCGCGCCGAGTAGTAAGCGACGCTGCCGCCGTCGGGCGACCAGACGGGGGTGCCCTCGTCCGCCGCCTCGAACGTGAACCGCGTGCTGCTGCCGCGCGCCAGGTCGAGCAGCCAGATGTCCGTGTTGCCCGGCGTCTGCGGATCGACGCGATCTATGGCGACGCGCTTCTCGTCGGGCGAGAGCCTGGGGGTGAAGCTACGTGCCGCCAAGCTGCTCAGGGTTTCGAGCCGCTTGCCGCTCCGGTCGAACCAGGCGAGCTGATTGTTGATGACGGAGCCGCTGCGGTAGGCGAGCACGCCGTCGCCCGAGACGGAGAACATCCCCCTCGCGTTCGACTGGTTGGCGGCCACCTCTCTGGCGACCGGGAACGCCTCGCCCGTCATTTCTAGGGCGTCCGCGTCGAACGGGTGCGCCATGAGCGTGTTTTCGCGGACGTAGAGCAGGTAGCTCTGCGGCGCGTAAGCCATGCTCGAATCTACGCTCACGAGCCGCTTCGTCTCCTTCGAGTCGAGCGAGCCGACGTAGATCGCGTTGTTCTCACGCGGCGTGCCCCGCGCGAGGAAGAGGAAGTGTCGTCCGTCGGGGAGGAAGTAGGGCCAGACGTGGTTGGTCTCCTTGCGCGCCGCGTCGGGCACCGTGACGGCGACGGCCTCGCCGCCCGTCGCCGGCAGGCGGTAAAGCCCGCCCGTGCCGCTCCGCCTTGAGAAGATGATCACGCCGTCACGACTCCAAGAGCCGCCGCTGGCCGCCGACACGTCGGCGGCCAGCGTCTGGGCGGGCCCGCCCGACATCTCTACCTTTTTGAGACCGCCGCCCGGCGTGAAGAACGCGACGGCGCGGCTGTCGGGCGACCAGAAGGGCTGTGAGCCGTCCTCGGTTCCGGCGAGCGGCTGCGCGTCGGTCGAGTCGAGCGGGCGCACCCAGAGTGTGTCCTTGCCGCCGGCCGAGTTGAGGCGGAAGACTATGCGGCGGCCGTCCGGCGAGACGAAGGGCGGGCCGATCTGCTGATCCCGGCTCTCGGGCAGGACGATGGTGAAGCGTACGGCCCGGGCTTCGGGTTCGGGCGCGCGCCGTAAGAGAGCGTAGGCGAGCGCGAGCGCCGCGACGAGCGAGGCGAGACCGGCGACGAGCCACGGCAGCCGCGCGCGCCACTTCGCGCGCGTCGTCGGGAGCGCGAGCGCGGTCGTCGCGTCTTGCGCGCTGATCGTAGAGCCGGAAAGGGCTTCGAGCGCGAAGGCGAGATCGCTCGCCGAGTGGAAGCGCGCCGCCGGGCTCTTCTCCAGGCAGTGGAGCACGAGCCGTTCGAGCGCGGGCGAGACTGTGCGGTTCGACTCGGAGAGATCGGGCGGGTCTTCTTTCAGGATCGCCGAGAGCGTGTCGAGAGCCGACTCGCCGCGAAACGCCCTGCGCCCGGCGACCATCTCGTAGAGGATGCAGCCGAAGGAAAAGATGTCGGCGCGGTGATCCACCTTCTGACCGCGCACCTGTTCGGGAGCCATGTAACCGGCCGTGCCCATCACGGCGCCGGGGTTCGTGTCCACGCGCCGCGTCGGAATCTCCGTCTGCGCCCCGCCCGCGTCGGCCTGCGTCAGCTTCGCCAGCCCGAAGTCTAAAATCTTCGCGCGCCCGTCCGCGGTGATGAAGATGTTTTCGGGCTTGAGGTCGCGGTGGACGATGCCGCGCTCGTGGGCCGCGGCTAAGCCCCGCGCGATCTGGAGCGCGTAGTCGAGCGCCTTGCGCTGCGGCGGCGGCGCGCCGCTCAACTTCTCGCGCAGCGTCTCGCCTTCGAGCAGTTCGGAGACGACGTAGGGGCTGCCGTCCTGCTGCCCCACGTCGAGCACGCTCATGATGTTCGGGTGGTTGAGCGCGCCCGCGGCGCACGCCTCCTGCTCGAAGCGCGCGAGCCGCTCGGCGTCCGCCGAGAAGTGCGCGGGCAAAACTTTGATCGCCACGTCGCGACCGATCTTGGGGTCGCGCGCGAGGTACACCTCGCCCATCCCGCCCTCCCCGATCTGGGAGCGGACTTCGTAGCGACCGAGTCGTGTGCCGGGGGCGACGGGCATGAAGGAAAGGCGCCTGTGGAGTTGAACAGCAGGGCGGGCGTATTATACTCACTTCGTCAGGAACTCAAACTTAAACTTCGATGACTCGCCGGGCGACCCACGCGCGCCCGCGGTAAGGAGCCCAACTCGATGTCGAACACGCACGGAACCGCGCGGCGCGCCCTCTGCGCCGCGCCCCTCGCGCTCGCCGCGCTCGTCGCGCTCGTCGCCTTCCAACTCGCGCCGGCAGCCTCGCGCGCGCAGGACGACAGGGCGAAGAACGGTGATCGGGCGAAAGACGCAGGGAGCGTTCAGTCTGTCGCGCCGGGCGCGCCGCGCCGTAACAGTGAAGTCGCGCGGATGCTCTCGGAGATCGACGCGCGCAACGTCGAGCGCACCGTCCGCAAGCTCGTCTCCTTCGGCACGCGCAACACGCTCTCGGTGCAAGACAACCCCGCGCGCGGCATCGGCGCGGCGCGCGACTGGCTATATTCCGAGTTTCAACAGATCGCGCTGGGCGCGGGCGGGCGCATGACGGTCGAGAAGCAGTCTTACACGCAAGCCGCGCAGCCGCCGCCGCGCGGGCGCGTGCCGAAAGACACCGTCGTCACGAACGTCGTCGCGACGCTCAGGGGCACGCAGGCACAGTCCGCCGCGCGCGTCTACGTCGTCAGCGGTCACTACGACTCGATGTGCACGAGCCCGACCGACGCCGAGTGCGACGCGCCGGGCGCGAACGACGACGCGTCGGGCACGGCCGCCGTCCTGGAGATGGCGCGCGTGATGGCGAAGCGACAGTTCGACGCGACCATCGTCTTCATGGCGGTCGCGGGCGAGGAGCAGAGCCTCCTGGGCTCGACGCACTTCGCCGAAGTGGCGAAGAAGGCGGGGATGAACATCGAGGGGATGTTCACGAACGACATCGTCGGCAACACCACGGGCGGCAACGGCGTGAGGGATCGGAAGACCCTGCGCGTCTTCTCCGAGGGCGTGCCGTCGAACGAGACGGAAGAAGAGGCGCGCACGCGGCGCTCGGTCGGCGGCGAGAACGACTCGCCCTCGCGCCAGCTCGCGCGCTTCATCAAGGAGACGAGCGATCTCTACCTGAAAGATTTTCAGGTGAAACTCTTCTACCGGAGAGATCGCTACGGTAGAGGCGGCGATCACATCCCGTTCCTCGAGCGCGGCTACGCGGCTGTCCGCTTCACAGAGCCGAACGAGGACTACACGCACCAGCACCAGAACGTCCGCACGGAGAACGGCGTCGTCTACGGCGACCTGCCGGAGTTCGTCGATTTCGAGTACGTCGCCGACGTCGCGCGCGTCAACTGCGCCGCGCTCGCCTCGCTCGCGAGTGCGCCCGCGCGCCCGAAAGGTGTCGGCATCAACACGCGGCGTCTCTCGGTCGATACAGACTTGCAGTGGGAGGCGAACGCCGAGCCGGACGTGGCGGGCTACGAGATCGTCTGGCGCGACACCGTCTCGCCCGTCTGGACGAACTCGCAGTGGGTCGGCAGCGTCCTGAGCCACACGGCGAAGGGGATGTCGAAGGACAACTACTTCTTCGGCGTGCGCGCGGTGGACAGGGAGGGCAACCGCAGCCCCGCCAGCTACCCGCGCCCCGTCTCCGGTCAGCCGCGCCCGCAGCCATCGCCGCAGCGGACGCCGGAGCACTGACCCTGCGGCGCGTGCGGCGGCTCGACGACGGGCACGGGCGTGTAAGTTTTCCTCCTCCATAAAGAGTCCGCGCGAGACCCGAAAAACCCCCGCGTTTTTCGGGTCTTCCGCTTCGTCGGCTGAAGCGTCGAGCGCCGCGGCGGTCGCCCCCGCCGGGGCTCGTTCGCGGGGCGCGGCGGGAGTATGATCCGCGCGGCGAAATAGTTCAGCCTTCGCGCCCCGCGCCGCGTCTAAAGTCTCGATCGCAGCCTCGCCCTTTAACATGATCTCGGCGGTGGTAATGATGAAAAAAATGATCGGTCGCTCTTTCTTCAACAGTGCCGCGCCCCGGCGCGCGTGGGCTCTGGCGTTGTCGTGCGCGATGCTGGCTGGCGCGCTGCCCGTCGCGTCGGCGCAGATGCGCGCGTCGTCGGCGAAGTCGCAGAGGCTGACGGAAGATCAGCGCGCCGCGCACGTGCTCAACCGGCTCGGCTTCGGCGCGCGACCGGGCGACGTGGAGCGCGTCAGGCGCATGGGCGTCGAGAAGTACGTCGAGCAGCAGCTCCAGCCCGCGCAGATCGACGACGCGGCGGCGGAGGCGCGGCTCAGGAACCTCGAAGTGTTGAAGCTCTCGAGCGGCGAGTTGCTCGCCAGGTACCCGCAGCCGAACTTCCTGCTCAGGCGGATGCAGCGCGAGGGCAAACTCCCGTCAGACCTCGCGGAGCTTCGCGACAACCGCAAGACTCCCGACGCGGCGTCGAACAACACTTCAGCGAAGCAGCCGGACGCGATGACGGGTGCGACGGCGAACCCGCAGCCCAACGCGATGCCCGGCGCGATGCCCGGCGCGATGCCCGATGCGAACCCGCCCGCGATAGATTTGAACCGCGCCGAGTACAGGCAGGCGGTCGCGGACTTCTACCGCGAGAATGGCCTCCAGCTCCCGCAGCGCGTGACGGCGCAGCTCCAGGCGTCGCGCATCCTCCGCGCCGTCTACAGCGAGCGGCAGTTGCAGGAGTCGCTCGTGGACTTCTGGACGAACCACTTCAACATCTACGCGCCGAAGGGAGCCGACCGCTGGCTGCTCGTCTCCTACGACCGCGATGTGATCCGCCCGCGCACGCTCGGCAAGTTCCGCGACCTGCTCGTCGCGACGGCGCAGAGCCCCGCGATGCTCTTCTACCTCGACAACTTCCAGAGCGTCGCCCCGAACCCCAACGCGGGCGGCGTGCGGCGCGATCAGATGCCGCAGCGGGGGCAGCAGGCGCAGACGCTCCCGCAGCGCGCGCCCGCGCCGCCCGCAACGGCGCGACCCCGGCGCGGCATCAACGAGAACTACGCGCGCGAGCTGATGGAGCTGCACACGCTCGGCGTCGACGGCGGCTACACCCAGAAGGACGTGCAGGAGGTGGCGCGCTGCTTCACCGGCTGGACGATCATCGACCCGCGCGGCTACGGCCGTCTCTCCGGCGCGATGAAGGCGGAGAACTCCGGCACGTCCTACTTCAACCCGCGCCAGCACGACGACGGCGAGAAGAACGTCCTCGGTCATAAAATCCCCGCGGGCGGCGGCATCAGCGACGGGCTCGCCGTCTTAGACATCCTCTCGAAGCACCCCTCGACCGCGAAGTTCGTCGCGACGAAGCTCGCGCGCAAGTTCGTGATGGACGAGCCGACGCCTGAACTCGTCAGCCGCGTCGCCGCGGCGTTCACGAAGTCGGACGGCGACATCCGCGAGACGCTGCGCGCGCTCTTCTCGTCGCCCGAGTTCAACGCGCCGGCGAACTACCGCGCGAAGATCAAGACGCCGTTCGAGCTGGCGGTCTCGGCGGTGCGCGCGCTCGGCGGCGAGACGAACGCCGCGCCCGCGCTCCACCAGTGGATCGCGCGGATGGGCGAGCCGCTCTACCAGTACCAGGCGCCGACCGGCTACCCCGACACGGCGGAACACTGGGTCAACACGGGCGCGCTTCTAGAGCGCATCAACTTCGCGCTCGCCTTAGTCTCGAACCGCATTCCGGGCACGCGCGTCGATCTCTCCCGCTTCTCGGGCGCGGCGCAGGAGGGGGGCGCGCCCGACAAGTCGCGCGCCATAGATGCCTTCGCGGGCGCCATCCTCCAGGGCGACATCTCGCCCGCGACCAAAGCGTCGCTGCTGAAACAGCTCGACGCCGCGGCGACGAACCCGTCCGCCGCGTCGATGAGTGCGCCGGCTCCGAACGCCGACGCGGGCGGCGCGATGATGGCGGCGAACGCTGCGGCAGACGCTATGGATGCGCCGGGTGTCGGCGGCGGTCGCCGCGCCGGACAGCGCGCGCAGGTCGCGGCGAACAACGCACCCGTCTCCGACGCGGCGCGCATCGCCGCGCTCATCCTCGGCTCGCCGGAGTTCCAACGTCAGTGACGAGTGACGAGTGACGAGTGACAAGCGAGAACAGGTTTTCGGATTCGCTCGTCACTCGTCACGGTTTACTTGTCACGGCTTTTTGAGGTGTTGATGATGAATCGAAGATTTTTTCTGAAGTCGGGCGGCGTCGCGGTGGCGAGTCTGGGCGCGGCGGGGTTGGTGCCGTCGTTTTTGCAGCGCGCGGCGTCGGCGCAGGGTGCGAGCGGCATCACGGGCGGCGCGGCGTCGGGTCGGCGCAAGACGCTCGTCGCGATCTTCCAGCGCGGCGCGGTGGACGGCTTGAACATGGTCGTGCCCTACGGCGAGAAAAATTATTACGCCTTCCGCCCGTCGCTCGCCGTCCCGCAGCCGGGCAAGGCGGCTGCGGGCGAGTCGGTCGTCGATCTCGACGGCTTCTTCGGTCTGCACCCCGCGCTCGCGCCCTTGAAACCGATCTGGGACGCGAAGCGGCTCGCGATCATCCACGCCGCGGGCTCGCCCGACTCGACGCGCTCGCACTTCGACGCGCAGGACTACATGGAGTCGGGGACGCCCGGCAGGAAGTCGACGGGCGACGGCTGGCTCAACCGCCATTTGCAGTCGCGACCCGAGGCACAGGCTTCGCCGTTCCGCGCCGTCTCGATGACGCAGAACCTGCCGCGCGTGATGCAGGGTCGCTCGCCCGCGCTCGCCATCGCGAACCTGAACGACTTCACGGTGCGCGCCGGGCAGGCTTCGCAATCCGTGCAGGGCGGCTTCGAGTCGATCTACGACACGGCCGCGGGCGACGCGCTGCGGGGGACGGGCAAGGAGACCTTCGAGGCGATCAACTTTCTGAAGAAGGTCAACCCCGCGCAGTACAAGCCGGAGAACGGCGCGCAGTACCCGCGCACGGCTTACGGCAACGCGCTCCTGCAGATCGCGCAGCTCATCAAGGCGGGCGTCGGGCTCGAAGTCGCGTTCACGGACGTGGGCGGCTGGGACACGCACGTCAACCAGGGCGCGGCGCGCGGTCAGCTCGCGGCGCGGCTCACGGAGTTCGGCGCGGGGCTCGCGGCTCTCTACGCGGACTTGGGGGCGCGCATGGACGACGTCGTCGTCCTGACGATGTCGGAGTTCGGGCGCACGGTGCGCGAGAACGGCAACCGCGGCACCGATCACGGCCACGCCAACGCGATGTTCGTCGTCGGCGGCTCGACGCGCGGCGGCAAGGTCTACGGCGACTGGCCCACCCTCGAAGCGGACAAGCTCAACGAGGGGCGCGACCTCGCCCTGACGACCGACTTCCGCGACGTGTTCGGCGAGGTCGCGCAGAAGCACCTCGGCAACGCCGATCTCAACAAAGTTTTCCCCGGCTACGCCGCCTCGCCCGCGAAGTTCCGCGGCGTGCTCGGGTAAGAGTTCATAGTCCGACGGGAGTCTCGATTGACCGAGCCCCGAAGGGGCGAAATTCGATAGCCAGGGGCAACGCGCCTGGTCTCACGGTTGGTTGAGAACGAGAGCCCCGAAGGGGCGAAATAAATTTCTCGGTCAGAATTTTATTTCGCCCCTTCGGGGCTCTGTCGTTTTGTACGGGACGCTGATCAGGGGCGCTGCCCCTGGCTATTACATTCCGCCCCTTCGGGGCTTCTTCGCGGCGGGGCGCGGTGTCGCCGCATATGTGCGTGCGCGCCGCGCCGCGTTGCGTTACACTCAAATCATCTCCCCTCCGAATTATTCAACCCGGCGAAAAATGATGGCTATTTTTTTACAACGTATCGCTCGCACCCGCGCGCTCGTCGCCGCCTGCCTCTCCGTGATGTCGTCGCTCGCCGTCGCGCGAGCCGCGCCGCGCCCCGCGTGGGAGGTGAGGCTCGACGGCGAGGTGCGCTTCTACCAGCAGACGGAGCTGGGAGTCGTCGTCGCCGGCACGGACTCCTCCCTCTACGCCATCGACGGAGAGTCGGGCGACGTGCTGTGGCGACGCCGCGGCACGCGCTTCGACGAGGAGGACGTCGCGCCCGTCCCCGGCACTGACTTCCTGCTCCTGAGCTACGGGCAGAAGGACAGGACGCGGCTCGAAGCGGCGGACGTTCTGACGGGCAGAACCCTGTGGCAGTCCGACAAGGTGAAGGGCGCGGTCTTGCAGTCGGCGGTGGACGCCGACCTGGGGCTGCTCGCCGCCGTCTTCGTGCGCGACGCGCGCGATCGCGCGCGCGAGGGTTTCAAGCGCAAGCCTTCGGTTCACGTCTTCGAGCTGGCGACGGGGCGCGAGGTGTGGAAGTACGACCTCGAGTCCGAGATCGAGCTGATGCCCTCGGAGTGGCGCGAGGACGACCGCAAGGTCGCTTACACCCTGCACAACTACCGTGCGCCCGCGTTCCTCGACGGGCGGCTCTACCTGTTCTACGAGGGCGTGACCTCGCTCGACGCGCGCGAAGGCAAGGAAGGGAAGCAGCGCGAGAAGTTCAAGGTCAACGAGGACGGGCTCGCGCTGACGGAAGCCGACCCGCTCGCGGACGAGAGGTTCATCTACACGTCTGGTCGCGGCAGGGTGCGCGCCGTCTCGCGCGCGACGGGAGACACCGCGTGGGAGGCGAAGGACTTGGGACTGACGCCCGAGATGCTCCTGCTCGGCGGCGTGCTCTACGTCCGCACGGGCGGCGAGTTCGCGCGCCTGAAGGACGGCGAGCTGGCGGCGCGCGGCTCCTACGGCGTGAGCGCGATTGACGCCGCGAGCGGGAAAGTTTTGTGGCGCTTCCGTGGCGCGGACAAAGGCATCACGAACATCGCCGTCACAGACCCCGCGACGATCCTCGTCGCCGACCGCGACGATCTCATCGTGCTCGACGCGCGCACCGGCAAGCGGCGCGCGAAGGCGTCGCACCAGCAAGTCTGGCGCGCGAAGCACGAGCCGCCGGGCAGGGGAATCTTACGCACGGTCGCGGCGGTCGCCGCGCGAGCCGCGTCGCTCTACTTCCGCTACGGCGGCGTCGCCTCGACCGCCTTCCGCGGCGCGCGGCTCGCGCGGGGCTTGGGCGCGCTCAGATGGTCTGGTCTCGCGTCGCAAATCTCGATGCCCGACTTCGCCTCGCTCGCGGCGGACGCCGCGCGCGATCAGGTCTCCTCGCGCTTCGCCGCTTACGGTCTCGCCTCGCGCGCGCGCGACGTGGCGGGCGTCGCGGCGCGCGCGCGCAGTAGCAGCAGCGTCGCGCAACTCGGCGCGTCGCGCCTGCCGCGCCCCTCGCGCGATAGCGTAGAGGAGAGTCTGCTCGACCGGATCGATCCGGCGAACCAGCTCGAACGGCTGTCGCGCTTCCTGTGGCGTCGGCAGCGGCTCGCCGCGCTGCGCGGTCAGTGGATGTACTTCTACACGGACTTGCGGGGCGAGGGGAACGGCCTCGCGGGCGTCAACCTCAACACGGGCGAGACTGCGCGCGCCGTCCGCCTCTCCGACCCGGACGCGCGCTTCATCAGCGACGAGGTCTCCGACCTGCTCTACACAGCGAAGGGCGAGCGGCTACAAGCCTACGCTTTGAACGCGCGCGACAATTGATTAAACGATGAACGATGAACGATGAACGATGAAGTAAGAAGAATCCGCCTTTTACTTCATCGTTCATCGTTCCTACTTCATCATTCCTACTTCATCGTTTAGCGCTGCGCCACGAAGTAGTACTGCGCGCCGAGCGGGAGTTTGCGCAGATACTTTTCGAGGGGCGCGAGGCGCGCGAGCGGGGCGGGGAAGAAGAGCGTGAAGTTGATCTCGGCGTGCGCGAACCCTGCTTCGCGCAGGATGCGGCGCGCGTACCAGGGCTCGAGCAGCACCGCGCCCTCGTCGAACGGGCACGCGCGCACGGTCTTGCGCGTCAGAGGGTTGAGCGGGTTGTGCTCGAAGAGGAAGAGCAGCCCGCCGACTTTCAGCGCGGCGCGCAACAAGCGCAGGACGCGGAGGTGCTCCGCGCGCGGGACGTGGTGGAAGACGTTGGCGACGAAGACCACGTCGAACGAAACGTCGAAGGGGATCGACTCGCCGTCGAAGACCGCGAAGGTGACGTTCGCGAGATCGCGGTTGCGCTCGCGCGCCGCCTCGACGGACTTCGCTGAAACGTCCACGCCGTAGAGTTCCGCCCCCGGCAGTCTCTCTCTCGCGTACCTCTCGCTCTTGCCGATCCCGCACCCGAAGTTGAGGAACTTGAAGGGGCGCGCCGCCCAGCCCCGCCGCGCGAGCTGGCGTGCGACCTCCCTGATCTTGTACTCGTCGAAGTACGACGCCGGGAAGCCCGACGCACGCACGCTCTCGCCGTGCAGCGCCTCGTAGTCGTGCGCGTATGAATCGAACTCAGCCACCGCCCGCCCATTCTACAACAAGGCGCGCCGCTCGATGCTCTCAGGCGGCGCGCCTCTCCTGCAAACATTCTCGCCGGGCGCATAAATCGGGTATCCTTGCCGTGTTCGGACGAGAATAGACCCTCATGCCCAAACTCGAACTGAAACCCGCGCACAAGCCGGTCGCCGAGTACTACAGGGCGCTCGTGCAGTTCAAGACGCTCAAGGTCACGCACGAGACCGCCGTGCGCGACGCCTTTCAGGACTTGCTCAAGTCGTGCTGCCGCCAGTTCGGCTGGACGCTCGTGCCTGAATGGTCGCTCAAGCGCGCGGGGCGGATGCCGTTGCGCGCGGACGGAGCGCTGGTGGACGAGTTCCGCCTGCGGCACGGGCTGTGGGAGGCGAAGGACGAGAGCGACGATCTGCCGAAGGAGATCAAGAAGAAGATCGCCGCCGGATACCCGACCGACAACATCCTCTTCCAATCGCCGGAGCGCGCCATCCTCTACCAGAACGACCGGCAGGCTTTCGACGCCGATCTCACCGAGCCGGACGAGCTGGTCAGAGTCCTCGCGCACTTCTTCGAGTATCAGCCCCCGGCGTATGAGCAGTGGGGCGAGGCGGTCGAGGACTTCAAGACGGAGATACCGGAGTTCGGGCGCGCGTTGACAGAGCTAATCGAGCGCGAGCGCAAAGAGAGCGTGCGCTTCCGGCAGGCGTTCGACGATTTCCACGAGCTGTGCCGCCAGTCGGTCAACCCGAACCTCTCGGCGCAGGCGGTCGAGGAGATGCTTATCCAGCACCTCTTGACCGAGCGCATCTTCCGCACCATCTTCCACAACTCCGACTTCACGCGGCGCAACGTCATCGCCTCGGAGATCGAGCGCGTGATCGACGCGCTGACCTCGCGCGCCTTCAGCCGCGAGCAGTTCCTCGCGCGCTTCGACCACTTCTACAAAGCCATCGAGACGACCGCCGCCACCATCGAGGACTTTTCGCAGAAGCAGGAATTCCTGAACGCGGTCTACGAGAAGTTCTTTCAAGGGTTCTCCGTCAAGGTGGCCGATACGCACGGCATCGTCTACACGCCGCAGCCCATCGTCAACTTCATGGTGCGGAGCGTGGAGGAGATTCTGCGGCGCGAGTTCGGCAAGTC
The DNA here is from genome assembly GCA_020200235.1 of Acidobacteriota bacterium. Lineage (GTDB taxonomy): Bacteria > Acidobacteriota > Blastocatellia > Pyrinomonadales > Pyrinomonadaceae > JAIVGV01. The sequence goes on along the minus strand of JAIVJC010000145.1, from coordinate 707 downwards.
TTTCAGCTCGGAGGGCGTCCACGTCCTCGATCCGTTCGTCGGCACGGGCAACTTCATCGTGCGCGTGATGCAGGAGATCAAGAAGACGGCGCTCGCGCGCAAGTACGCGGAAGAGCTGCACTGCAACGAAGTGATGCTGCTGCCCTACTACGTCGCCTCGATGAACATCGAGCACGAGTATTTCGAGCTGACCGGAACATACGAGCCGTTTTCCGGTATCTGTCTTGTAGACACGTTCGAGCTGGCTGAAGGGAGCCAGTCGGCGCTCTCGTTCATGACGCCGGAGAACACGCAGCGCGTCGAGCGGCAGAAGCGCTCGCCGATCACGGTCGTCATCGGCAACCCGCCTTACAACGTCGGGCAGTTGAACGAGAACGACAACAACAAGAACCGGAAGTACAAGGTGATGGACAGGCGCGTCGCCGAGACTTACGCGAAGGACTCGCGCGCGACGAACAAGAACGCGCTCTCCGACCCGTACGTCAAGGCGATCCGGTGGGCGAGCGACCGCATCGGCGACGAGGGCATCGTCGCGCTCGTGACGAATAACAGCTTCGTCGATAACCTCGCGTTCGACGGGATGCGGCAGAACCTGGGGCGGGATTTCGACGCCGTCTACGTGCTCGATCTGGGCGGCAACGTGCGGAAGAACCCGAAGCTGTCGGGCACGACGCACAACGTCTTCGGCATACAGGTCGGCGTGAGCG
>JAIVJC010000099.1 GCA_020200235.1 Acidobacteriota bacterium | reverse complement strand
GCACCACCGTCTCCGCGGCTACGCGCATCGACTCCGTGCTCTTCGCGGACGGGGCGGCTACCCCCGGCGCCGCCGCGTTCGTGGAGGGCACGCCGCTGCCTCAGACCGGCGACTCGGCGGACGAGCACGCCTGGGTGCGAGACCTCACCACGGGCAAGCCGAAGGACTCGAACGACAACGCCTCGGACTTCATCCTCGTCTCCACGGACGCCGCCAGCATCGGCGGCGTCCAGTCGCGCCTCGGCGCGCCCGGCCCCGAGAACGTCGCGTCGCCCGTCAACCGCAGCTCCCAGATCAAGTCGGTGCTCTTCGCGCCCTGCCTGCCCTCGTCGGTAGCACCGAACCGCGAGCGGGACAACTTACCCTACACCGACACGCTGACGCCTTCGAGCCCGACGGGCGTGACGGCGGGCGTCCCCAACTCCGCCTACGCCTCGGGCACGATGCGCATCCGCCGCCGCTTCGTCAACAACACGGGAGTGGCCCTGACGCGCCTCCGGTTCCGCGTCGTCGACGTCACGGCAGGCACGGCGGCTGTGGGCACGGCGGACGTGAGAGCCGTCACCTCGACCGACGAGACGGTGGTCCTCAACCCGTGCCTCGGCTCGCCCACCTCGACCAAGGGGCTGACGGTGGAGCAGCCGCCCGCGCAGCCCTTCGGCGGGGGGCTCAACACGTCGCTCGCGGCGGGGACGATCAGCCTCTCGACCCCGCTCGCGCCGAGCGCCACGATCGACCTGAACTTCCTGCTCGGCGTGCAGACGCCGGGGCTGTTCCGCTTCTTCGTCATCGTCGAGGCGCTGCCCGGCCCGGCGTCGTCACTCGCGCCCGTCCCTTCGGGGCAGCCCGACGCGGCGATGTACCTCGACAACTCGAAGGGCGCGGGGCCCTCGCAGCGGGGCAAGGGGGCGTCTGCGGACAAGCTCCCGCCGACCTCGAACAAGAACTGACGCGGCTCAACACGACGGCGCGAGCGTGTCGCCAACATGAAGGGGCTCTGACGCGCGCGCGTCAGAGCCCCTTCACTTTCGCCGGACTTGACCGCCCGCCGCCGTCCCGGTTAAATCAGTCGCGGGTCGCACGGCCCGCGACTGATCCCATGACGAACGAACACACCACGCTCGACGCGCTCGCCGTCTTCTCGCACCCGGACGACGCGGAGCTGACCGCCGGGGGCACGCTCCTCAAGCTCAAACACCTCGGCTACCGCACCGGCGTCCTCGACGTGACGCGCGGCGAGATGGGCACGCGCGGGACGGTCGAGCAGCGCGCCGAGGAAGCCCGCGAGGCGGCGCGCATCCTCCGGCTCGACGCGCGCCTCAACCTCGAACAGCCCGACGGCCACGTGCTCGTCACCGACGAGGCGCGCTCGGCGCTCGTGCGCGTGCTGCGGCAGACGCGCCCGCGCGTCCTCTTCACGTCGCACTGGGACGACCCGCACCCCGACCACGCGGCGACCGCGCGGCTCGTGCGCGAGGCGGCGCGGCTCGCGAGCATGAGGCGCTACGACGAGGGGGCGGGGCTCGCGCAGATACCGATGCCGATGATCGCGCACGCCGTCCACTCCCGCCTCGTCGCGCCGTCGTTCGTCGTGGACGTCTCGGACTTCCTCGAAGGGAAGATGAATGCCATCCGCGCGCACGCCTCGCAGTTCTTCCGCGAGGGCGCGGCGGAGCCCGAGACGCGCATCAGCGCGCGCGACTTCCTCACGCAGCTCGAATTCCGCGCGCGCTACCACGGCTCGCTCATCAACGCCGCGGCGGGCGAGGCGTTCTACGTCCGCGAGGCTCTGAACGTCGAAGACCCCGTCGCGCTGCTCACCCGCCCGATGAACATCTACTCGTGAACGGTGACAAGTGATGGGTGACAAGATAGAAGAGACGGGGAGTCGTTCTTACTTGTCACCCGTCACGGTTCACCGTTCACGGCTTTTGCGTCTGGGCTGGCTCCTGCCCGTGACCTACGCGGCGCACGTCTTCGAGGAGTGGCGCGGCGGCTTCCCCGCGTGGTGGTCGCGCCTGACGGGCGTCGAGCTGTCGGTCGAGAGGTTTTTGGGTTTGAACGAGAGCGCGCTCGCGCTGATGACGGTGGGCGTTGTCACGGCTTACATGGCTCGGCAGTTGCGCTGGCTCTTCGTCGCCTTCGGCGCGGTGGCTGCGATCAACGCCGCGGCGCACCTCGTCGCGTCAGCCGCGACGCTCTCCTACTCGCCGGGCGCCGTCACGGGCGCGCTGCTCTGGCTGCCGCTCGGGTGGCTGATCCTGAGAGCCGGGCGCGCGGAGCTGTCGCGCCGCTCGTTCGCCGCGGGCGTGAGCGTAGGCGCCGCGATGCACGCGGTCGTCGCGCTGTTGGCGCTGCTCGGAGGCTAGCCGGGCGCGCGGCGTGATGGTGAAGCTCGCGCGCGCGCTGATCCTTAATCGCGACCCGCGGCAGCGCAGCCCCGAAGGGGCGACATTAGATAGCCAGGGGCGACGCCCCTGGTACGCATGCCGAAAACGATGTGAAGCCCCGGAGGGGCGGAATAAATTCTAACGAGAGATTTATTCCGCCCCTCCGGGGCTTCAAAATTTAACGCCTCGATCCAGGGGCGTTGCCCCTGGTTGATCAATTACGCCCCGTTGGGGCTTATACGTGCGATGCCGAAACCACCCGGCACCGGCTCCCGATTCACACTTACGATTCGCGATCAGCGATTTACGATTCGCGGCTCACGATTATTTCGGCTTCGCCGGGTCGTTGAGTACCGTTGTGGCGACGGCGATGATGGCGACGGCGCGCGGCGACTCGCCGGTGAAGCTCTGCGCGAGCGCGACGGCGCGATTCATGTCGTCCTTGCCGAGCGAGCGGAAGATGCCCGTCAGATCGAACGAGGGCGCGGGGAAGTTCGTGGTCGAGCGCATGTTCTTCGCCTCGACCCTCGCAGCCATCCCCGCGTCCGTGCCCGTGAACTCTGCCGCGGCGTTCGCCGACTTCACGACCTCCTGCATCAGCTCCCACGCCCGGGCGCGATCGACCGCGAAGAACTCCGTCGCGACGGCGACGAGGCTGCGCGGGCGGTCGGGGTCGGCGGCGTCGATCCTGCGCGCCGACTGGAAGGCGGCTTCGAGCGCCTCGTTGGCGCGCGCGCGGTCGTCCTTCAGGAGGCGCGCGGCTTCCGTCAGCGCCCACGTGCGCTGCGTGTCAGTGAGCGCGCCCCCTTGCGCGAGCCGCATGACCTCCATCCCGTCCTTCTGCTGGATCGCCAGGTTGACGGCGGTGAAGTCGACGTAGGCGTAAGCCTGTTCGCGCAAGCCGACGTCCTCGATCTTCGAGGCGTAGTCGCGCGCCTTCGGATCGTTCTTGCGCGAGGCGATGAGCGCCGCCTGGAGGTAGGCGGCGTCGCGCGCCTCCTGCGTGGTCGCCTTCTCGGCGGCGTCGAGCGCCTCCTGCATCCCGTCGCTGCGCTGCGACTCGGGCACGAGCCCGCGCGTCATGTTGCGCTCCATGCTCTGCCGCATGTCCGCCGGCAGATCGGGCATGACCGCCGACATCTGCGCGCGCAGCGGCGCGACGACCGACGGCAGCGTCTGCTCGAAGAAGGGGAGGAGCCGCCCGATGACGAAGTAAGCCGCGCCGCGCGCCGCCCGCCCCTCGGGCTGATCCGACGGTGGGGGGAGCGGGCGCGTCAACTGCTGCGCGGCGAAGCGCGCGAAGCCCGCGCGCACGGCTGCCGCCATGTTCGCCGGGGGCGTGGTGTCGCGCTGGCGCTGGCTCGTCGAGAGCCCGCCGCGCGTCTCGAGGTTCATGTACAGGTGCGGCGTGAGCACGTAGGAGGAGAGGATCAGGACGGCGTTCGGGTCGGTCGACGGATCGGCTAAGGCGCGCGCGAGCAGCGCGGCGTACCTCTGATCGCCCGCCTCCGGATTCTTCTCGCGCAGGCTCACGAGGAACTCGAGGACAGTCGTGTTCACTTTATTCAGCGCGGGCTCGGCGAACTGGAGCGCGCGCTCCGTGTCGTTCTCGCGCAGGAAACCGATGGCGAGTTCGAGCCGCCGCGCGTCGTCAGCCGGGGTCTCGTGCGGGTTGATCGACGAAGGCATGGCGGGCGACTCCGCCCCGCCCGCTCCTCCCGCGCCCGCGCCCGCGCCGCTCGCGACCGACTCGGCGTTGATGTCGCGCTCGTCTTGCTTGCGCTGCTCGTCGAGCTTGGCGAGAAACTCTTCGC
>JAIVJC010000224.1 GCA_020200235.1 Acidobacteriota bacterium | reverse complement strand
AGGCGCACCTCACCCGGCAGGAAGAGCGACGCCACGCCCCAGCCGAGCAGGAACGGCACGACCACCCCCGCCACCGCCACGAGCAGGGACGAGCGCCACACTTCGAGCAGCTCGCCCAGGTTGGATTCGAGCCCCACCTCGAAGAGCAGGATGATGACGCCGATCTCGGCGAGCGCGTTGACGGTAGCGTCCGCCTTCAGCGTCTCGATCGCGCCGACCCCGGCGAGCCCGAGCGCGCCGAGCAGGATGCCGCCGCACAGTTCGCCCAGCACGGCGGGCTGCCTGAGCCTCTCGAACGCCTCGCCGCAGAGCTTCGCCACGACGAGCATCGCCGCGACGCCGACGAGCACGAGCGGGTCGAGGCCGTGCGACGCGCCGCCGCCCCCGGCGCCCTGCGCCGTCTCGGCGCGCGCGGCGTGAGCCGACGCGGCGAGCGCGGCGAGGCAAGCGAGGAGTGAACTCGCGCTGAGCTTAAGTCGCATTTCGATCCGTCGAAATGAAAAGGGCTGAGTCGCCGCGCGCGATGCAGAGATCGGCGCGGCGACTCAGCCCTGCCAGCCCACGGACGAAGCTACCTGTCCTTATCGACGCGCGAATCGACGGGGCGGTCGGGCGAGTCGGGCGGGGCGTCCGGATCGCCGACCGCCTGCCCGCGCGGCGAGACGCCGTGCGCGCCGACTTCGTGCGCGAGGTGGCGACCCATGACGGCGTGGCGGCGGCTGTAGAGGAAGTAGATCACGAGCCCGATGAGCAGCCAGCCGATCAGGCGGATCCAGTTCGCGGTCGGCAGCGAGAACATCAGCAGGAGGCAGGACAGGATGCCGAGGATCGGGAGGAGCGGAACCATCGGGCACCTGAACGGGCGGTGGGCGTCGGGGTTAGTCCGCCGCATGATGAGCACCGCGGTGCAGACGACGACGAACGCGAAGAGCGTCCCGATGTTGGTCATCTGGAGCAGGGCGTCGATGGGCAGAAACCCCGTCATGATCGCCACGGCCGCGCCGATCAGGATGGTGGTCTTATAAGGCGTTCTGAATTTCGGGTGAACCGCGCCGAAGAAGCTGGGCGGGACCATCCCGTCGCGCGACATCGCGAGGAAGACGCGCGGGCCGCTCAGCATCATCACGAGCAGCACCGACGTTATCCCAGCGACGCCAGCGGTGGCGATGATCGCGTCAGCCCAGACCAAGCCGACGCTGGTGAAGGCGACCGAGACGCCGGCCCCCGTGTCGATCTTGTTGTACTTGACCATCCCGGTCAGGACGGCGACGACGGCGATGTAGAGGACTGTGCAGATCAGGAGCGAGGCGACGATCCCGATGGGCACGTCGCGGCTCGGGTTCTTCGCCTCCTCGGCGTGCGTGGAGACGGAGTCGAAGCCGATGTAGGCGAAGAAGATGATCGCCGCCCCGGCCATCATCCCGACGGGGTTACCCCCGACGGTCTCGCCCCAGACGGTGTGGCCGAAGACGGTGACGCCGCCCCAGCCGTAGGGCGCGAACGGCACCCAGTTGTCGGGGTTGATGTAGAAGGCGCCGACGAGGATGACGAACAGCACCGCGGCGAGCTTGACGCCGACCATCAGCGCGTTGAAGCTCGCGCTCTCCTGAATGCCCTTCACCAGAATCGCCGTCACGATCGTCGTGATGACGACGGCCGGCAGGTTGACGATCCCGTTCGTCCGGACGAACTCCCCGGCCGTCGCGTCGTAGACGATGGGCGCGCGGCTGATCGCCTCCGGCAGGTGGATGCCCACTCTGGGCAGAAGCGTCTGGAAGAAGCTCGACCACCCGTTAGCCACTGTCGCCGATCCGACGGCGTACTCGAGCACCAGGTCCCAGCCGATGATCCAGGCGAACATCTCGCCGAGCGTGGCGTAGGCGTAGGTGTAGGCGGAGCCCGCGACCGGCACCATCGAGGCGAACTCGGCGTAGCAGAGCGCGGCGAAGACGCAGGTCATGCCGGCGAAGCAGTACGAGAGCATCAGCGCCGGACCCGCCTGGTTGTGCGCGGCCGCGCCGGTGGCGACGAAGATGCCGGCGCCGATGATCGCGCCCACCCCGAGCGCCGTCAGCTGGACGGGACCCAAGACGCGGCGCAGGCGGTTCTCGCCCTTCGCCTCTTCGAGCAGCATGCCGAGTGGTTTGGTTCGGAAAATTTGTCTGGACATTCTGGAGAGCCTCCTCGAATCCTTCGAGCGGTTTGTTTTCACCTCAGGTCTATGCGGTCAGAGAAAAATCGCGCACGCTGCGAGAGCCTGCGCCTTCAAACTGCAAACGACCTCGTGGCTATAAAAGACTGACGTGGACTGATTGCCGGGATTATACCCACTACCGCCGCGCGGCGTTAGCTCGCCCGCCGCCCCCGGTCGCGCGTACTTCGTCAGGCCTCGGCGTCCCCGCGCGCCATCGGATCGGCGGACGAGCCCTCCATCGGCACGCCGACCTTGCGCCAGATGAAATAGACGGGGATGCCGGTCAGGACGATGAACAGGCCGGGCCACGTCGTCGCCGTCTGGTAGACGAAGAGGACGACGAGGATCACGCTCGCGCCGACGACGTAGAGCGCGGGGACGACCGGGTAGCCGAAAGCCTTGTACGGTCGCTCGACCTCAGGCCGCTTACTCCTGAGCAGGAAGATGCCGATGATCGTCAGGATGTAGAAGATGAGCGCGGCGCTGATCACGTAGTCGAGCAGGTTGCCGTAGAGGTTGCCGTAGGTCACGCCGCCCGCCGCGTCGGTCGCGACCGTGCGCGGCAGCACGAGCGCCGCCGCCCAGATGCCCTGGATGACGAGACCCCACGCGGGCACGCGGTTGTGGTTCAGCTCGCCGGCGGAGCGGAAGAAGAGGCCGTCGCGCGCCATCGCGTAGTAGGCGCGCGCCCCGGCGAGGATGAGCCCGTTGTTGCAGCCGAAGGTCGAGATCATGATCGCGACCGCCATCACGGTCGCGCCGACGCCGGGGAAGATGACGTTGGCGGTCTCCGAGGCGACGCGGTCGCTCGGCGCGTTCTGGATCGCCTCGAACGGGAGCGCGACGAGGTAGGCGACGTTGGCGAGCAGGTAGAGCGAGATGACGAGGATCGTGCCGAGCGCGAGCGAGAGCGGGATGTTGCGCCGCGGGTTCTTCACCTCGCCGGCGGTGAACGTGATGTTGTTCCACGCGTCAGCCGAAAACAGCGAGTTGGTCTGCGCGACGCAGATGCCGACGAAGAGACCGAAGGCGGCCGCGGCGGTCAAGCCCTTGCCCACGTCCTGGAGGTCGCCGCGCACCGTCCAGAAGTCGGAAAAGTTCGCGCTTCCGGCGCCGGATTTTAAGCCGACGATGATGCCGAGCACGATGAGCGCGATGAGCGCGCCCGTCTTCGCCACGGTGAAGACGTTCTGCACGAGCTTGCCGAGCTTCAAGCCCCGCGTGTTCATGAAAGTGAGCAGCGCGATCATCAACAGCCCGACGAGCTGCGCCGTCGAGAGCGAGAGCGCGTAGCCGCCGAGCCGGACGGGTTCGATCAGATAGTTCTTCTCCGACACCCACGGCACGAGCACGCCCGTGTAGCGCGCGAAACCCACCGCGACCGCCGCGATGGTGCCGGTCTGGATGACGAGGAAGAGCGTCCAGCCGTAGAGGAAGCCCCACATCGGCGAGAACGCCTCGCGCAGGTAGACGTACTGACCGCCCGCCTTCGGCATCATCGCGGCGAGCTCGCCGTAGGAGAGCGCCGCCATCAGCGTCAACAGGCCGGTGACGATCCAGACGACGAGGAGCCAGCCGGGCGAGCCGACCTGTCGGGCGATGATCGAGGAGACGATGAAGATGCCGGAGCCGATCATCGACCCGGCGACGATCATCGTCGAGTCGAGCAGCCCGAGTCCGCGCACGAACCCCTCGCGTCGATCTTCAGCCTCGGCACTCACGCCGGTCGCGTCTGCCATGTTTCTCCTCCGATCTCGCGCGCCGCGTCCCTTGCGACGAAAGGCGCCCGCAGGCGCGAGAGTGGGTCTCTTAAGTTGTGCAAAACTTTCCCGCGTGGGCTTGTAAAGACAGGGAGCGGGCGCATTATACCGTTTTAGCCAATCGTGTCGAGCATTAATATCGCCGCGCGGCGCACGACTCGAAGGCGCCGACGCCCCCCACGGGTAACGGCTCGCGCGGTCTTTCAACCTACGACGCGCCATTTTCTGTTGCCCTGCGCGCCCCGACGTTTTAACC
>JAIVJC010000223.1 GCA_020200235.1 Acidobacteriota bacterium | reverse complement strand
GATTAAAAGAGTTGGGCGCCTGAAAGGTTATCGGAGTCCAGCTCGCGCCGCCGTCTTTCGAGATCATCAGCTGCCCACCCGCCGAGCCCGTGTAGATGACCTGCGAGGCAGAGTATGGCGTGCGCTGGACGCCGATCGCGGTGAGCACGTCGCCATTGCCCTTCGTCAAATCTGTCGCGCCGCTCGCCGGACACTGCGGAGACCAGGTCGGCGCGGTGACGTTAACCGTGTCGGCGAAGTTCTGGCTGATGAAAAGCTTCGACGTCCCGAAATAGACGGTCGAGTCCACGCCGTTGCCCGTGAAGGGCGGGTAGAAGGCGATGCGGGCGCCGGTCGAGGGCTCGCAGAAAGTCGAGTCGCTCGACGCGCCGCCCTTCTCGGAGCGCGTGCCGTCCGGGTTGAACTGCCAGCGGCGGATCCTCCCGAAGATGTAGGTGCTCAACACGCCGCGCGGATCGGCCGGGTTGATGACCGGGTTCCCGCCGTCGCCTTCGGCGAACTCGGTCCAGCCGAGGCCGTTGCCCGCCGCGAGGCGCACCTGCGTGCCGTTGTCCTGCGTGCCGCCGATCTGGAAGTTCGGGTCGGTCGGGTGGGAGACGACGCGGACGAACTGCGAGAGCGAGAGGCTTGAGTTGAGCGAAGTGAAAGCAGGAACGCCAGGGCCAGGCGAGTCACCGCCCGTGGTCGTCTTCGAGACGCCGCCGTCGTTGCCGATGTAGAAGGTCTGCGGGCTGCCGGGCGAGAAGGCGAAGCAGTGCTGGTCGGGGTGCGAGGTCGAGTTGAAGGGGTTGTAGCCGAAGTTCGAGCCCGAAAAGTTTTTCGTGACGCCCGTCCACGTCGCGCCGCCGTCCGTCGATTTGTAAACGTCGCGCGTTCCGACGTAGATCGTATTCGGGTTCGACGGATCGACGGCGATGTATGTGTTGTAGCCGAACTGACCCGGATCAACCCCGGTCGCCACGGTGCGCGTGTCCTTGTCGGGCCACGTGGCGCCGCCGTCCGTGCTGACGTTGACGCGCACGTTCGTAGGCGAAGTGGTCTTGCCCGCGAAGACGTAGACGTTTTCCGGGGCGGCGGGGGTGACGGCGACGCGGATGTCGCGGATCGCTTGCGCGGCGGGAGAAGCAACGTAGGCGGTGTCGTAGGGCGAGTCGTAGACGCGCGTCCACGTCAGCCCGCTGTCGGTCGATTTGTAGAGACCGGGCAACTGCTGACCCGTGTCCACGCGCCGCATCGCGAGGTAGAGGATCGAGGGGTTCGTCGGGTGCATGACGAGATCGCGCGGCAAGCCGGAGAGCGTGCGCCGCCAGGTCGCGCCGCCGTCGGTCGAGATGTAGAAGCCGCTCGCGAAGCCGCCGTTGGTCGAGGTGTTGACGTAATTATACTGCGTGAGGTAGACGCGATTCGGATCGCTCGGATCGACGAGGACGTTCATCGCGGTGGCGGGCGCGGGCAGGCAGCCCGGCGTGTTGAAGGCGGGGAGCGACGTGCAGTCCGTCCCCAGCACCTGGCTGACGCGCGTCCACGACGCGCCGCCGTCGGTCGATTTCAAGACCCCCGTTCCGAGGTAGCCGTTGCCGATGTCGCCCATCCCGGCGTAGACGATGCTCGGGTTCGACGGGGCGAAGGCGATCGAGCCGACCGAGAGATCGACCTGCGAGTCGCTCGCGGGCGCGAACGTCGTGCCGCCGTCGGTCGAGCGCCAGATGCCGCCCGTCGAAGCTCCGACGATGACGACGCTTGTTTCGTCCGGTTTGACGGCGATGGCGTTGATGCGCCCGCTCGTGATGCCCCAGTTGTTCGGGAACTTCGGCGTCGAAGGCGCGGGACCGATGGGCGTCCACTGCGTCGCATCGACCGAGAGGATGCCGCGTCCCTCGTCGCCCTTGAGGCGGCCCTTCGGGCGCGACTCCCACGCGCGGCGGCGCGCGTCGGGCGGAACAGCGCCGGACGGGTACTCGCGCTGGAGGCGGAACCACTCCTCGCGCTTCTCCGCGTTGTCCTCACCCTCCTCGCCGGCGGACGACTCGTCGTACTTCTCAAGCTCTTCGGCTTCGGCGCGCGCGGCGCGTTGCTTCGCGCGGCGTCTATTCGCGACCCGCTTCGCCGTGGCGAGAGTAGAGCGGCTGCGCCTCTTCGCCTGCGGGCGCGACTTGGCTGCGACCTCTGACGCGAGCGGCGCGAGTGCCCCGAAGAGAAGCGCGACGGTGAACAGGGCGGAGAGGGCGGCGCGCGACACGCGGCGCGCGGCGGGGGAGCTGTAGATCTTCACTTCTGTTTCCTCAAACGAAGACGGGTGCAAGTGTGTTCACGCGCCGCGCGGCGGTGCCGGGGTTGACACCGAGCGCGCGGGGCGCCGTTATCGAAAGCGAAAAGACCGCGCCCGGTCGCGGGTGGACCGGGCGCGGCGCGGACTACTGGGGTCCGAACCTGAGCCTGTACTCGTCGGAGCTGACGAAGCCGTTGACCATCGAGTGAATGTCGTTCGGGTTGGCGTCGATCGTGCGCAGCCAGTCGGCGTAGCCGCCCGGCTCGGGGTCGCGGCGGAGGTAGCCGAAGTATTGCATGGCGACGAACGCCGAGTTGAACTCCGCGCGCCCGACCTCGTCCGATCCGGCGACGGCGCGCACGAGCTGCGCGCGCGTGAGCGCCCCGGTGTTGAGCCTGCCGATCAGATCGGCGCGCGTCAGCACGACCTTCTGCGAGGCGTCGTCGGGCGTCGACGGGTTCGGGGTGGTGATCGACGACAGGGCGTATCGATCCATCAGGGCGTTGACGATCTGCGTGTTGCTCATCCCGCCGAACGCGCCGAGGAAGTCGAGCCGCTGCGCCCAGGCGTCGGTGAAGGCTGTTTTCTTAGCGACGACCTCGGCGGTCGAGACGCCCGTGACGCTGCTCATGTCGGCGACGATCTCGCTGTAGCGCGGGAGCCGCCCGAACGAGACCTTGTAGAAGTTGAACACGAAGCGCCCCTTCTGTTCAAACTCCTGCGAGCGGAAGAAGCCGGACGAGACCGAGGCGCGGTCGCAACGTGTGTCGCCGGGCGCGCAGTTGTTGAGCGTCGCGACCCACGCCGCCATGCCGCCCGCGTCAGGCTCACGCGAGAGGAAGTCGAGGTACTGCATGCGCACGAAGAAGGTCGGATCGAAGATCGGGTTCGCCCCCGTCTGCCCCGGCGCTTCGTTCGAGACGACGTTGAGGGTCATCGTGCCCTGCGCGCCGACGGTCGCGCCCGTCGCGGTGCCGCCGAGCGTGAGCGTGACGGTCTCGACCGGCTCGCCGAACGAGTCGTCGACGAGCGCGACGTTGACGATCTTCGTCGCCTCGCCGGGCGCGAAGGTGACGGTCTGCACGGTCGTCACGTAGTCGCAGCGCGCGAAGGCGACCGCCGGCGCGCTCGCCGTGTCGTCGCAGCGGATGGCGCGCGCGTCGTCAATGGTGCGGACGACGACGATCGAGGCTGAGCTGAGGACGCCGGTGCGCGTGATACCCACCGAAGCGCTGCCGCCCGTCTCGCTCGCCGTCACCGAGGCGGAGGCGAACTGCACGGTCGTGCCCGCGGGGGGCGGCGGCGCTCCCGTCACGTTCCAGCTCAGCGCGACGTTTCCGGCGTCGGCGTCGAACCCGTCGACGGCGATCCGGTAAGTCGTGCCGACGACGGCGTTGAAGGTCGCGACGCTGGATTGATCGCTCGAGGACTGATCGTCATTTTTGACGACGGGCGTGAGCGCGCCGACGCCGGAGCCCGTGTAGACGGCGAGCAGCGTGTCGTAATCACTCCCGCCGCCGAGCGCGCCCGCGCCGGTCGTGAAAGTGGCCGTGCCGCTCGAAGGCGCTTGCCAGACGTACCAGACGGACTTGCCGCCCGCGTTGCCGTCGGGCGAGTGGCTCGGCTCGCCCGCCTCCTTCGTCGCGCCGACGTTCGTGCCCGTCGCGCGGCGTCGGGCTTGCCGGTCGAGAGATCGATCTCGGCGTTGCCGTTGAACTGGACGCGCCTGTCCGCGGAGTCAGTGCCGACGGCGAGCGAGCGCGTCGCGGTGGCGAAGTTGGCGTTCGACGCCGCGGCGGGCTTGAAGCGGTAGAGGTCCCAGATCGTGGCGAGCAGTTGGCGCGTCGGATCGAGATCGCGCGCGCCGCCCTGGGAGGAGAAGCCGAGCGCGTGCCCGATCTCGTGGACGGCGACCGAGTCGAAGTCGGTCAGCCCCGCTGAGACGCCGTCGTTCGGATCGAAGTCGAAGCCGAAGGCGGAGTTGAACCCGATCTGCGGCACGGGCGGGCTCGTGACGCTCAAGCCGAGCGCGCTCATCAGCGACGGCGGGACGAAGATCGTGGAGATGCTGCCGACGTCGGTCGGGAGCGCCAGCGCGGGGAGGTTGTTCATCACGACCGCTTCCTCGGAGCCGGGCGTGGCGCGGCTGACGAGCCGCGAGCGGACGGTGGAGTACGGGACGAGATAGCCGCCGTAAGTGGTCACGCCGAGGACGTTGGGCGAGGAGAAAGCCGTGCCGAACGCCGTCGTGCCGTAGTCCACGTCGATGGTGACGGTGACGGGGTCGGCGATGAGCGCCTCCCACTTGGCGGCGGCGTTGATGAACGCCTGCTTCGCCGCGGGGTTGGCGTCGAGCTGCGCCGTGGCGCGGAGGATGATGGTGAGCCCGGCGGACGCGGCGTTGACGCTCGCGCCGCCGAAAGGCTGATCGGCGCCGTCCTTGAGGTGGTTGATCTGTCGCAGGGGGAGACCGGAACCGCGGTTGAGCCCGCGCGCCTCGGCGGGGCTGGCGTCGCGGCAGACGGTGTCGCCGTCCGGCGCCTGGTAGATGACGAAAGCCTGGCTCAGCTCCGGCGGGGCGACGTACTCGCCTTTGCCCGGCGAGAGGGTCTGCGCGCGGACGCCGAACGCGTGGGAGGACAGGAAGCCGAGCAGCAGAGCGAGGGCGAACTGTCGCGCGGTGGGGACGGGGTTGCGCGCCGAGCATTTAGAGATCAAATTACCCAAGACACCTCTCCGTAATATGATGTTAGACGACTTTCGCAGCCTCGAACCGTCCGGGAAGAATTACCCGAGAGCACTCCCGACCCGTGGGCACGTACCGATAAAAGGGGTGTACGAACGAACGACCGCTGATGCGCGCAATTATCCACGACCGGGGGTGAGACAAGCGAGTTTTGCGCCGAAGTGCCGCGCTGCGCGGCGTCCGAAGCGGTTGCTGACATCGAGGAGAAGAGAAACCGGAGGCTCTGTCAGGGAATCGATTCCCGTAATTGCCCGAAATTAGAAGCGGCAAGGGGCGTTTCGGATGCCTGAGATGGTGTGCCGAAAGCGCCTGCGAAAGCGGCTCTCAGGGGGGTCGGGCGGCGCCCCCGTGTCGCTTAAAACTTTAAGGGCGCGCGCTGCCCGTCGTCAAGACACACGAGCCGGAGGTAAATGTCTGACCCTGCGTCGCCAGCTCATCGACGCCGCACGAGCAGGAGGGCGCCAACGTGCGGCAACACACATGTAGGACATTGCCGAGCCGACGAAGGGGTAACGCGAAGATCGCGTGAGGGCTAAAATTTCCATTGACTTTTCCACCGAATCGCAATAGTCTGCCCGCGCACATACACGAGTGACGAATCTCGCCCCGCAGATTCATTGCCTCACGAGAATCGTCTTAACGCGCCGCCGCTACGAACTTTCACGAACGAGCAAGCGGTCGGGTTCACAAGACACCAAGATAACGCGCCACAAGCGTCGGCTTTTCTACGCACAAGGGCTGTGACTTCCCGACACCTCGCCGTGGGGAGCGCAGGCGAAAGAGCGACGATTCCGCGCGCGCGCTTCTTACCCGTTAATTCGCAGCCCGAACTGTCCCGCTTTTCCAGCGCACGATTGTCCTCCCCGCTTCCGCGCGCGGGGTCTCTCGCAACCCTTCTTCGCCGCCCGGCACTCCAGCGTGCGGCGTGAGTAAGTAAAACCCGATACCCTAGCCGACTCTCCTTCCGAAGAGCCGATCCCGGTAAC
>JAIVJC010000222.1:6129-10350 GCA_020200235.1 Acidobacteriota bacterium | reverse complement strand
CCGTAGGGCTGGCGCGGGAGCGTGCGGAAGACTTTGACGAGGTTCGGATCGATGCGCTTCGAGAGCGCGCGGTAGGCGTCTAAGAGCTCTTCGGGCGACTTGTAATAGAACTTCGGATCGGTGCGCAGGTGTTTGAAGAACTCCCGGAGCGTCCCCTTGAAGCCGACCCGTTGCATGATCGACTCCATCTCCGCGCGGATGCGTTTCACCTCCGAGAGACCGAGCTCGTGAATCTGCTGCGGCGTGAGAGTGGTCGTCGTGTACCGCCGCGCCTCGAACGCGTACATCTCCGCGCCGTCGGGCATCTGCCACGCGCCGACTTCCGGGTACGAGGCGGGGACGTACTCTTTGACGAAGAACTCTTTCATCTTCCTGAACGCGGGGACGACCTGAGAAGAGATCGCTTCGCGCCCGGCGGCGACGATGCGCTCGCGGTCGGCGGCGCTGAAAGTTTCGGGGATGCGTTTGAACGGGCGGAAGAAAGGGCTCACTTCGGGGCTCGCGACGATCTGCTTGTCGATCTGCCCGGGGATGCGCCCGGAGATGATGCGCGGGTGCACCATCTTCACGCGCACGCCCTCGCGCAGGAGCGCGATGGTGCCGTCCATGTAGGCCGGGAAGGCGCGCAGGCGCGCGATCCAGTCTTCGTAATCCTTGACGGTCGTGAAGCGGAGCAGATCGCCTAAGTCGTCCTCGGTCTGGATGCCGCCGCGCTGGTTCAAGGGGACGAGGTGCCAGCGGAACTTGTGTCTCTCGACGCCCGTCTCGTAGTCCTTGCGGAAGAGATCGTAGTTGAGCTGATCGGCGGGCGTCAGACGCGCGCGGTCGATCGACTTCAGGCGTTCGAGCGTCTCGACGCCGTGTTTGTGCCGGCGCTCGACGGCGGCGAGGGTCACGTCCGACCAGCGGTCGTTGTAGCGCCGGTCGCCGAGCGACGAAGCCCACGTCGGGTTCTCGCGCATCGCGTACTCCCACTCCTCTTCGAAAAGCGCGTGCAGAGCCTTCGCCGCCTCGTTCGGTTGCGCGCCTGCCTGCGCGCGCGCGGGCGCGCTCGCGACGAAAATGAAGAGGGGCGCGGACAGAAAAGTAAACAGATGACGAACAATCGGGCGCATCAAACCTCCGCGGGAGTCGTGGACGTTGACCGAGGGCGTGCACGGCGAGAATACAACACGCGCGGGAACGGTTGAAAGCCTCCGCCGCGCCCCGTCAGCGCATCTAAAACTTATATGAGCACAAGGGTGGGTGAGCTGAAAACTTACGCCGGGTTCGCGCGGCGTTTCGGAAGACGATTCGTCGAAGAGCGTCTGGCGGAGCGGCGCACTGAGATCGCGCCCGCGCCGCACAAGCCCGATCCGTCCACATGGTCGGACGAAAACTTAACCGTCGCGTGGCTCGGTCACGCGACCGTGCTGATCAACTTCTACGGCACCTGGCTCCTGACCGACCCGGCGCTCGGTCGGCGCGTCGGGTTGCAGGTCGCGCCCGGCGTCACGCTGGGCCCGCGCCGCCTGGTCGAGCCCGCGCTGACTCCGCGCGAACTGCCGCGCCTCGACGCCGTCCTCGTCTCGCACGCGCACATGGATCACTGCGATCTGGCGACGCTCAGGCGGCTGCCGCGCGCGGCCCGCGCCGTCGTGCAGCGCGGCAACCTCGATCTCGTGCGCCGCTTCCGCCGCGCGGATGAACTCGCCTGGGGTGAGTCGGTCGAAGTGGCGGGGGCGCGCGTCGAGTCGGTCGAAGTCAACCACTGGGGCGCGCGCCGGCTGACGGACAGGGCGCGCGGCTACGGCGGCTTCCTCGTCGAAAAGAACGGGCGCGCCCTCGTCTTCGGCGGCGACACGGCTTACACGCACGCCTTCACGCGCCTGCGCCGGCGCGACGCCGAGATCGCGCTCGCCATCCTCCCCATCGGCGCCTACGACCCTTACATCAACGCGCACGCCAACCCCGAACAGGCTTGGGCGATGAGCCGGCAGATGGGCGCGCGGTTCATTCTGCCGATGCACCACTCGACCTTCAAACTCAGCCGCGAGCCCGCGGGCGAACCCGTCGAGAGACTGCTCGCCGCCGCGGGCGACGAACGCCGGCGCGTCGCGCTGACAGAGATCGGCGAGACCTGGTCGCTGCCGCGGTGACGAGCCTTGCAGGTTGATCGCTAACGGCGACTCTGAAGGCTAAACGCCCGTCTGCGTCACTAGGGCGACAGGCGGAACGCTGCCATCTCCTCGCCGTTGCGAACCAGCAGCACGCCGCCGGCGAGCACAGGGTGGTTCCACGTCTTGCCCTTGATCGCGGGTAACCGCGCGAGCTCTGTGAACCCTTCGGGAGTCGCCCCGACCAGCGCCAGACTCCCTTGCTCCGACACCACCAGCAGCACGTCCTGATCCGGCAGCAACACGAGCTGACCGGAGCCGTAGCTCCCGCCCGCCCACCTGCGCGCGCCGTCCTTAAGGTCTATGCAGGCGAGCGCGTTGGCGTCGAACCCGTAGGCGTGTCCTTTGTGGACGACGAAGTCGCTGAAATACGGCTTGAGCCCCTCGGAAGTCCAGCGCTCTGCGACCTTCCATCCGTCGGCTCCCCGCGCAACCGCGATGCGGTACAGGTCGCTCCCCTCGCCGACGCTGACGAGCAGATCGCCTTCCGTGGTCAGGGACGGCTGCACGATGCGACCGCCAGTCGGCAGCATGTGCTGCCAGAGCACCTTGCCGTCGGCGGGCGCGACGCCGATCACCCCGGTCCCGCACAGCAGCACGATCTGCGTGACCCCGCCGATGTTGACGCGGTGGGGCGAGCTGTAACTGCCGCCAACTTTGGGACCGACCCAGCGCGGCGAGCCGTCGGCGAGATCGTAGGCGGCGAGCGTGCCGCTGGCGGCGACGACGACGAGGTCGTCGATCACGAGTGGCGAGCTTGAGAAGCCCCAGCCCGGCACCTTCGTCTGGGTGTCGGACGCCGCGTTGCGCGACCACACGATGGAGCCGTCGCGTTCGTCGAGCACGTTGAGGATTCCGGTCGCGCCGAACGTGTAGACGCGGCCGCCGCTGAGTGTCGGCGTCGCGCGCGGACCGGCGCCGCCGTTCGACTCGTAGAAACGTGCCGCGTCGCGGTGCGTCCACACAGTCTTGCCGGTCGTCACGCTGTAACACGACACGAGCTCTTCGCCGCCGCGCTGCTCCTGCGTGTAGAGGCGGTCGCCGTGGACGGCGAAGGACGACCAGCCGGGACCGACGGGGCGACGCCACATCTCTTTCGGCGGCGACTTAGACCAGTCGGTCGCGATCCGCGCGCCGCGGACGACGCCGTCGCGCTCCCGTCCGCGAAAGCCGGGCCAGTCGGCTCCGGCGGCGGCGACCGGAGGCGCCGCCAGAGTTGAAGCGGGCACGGGCTTCTCGTCCGCCTGCTGCGCCAGGAGTCTTTCCTCCGGCGTCTGCGACCAACGCCAGTGCCAGTCCGAATCGCCTTCGCCCGTGATGCCGCCGGTGCGCAGGAGCGTCCACATCCCGCACACGAGCAGGATGGACGCAGCCAGGATCGCGCGGCGCGTCCGGTCGGGAAGGCGGCGGCTGATCGCCAACCCGACGACCAACGCGACGCTCGCGGACATGACGCCGAAGATGGGGAACATCATCTTCATCCCCGCCCCTGCGATCGACGCGTGGACGACGAGCCGCGTGGCGACCAGCGCGAAGACCGTCAGGACGACGGCGGCAAGCCGCTCGATCCGAGGCGTCCGGCTGAAGAACGCCCACCACACGACGATCGCCAACGCGCTGACGACTCCGCCCAGCATCGCGAAGATGATGCTGTTGGGCACGAGGGCGGGGACGACGAACATGCTCAGCAGGAGCAGTGCCGCGAACAGCAGACCGGGCCACAGCCGGGGCTGCTTCTGCGGAGTCGGCTTGTCGATCCGTGTGGTGAGCGTCTGTTCGATGGGGGACTGTTCGGTGGTCATATCAGACCAATACGCTCCTCGACAGTCCGTTTGTTCCTTGGTTCGCCTGGCGGGGCTCTACTTCCAGGTCTTGCTTAACAAGACGCCGAACGTATTCATCGCCCCTTTAATTCCTCTCGCCGAGACCGTGGCGGTTGCCGCAGAGCTTGCAGGGGGTGGGCGGCTCCGCGTTATCGACGAGGTGCCTGACGGGCTTAAGCGTCCGCAGGTGCGCGAAGACGACTTTCAAATCTTCGTCCGTCATGTAGCGGTAAGACCACCAC
>JAIVJC010000222.1:0-6092 GCA_020200235.1 Acidobacteriota bacterium | reverse complement strand
GTAGTAGGGAATCCCCGAAGGGTCGGGCGTGAGGTTCGCGCTCACCATGCGCGCGCCGCCGTGGATGGTGCTGCCGCCAGCCATCTCTAATGACTCGACGTACTGCCCGCGCCGCATGGGCGTGTGGCAGTCGCGGCAGTTGGCGATGGTCGTCAGGTACTCGCCGCGCTTCTCCTGCGTGGAGAGATCGGGCGGCGGCACGGGGGCTTCGAGGGGCTGCGGGGCGGTGAGGATAAGGCGCGAGAGTGGGAAGGGGATTCGCGTCGGCGGCAGCGCCGTCGCGCGCGCGGGCTCGACCGCGCGGAGGTAGACGACGACTGACGCCAGGTCTTCGTCCGACATCTTTCGGAAGTTCGGGTAGGGCATCGCGGGGAAGAGCGCGCGGCCGTCGTGCCCGATGCCTTCGCGGATGGCGCGCGCGAGCGCGTCGTCAGGCCACGCGCCCGCGCCGGTCTCGCGATCGGGCGTGATGTTGGGCGCGACCACTTGCAGCGCGCCGTCTTCGATGAAGAGGTTGCCCGCGCCGGGCTGCGAGAGGCGCATGGGCGGGTTCGAGTCGCGATCGAATTTGGTGTGGCAGTCGAAGCAGCCGCACACGGCTTCGGCGAGGTACTTGCCGCGCGCGAGCCGCGCGGGGTTGGGCTCGAAGCGGCGCGCCTCGTCGACGGCGCGCGCCTTCGCGCCGACGACGGGTCGCCAGCCGACCGTGAAGGTGACGGCGGCTGCGACGAGCAGGGCGACGGCGGCGAGGCCGTAAGCCGCGATCTTCAACAATCGCCTTGAGCGGCGTCTGGGCATGAGTTCGTCTCCGGGTCGGGAAAGGGTTTGTGGGTAGAGCTCCGGGCGATGGCGTTCGTCGTGCGGAAAAGCGGACGGCTGAGCCGGGCGGGGCACGAATCAGCCGGAGGCTTTTATCGGAAATCGCGCGGCGAGTCAACAGTTTCGTGAGCGCGCGGCGGGCGGGGCGCGAACGCTTCGAGAGTTAATGTTGACTCGCGTTCGGATTTGACTTAGAAGTAACACGCTTTTCTGAGCCCCGAACGCGAGGTCTGAACCTTGTCGCCCACAGCCATGCGCATGATCGGATTCGTCCTGCTCGTCGCGGCGGTCGCCGTAGGAGTCCTCAACCTGAAGCGGGTCGCCGCCCTCGGGATGCCCTGGCTCGTGCCCATCTTCATCGTGCTCGGCGCGGGGTTGGTCGCCGCGTCGAAAAGGGGGCGCAGTTAAGCAGGCGCGCTCCCGGCTCGATCTCTCCGGCTCATGAACGCGAGGTGATGACATGACGAAAACCCGCGCGACGATCCTTTCCCTGCTCGCACTCATCTCGTCGGCTGCCGCCGCGACGGCGCAGACGGCGGCGCCGCGGCCCGCGCCGCGCGACATCTCGACCAGAGAGATGGAGCGCGTCAACTGGATGGAGTTCCGCGAGCACGTCCCTGCGCGCATCCGCACGGTCCTGCTGCCGACCGGCACCTTAGAGCCGCACGGCGTCATCAACAACGGCGCGGACATCACGGCGCCCGTGGCGATGGCGCGCAGGATCGCCCCGCGCGTCAACGCCATGATCGCGCCCGCGCTGCCCTACGGCATCACCGGCAGCATGGAGGCGTACCCGGGCGCGTTCCAGATCACGGAAGCCGCCTACCGCCCGTTCGTCAAACAGATTCTCGAAGGGCTCGCCAAGAACGGCTTTAAAAATATCATCGTCCTGAACGGCCACGGGGGTCCGCAGACGGCTGTGCTGAACGCGGTCGCGGCGGAGGTCTCCGCCGAGCAGCGCGTGCGCACGCTCGTCATCAACTGGTGGTCGTTCGCCTCCGACGTGACGAAGGAGGTCTTCGGCGAGGACGGCGGGCACGCCGGGCTGAACGAGACGGCGTTCGTCCAGTCGATCGATCCGACGCTCGTCCACCCCGAACGCTACCACGCCGATCTCGCCACCCCCTACCCGGCGGCGGGCACGTGGTCTGCCGCGCCGTTCCCCTCTTCGATAGGCTTGTACCAGCCGGGCCAGGGCTACCCGAAGTTCGATCAGAAGAAGGCTGACGAGTACTTCAACAAGGTGACGGACAAGGTGGCGAACCTGATCGGCGAGGTCGTGCGCAAGTGGGACATGGCGGGCTTGTGAGATCGTTTTCCAGATCACTTCCGACTTTGAGAACACGCGGATGAAAAGAGAAGAACTCGCGAAGCTCTGCGCCCTCGCGCTCGTCGGCGCGTTTCTGTTGACCCCGCTCGTGCGCACCACCGGCGCGCAGGAGCGCATCGATCAAAACGTCAACGCGAAGATCGTCAAGGAGGGGACTGACCACTCGCAGATCATGCGCACGCTCCACTTCTTCACGGACGTTTACGGACCCCGCCTGACCGGCTCGCCGAGCCTGAAGGCGGCGGGCGAGTGGGCGGTCAAGCAGATGACCGAGTGGGGCTTCGAGAACGCGCACCTCGAGCCGTGGAGCTTCGGTCACCCCGGCTGGGCGAACGAGCGTGCGTCCGGCTTCATCGTCTCGCCCGTCAAAGATTCGCTCGTCTTCGAGGTCTTAGCGTGGACGCCGGGCACGAAGGGCGCGGTCACCGCGAGCGCGTTTCAGATCGTGCTGCCCGAGCGCCCGACGCAGGAACAGCTGACCGCGTACTTCGACACCGTGCGCGACAAGGTGAGGGGCAAGATCGTCCTCGTCGGCAAGCACACCATTCTCCCCGTCCAGATCACGCCGCCCGCCAAGCGCGTGAGCGACGAGGAGCTGCGCCCGCGCTTCGACCCCGACGCGCGACCGTCGCCGCGCCCGTCGGCGTCGCCGACGCCGACCCCGGCGCCCAACCAACTGACCAACGCGCAGGTGGGCGAACAGCTCGATAAGTTCCTGCTCGACGGCGGCGCCCTGGTGCGCGTCAACGACGCGGGGCGCGAGCACGGTCAGATACGCGCCTTCAACAACCGCACGTTCGACGTCGACAAGGTCGTGCCCACCGTCGTCCTGCGCAACGAGGACTACGGCCGCGTCTCGCGCCTCCTGGCCGACGGGCTCGACGTGACGCTCGAATTCGACATACGCAACCGCACCTTCCCCGAAGGCACGACCGCCTACAACGTGGTCGCGGAGATTCCGGGCACGGACAAGCGAGATGAGGTCGTCATGCTCGGCGGGCACCTCGACTCGTGGCACGCGGCGACGGGCGCGACCGACAACGCGGTGGGGTGCGCCGTGATGATGGAGGCGGCGCGCATCCTCAAGGCGATAGGCGTGCGCCCGCGCCGCACGATCCGCGTCGCGCTGTGGAGCGGCGAGGAGGAGGGCCTGCTCGGCTCGCAGGCTTACGTCAAGGAGCACTTCGGCACGTTCGAGAACCCGAAGCCCGTCTTCGCGAAGTTCGGCGGCTACTTCAACATCGACTCCGGCACGGGGCGAGCGCGCGGGCTCTCCGTCTTCGGTCCGCCGGAAGCCGCCGCGCCGTTGCGCGAGGCGGTCGGCGCGTTCGGCTACATGGGCGTGGTCGGCGCGATCTCTTCGCGCAGCCGCGCGCTCGGCGGATCGGACAACACCTCTTTCAGCCAGGCGGGGCTGCCCGGCATCGGCGTGCAGCTAAACTCCGGCACGGGCGACGACGCGCGAGCAGAGACGCGCGTCGGGTGATGCAAAAAAAAGGGGGAGGCGCCCAAGCAGAGCGCCTCTCCCTTTTTCGCGTGATGCTCGGACGAACTACGCGAGAGGAAGTGTCACGGAAGGGATGCTACCGAGGAGCCGGGTTCAAAGAGTCGTCGTGCGCGCTTCGGGGCTATCCGAAGTCGCGACCGCGCCACCGTCCAGGAACCTCACAGGGTCAAGTCAGCCAGGTTCGACTTGTACTTGGTGTTCGTCTGCCGATCAGTCATCTCGACGTAAACCCAGCTCGGCGGGACTGCGTCCCGCTCCAGGGCGAACCAGAGTTGAGTGAGATCCTTCGCGCCCTTGAGCGCGCAGAATCCGTTGAGCCGCTTCCCACTCTGATCGTAGATGTCGACCCAGGTGCGCGAGGCGTTCGTATTGCTCCCGCAGGGCGGCAAGCTCGGCGCGGCGGCGAACAGGGAGTCCGGGTACTCCGCCCGGTTGTCTACCGTGTACCTGTACCGCGTCCACTGCTTGCCCCCGGACTCGTTGAACTCATACCCGGCGAACACGAGCACGGGGTTCGGCAGCGTGCGCCGCGCGGTCGAAGCGCCGCCGCCGGCGAGCGTCGTCAAAACAAAAACGGCTACGAGCAGTGCGGACTTCCTCACGCCAAATAATCTCATGGTCGTCTCCTCGTCTTCCGGAAGTAACGCGGAAGTGGTTTCCTGCCACGCACGCGAAGTTGATCGAAGTCCTAAGCGAACTTAGGAGTGAGCGCCCGACGCCGTGAGTCGCCCGCGCCGGGCGGGCAGCATTCTACATGATTTCTATGGGCGAGCAGGCTTTTATGTCCGCACCTCGAACGAGGTGCGGGGGAGATTAGTATGAGACTAAACGCCCGACGCCCGGCATCACCCGCGCGCCGCTGCCGCCTTCGACGATAAGCGCCGTGCCATTGCGGGTCGGGCGCGTGCCGTTGTTAGACAGCGGGCTGCCGTCATACACTCGTCCCCCCGGCAGAACGATATCCTTTGGCGCACGGGCGCGGACCGACAGCCCGAGCTGTTGCTCGGTGGGAAAGTGACTTTCGAGTACAGCAGCTTCAGTCGTTTTAATGTCAGTTCGTCGGACGCTACTCTTAACCCACCGGCAAAACCGTAAGGCATCTAACGCCCGGCATCGGCGGCGCGCACGTAACTCTGAGGATGAGAAGCCCGCTGAGTGCGCGTCCGCCGCATGCCGTTGTCAGGTGGCGCCGTAGTGGCGCTTGGCCCTTTCCGTGATCGCCATGACATATCCGGCTTTACCTTCCGTGTACGCGACCCTGTCATTCGGGTACTTCTCGGAAAGGAATTGCTTCAACTCCGCGTAACGTTTAGCTTCCTCGGGAAACTCCCTTAGATAATCCCTGAAGTAGAGGCGCTCCCAAAGCTTCGAATCCGCCTCGACCATGTGGATGTGATGCGTGCGCTTCCCCCCGGAACCCCGTTTGATGAACCAGGCGTAAGCAGGCGAGACATCGGTCCGCCAAAAGTAGTCATAGCCTGCTGCTTCAAGGATGGGCACGATCTGTTCCCTGGTTTCTTCCAGGCTGCTGACCTGCACCAACACATCAACCACGGGCTTAGCCGCCAGTCCGGGGACGGCGGTGCTGCCGAAATGTTCAATTCTGATGACGACTAATTGGGGCAGCCTGCCCCGGAGGGACGCGGCCTCAGTCTCATAGAGGACGGGCCATTCCGGATCATAGGGAGCTATTGAAATCTCTTCACGGATGGCATATTCAATACGCTGTTCCAGGCTTTTCCCCAACTGACCACCTCCGTTAGCCACCTAACGCCCGGCATCACCCGCCGCGCGCACAACTTGATGAGCGGTAAGTCTCGCGGATGAAGGCGACGCTGTTCGCGATCGTGTCCGTGCCGTTGTTAGATTGCGTGCGTTCTACCGGCGATCCGTTATTTATCTTACTGGTAGGTTCGCAGGCAGCCCCGTCACTCGACTGCGAATAGTTTCCACTCACCAAGACTCCCCTCAAGAACGTGAACGCCCCTGTCACTGAATCCGATGCCCGACCCCGACACCAAGTCCTTGACTGTACTTGAGACAAGAATCTCTCCAGTTCCGGCTTGGGCTGCCACCTGAGCGCCGATCTCCAAAGCGACCCCGGTAATCCTGTCTCCGATCAACTCGAATTCGCCCGTGTGCAAGCCCGCCTTAACCTCGACGCCGAGCCAGCGCGCGGAGTCTCTCACGGCGCACGCCGCCCTGATCGCGCGCGCGGGCCCGTCAAAGATCGCTAAGCATTTGTTCTCGGTCGCTTCAATCTCGCGGCCCCTGAAACGTTCAAGCTCTCTCCTGACGACCGCGTGATGCCGCCCCAACAGGTCTCGCCACTGATCTGCTCCCGTCCCGGCCGCTCGACCGCCGGGTCCGACGATGTGGGTGAACAGCACGGTGGCTAACACCCGATCGAGTTCGGGGGGGTGCAGAATGCCTGAG
>JAIVJC010000026.1 GCA_020200235.1 Acidobacteriota bacterium | reverse complement strand
CAATTGAATCGCAACACGCGTCGCGCCTCAGCCTCGGACCCGACTCCACGACGCTGCACGATATGGATTATTCGCGACACGAAATGATCAGGCGCGACTCCCTCCCGTCGCCATCGTATCGTCCCGACCCTCCGCCTCTGTTGGACGCTTCATCGATGAGAGGACTATAATCCCGCTTCCATCCCAACCCCTTCGGAGGTTCGACGCACACTTTGAGCATAGCCTCGTCCGCCTTCCGCCTCGCCGCGCGACTCGACGCCGTCGGCTTCTCCGACATCGTTAATATCCGCAACCGCGTCATGGAGCTGCGCGTCGCCGGTCAGCAGGTCTTTCAGTTCGAAGGCGGCGAGCCCTTCCCCGCGACGCCCGCGCCCGTCAAGGAGGCGATGGCGCGCGCCCTCGCCGAAAATAAGACGCGCTACGCAGCCTCTTCGGGCGTCGCCGAGCTGCGCGCCGCGCTCGCCGAAAAGTTGCGCGCGCGCAACCGCGTGCCCGTAGAGGAGCGCGACGTGATCGTTCTGAACGGCGGGATGCAGGGGCTCTTCGGCGCGTTCCAGTCCGTCCTCAACCCCGGCGATGAGGTGCTCGTCTTCTCGCCCTACTGGACGCCGATCAAAGATTTGGTCGCCGGCTGCGGCGCGCGCATCCGTCTCGTCCCGACCGACGAGGCGAGGCGCGACGTCTTCGCCGAGACGCTCGCCCGCTACGCGACCGACCGCTCGCGCGCGCTCTACTTCAACACGCCGCAGAACCCTTCGGGCGTCGTCTTCACGCGCGGGGAGACCGAAGAGGTCGCGGCGTTCGTGCGCGAGCGCGATCTGGTCGTCGTCGCCGACGAGGCTTACGAGGATTTGGTCTACGACGGCGAGCACGTCTCCATCGCCTCGCTCGAAGGGATGTTCGAGCGCACCATCTCCTGCTACACGCTCTCGAAGTCCTACGCGATGACGGGCTGGCGCATCGGCTACGCGGCCGCCGCCGAGCCGTGGATGACGGGCTTGCGCAAGACCACGCTCTACTCGACGAACGGCGTCTCGACTCCGACCCAGTGGGCTGCGCTCGCCGCGCTCGAACTGCCCGCAGACTTTTTCGCCAGCACGCTTGCCGAGTATCGCGAGCGTCGCGATCTGATGATCATCGGCTTGAACGAGATCGGTCTTCCGTGCGCGCCGCCGGCGGGCGCGTTCTACGCCTTCCCCGACGTGACGCGCATCGACGCCGACAGCCGCGCCGCCGCCGAGACCCTGCTCGAACGCGCGCGGGTCGCGACCGTCCCCGGCGTCGTCTTCGGCGAGCACGGCGACGGACGCCTGCGCTTCTCCTTCTCCACCTCGCTCGAAACAATCGCCGCCGGTCTCGACTCGATGCGGCGCAACCTGTGAGAGCAAGGATGAAGGATGAAGGATGAAGGATGAAGAAAGATTCTCACGATCCGGTCTCACATCCTTCGCACCGCTCTTCTGGAGAGAGTTCGCGCGGTGAGTTTGATTTCATCGAGCGCATCCGCCGCCGCGCTCTCGAAAGCCAAGAGACACCCGCCTCCAAACTTTCATCCTTCATCCCTCATCCTTCATCCTTGCTCGTCGGTATCGGCGACGACGCGGCGGTCTTCCGCTCGCGGGCGGGGCGCGACCACGTAGTGACCGCCGACCTGCTCGTCGAAGACGTAGACTTCTTCCGCCGCATCACCGAGCCGGCCGCGCTCGGCCACAAGTCGCTCGCCGTTTCGCTCTCGGACGTCGCCGCGATGGGCGCGCGCCCGCGCTTCGCGCTGCTCTCGCTCGGCGTCCCGCAGACGACTTGGGAGTCGCACTTCCTCGACGACTTCTACGCGGGCTTCTTCGCGCTCGCCGAGGAGCACGGCGTCGCGCTCGTCGGCGGCGACGTGTCGCGCTCGCCCGATCGGATCGTGATCGATTCAATCGTCGTCGGCGAGGTCGAGTCGGATCGCGCGATCTTGCGCTCGGGCGCGCGGGTGGGCGATCAGATTTTCGTGACGGGCGCGCTCGGCGGCGCGGCTGCCGGCTTGCGGCTGCTGGAAAAGTCCCTCACGCTCACCGAAGACCTGACGGGCGACTTCCCGGCGGAGTACCACGAGGTAGCCTTGCGGCAGACGCGCCCCGTGCCGCGCGTCGAGTGGGGCGCGCACGTCTGCGAGGAGCGCCTGGCGACGGCGATGATCGATCTCAGCGACGGGCTCTCGTCAGACCTCGCGCACCTGTGCCGCGAGAGCGGCGTCGGCGCGGTTCTGGACTGGGCGCAGATTCCCGTCCACCCCGCGCTCTCCCACGCGAGCGCGCTCGCCGACAACAGCTTCACGCACACGGTCGTCGCCGACGCGCACCAGCTCGCGCTCCACGGCGGCGAAGACTTCGAGCTGCTCTTCACCGTCCACCCGCGCGACCTGCTCAAGCTCCCGCGCGAGCTGGGCGGCGTCGCCGTCACGCGCGTCGGCGAGATCACGGAAGCCGAGCGTGGCGTCAAGCTCCTGCGCCACCAGCACCTCGAAGACCTGCCTCCCGGCGGGTTCGAGCATTTCCATCCACATCGTTAGGAACTCGGGCGGGCGGCGGAGGCAACTTGGTTGACGCGCCGCGCGTCCTTCTCCTAGACTCTTCGGCAAGACGACGCGCACGCAGTAGTCTCCGAAACCCCAGCGCCCTCGCCCTCGTCCCGAACGCGGAGACGTGCGGTCGTCTCGGTCAATCGTCCAGCTCGACAAAAGGAAGTTTCACCATGCGAAGCAAGATGCTCGGACTCGCCATCGCCCTCTCGACCTTCGGTCTCGGCGTCGCCGCGACCACGCTCTGGATCGCCCGCCACATGCCAAATGTGTCCGTGCCCGTTCACTCTTTTGAAAGCGACGCATTCAGGGCGGAGTCAATCGTACAAGTTAAGACCCACGACAACACAAGCCCTTGCGAGTGGATATCGCAGAAGAACGCGATCCTCAACGGTGGCTTCTTAAACAGCCGAGGTCTTCCGGGCGAGACGCCAACTCCATCCTATCCGCCCATCGCTAGAGCGGCACGAGCTTCCGGTATAGTTGTCGTTCAAGTCTTGGTTGATGAGTGCGGCAAAGTGATTTCAGCTCGCGTCGCTTCGGGTCATCCGTTGTTACAGCAAGCCGCCGTCCAAGCTGCTTACGGGTGGCATTTCGCTCCGGGGCTTCTGGGTGGAGAGCCCGCTAAGATTAAAGGCACGCTCACTTTCAACTTCCTGCTTCAGTGAACAAGAGAAGTCTCTCAGTCGTTTAATGGGCAGCCTGGATCATAAATGCGCGCGCCGTGGGTGAACGCGGCGCGCGCGACGTTTCAAAGATGCTCAAGTTTCAGAACACGCTCACCGGCCGGCTCGAAGAGTTTCGCCCCATCACGGAGGGCGAGGTCAGGATGTACTACTGCGGCCCGACCGTGTGGAACCTCGCGCACGTCGGCAACCTGCGCTCGAACATCTTCGTGGACGTGCTGCGCCGCTACCTCAAGTACAAGGGCTACCGCGTCACGCACGTGATGAACCTCACGGACGTTGACGACCGCATCATCAAGCAGGCGCTGGAGCGCGGGCAGTCGATCGACGACTACACCGCGCCCTACATCGAAGCCTTCTGGCAGGACGTCGATCTGGTCGGCTGCGAGCGCCCCGAGATCGCCCCGCGCGCCACGCACCACATCGCGGAGATGGCTGCGATCATCGAAAAGCTCCTCGCCACCCGTCACGCCTACGCCTCGGACGGCTCCGTCTATTACCGCATCGCCTCGTTCCCCGAATACGGCAAGCTCTCGAAGATCAACTTCGCGGGCAACATCGCGGGCGCGAGCGAGCGGGTGGACACGGACAAGTACGAGAAGGAGGACGCGCGCGACTTCGCGCTCTGGAAGGCGCCCGACCAGGAGGGCGAGCCCGTCTGGGACGCCTCTTTCGGGCGCGGGCGGCCGGGCTGGCACATCGAGTGCTCGGCGATGTCGATGAAGTGCCTCGGCGAGACGTTCGACATCCACTGCGGCGGCGTCGATCTCGTCTTCCCGCACCACGAGAACGAGATCGCGCAGAGCGAGGGCGCGACCGGCAAACAGTTCGTCAACTACTGGCTGCACGGCGAGCACCTGAAGATCGACGGCGAGACGATGTCGAAGTCGAAGGGCAACTACTACACGCTGCGCGATCTCATCGAGCGCGGCTTCACGCCCGCGGCGATCCGCTACGCGCTTTTGAGCGTGCCCTACCGCAAGCAGCTCAACTTCACGCTCGACGGCTTGCGCGGCATCGAGAAGACCGTCGCCGGTCTGCAAGACTTCAACGCGCGCCTCTCGGAAGCGCGCACCGAACCGGGCAGCAACCCCGCGATGCGCTCGGCGGCCGCGCGCGCGCTCGAAGAGTTCGAGGCCGGGCTCGACGACGATCTCAACACCTCGGTCGCCCTCGCCTCCGTCCACAACCTGACGCGCGAGGTCAACACCGCCCTCGCCTGCGAGGGCTTGCGCTCTGACGATCAGCGCGACCTGCTGGAGCTCGTCCGCCTCTTCGACTCCGTCTTCAACGTCTTCTCTC
The DNA here is from genome assembly GCA_020200235.1 of Acidobacteriota bacterium. Classification (GTDB taxonomy): domain Bacteria; phylum Acidobacteriota; class Blastocatellia; order Pyrinomonadales; family Pyrinomonadaceae; genus JAIVGV01. The sequence goes on along the minus strand of JAIVJC010000026.1, from coordinate 46,508 downwards.
CCCCGCAGCGCGGGATGCTCGACACGGAGATTCAAGCCCTCATCGACGACCGCCAGGAAGCCCGCCGCCGCCGCGACTTCGCCCGCGCCGACCAGATACGAGACCAACTCACGGAGCGCGGCATCGTCCTCGAAGACACGCGCGACGGCGTCCGCTGGAAGCGCAAGGCTTAACGTTTCGTCAGCCTCATTCCTACTCTTGAATAACGAGAGTATGATTACGACTTGAGGTGTTCACCCATGTCTGAATCATTGATCCAACGCGACGATGACATCCTCGGCGGCACGCCCGTCTTCGCCGGGACGCGCGTGCCCGTGCAAACCCTCTTCGACTATCTCGAAGAAGGCGACAGCCTCGACGAATTCCTCGACGACTTCCCTTCCGTCACAAAAGATCACGCCATTAAAGTTCTGGAAAGAATGAAAGAGTCATTTCTGGCGCGCGAGTATGAGAGTGCTGCTTGACGAGTGCGTGCCGCGCAAGTTGAGGCGCGAACTGCCCGGACACGATGTTCTCACCGTCACCGAGCGCGGATGGTCGGGAGTGAAGAACGGGAAGCTATTAGCTCTAGCCGAGGCAGAGTTTGATGTCTTCCTCACCGTTGACCAGAATCTAAAATTTCAACAGAACCTTAAAGCTTTCGGGATTAGCATTGTCCTCCTGGTAGCGAGGAACAATCGTCTACGAACGTTATTGCCGTTGATGCCTGAGATGAGGACAGCATTGGAGAATATCAAGTCAGGCGATTTTGTTCGTGTGGGCGGAAGCGGACAAGTTATTTGACTATTCTCGCGCAACTTTTCCCGACACCACATCGGTGCTGGAAACGGCTCGGTTGAAGTGATAAGATTCGCCCTCAGTAGGGATTCAAGTTTTGCAAACGTAAACTCGTCTCCAGTCTAAATTGATGTTTAGTATTGTGCTGACAAATTTTCTCCCCCTCGACATCCGCGCCAACATCTTCGCGGGTTAGCCCCTCCGTCTCTTCGCTCCTTTCGTCGCGTCTGAAATCTGAGGTTTCAGATGCGAGTTGTGCCCTTCCGCCTTTCAGACAAGGAGAAAATTTCATGACCACGATGGCTCCGCCGAAGAGACCGGAGATCAAGACCGCGCTGCCGGGACCGAAGGGTCAGCGGATCGTCTCAGACGACGCGCAGTGGGTGACGCCTTCGTACCCGCGCCCCAGCTTCAAGCTCGTCGCCGAGCGCGGCGAGGGCGTGTGGGTGACGGACGTTGACGGCAACGTCTTCCTCGACTGCAACGCGGGCGTCGCCGTCTGCTCGACGGGTCACTGCCACCCGGAGGTCGTGCGCGCGATTCAGGATCAGGCGGCGAAACTGATCCACATGTGCGGCACCGATTACTACTACGAGCACATGCCCGCGCTCGCGCGCAAGCTCGACGAGATCGTCCCCGTCTCCTCGCCGACGCGCACGCACTTCGCGAACTCCGGCACGGAGGCGGTCGAGACCGCCCTCAAGCTCGCGATGCACGCGACGGGCCGCGAGAAATTCATCGCCTTCTTCAACAGCTTCCACGGGCGCACGCTCGGGAGCCTCTCGCTCACCTCGTCGAAGGTCGCGCAGCGCCGCGGCTTCAAGCGGCAGGCGCTCGACGTCGTCCACGTCCCCTACCCCAACGCCTTCCGCGATCCGTTCACCGGCAAGAAGTCTGACGCCGCGACCGTCAGCCGGCAGTGCCTCGCGTGGATCGAGGAGCGACTGTTCAAGACGACGACGCCGCCCGAAGAGGTCGCAGGCATTGTCGTCGAGTGCGTGCAGGGCGAAGGCGGCTACGTGCCCGCGCCGAAGGAGTTCCTTCATGGCTTACGCCGCATCTGCGACGAGCACGGCATCATGCTCATCGTCGATGAAGTTCAATCCGGCATGGGTCGCACCGGCAAGATGTTCGCCTCGGAGCACTACGATCTCAAGCCCGACATCGTGACCATCGCGAAGGGCATCGGATCGGGTCTGCCCATCGGCGCGTGCGTCGCGCGGGCTGATTTGATGGACTGGAAGCCCGGCGCTCACGCCTCCACCTTCGGCGGCAACCCCGTCTGCATTGCCGCCGCCCTGAAGACCATCGAGCTGCTCGAAAACGGTCTCGTCAAGAATAGCGCGGAGGTCGGCGGCTACCTGAAGGCTGGCTTGGAGAAGCTTAAAGCGAAGCACGACTCGATCGGCGACGTGCGCGGCTTGGGGATGATGATCGGCGTCGAGTTCGTCACGGACGGCGAGACGCTCGCGCCCGACGCCGAGATGCGCGACCGCGTCGAGATCGAGTGCTTCAACCGCGGTCTCATCATCCTCGGCGCGGGCGCGAACACGATCCGCTGGTCGCCGCCGCTGACGCTCACTAGAGAGAACGTCGATGTCGCGCTGGAGATTTTCGACGAAGCCGTCACAGCCGCGCGCCGCTAGCGTCGGTTAGAGGTCGCGCGTAGTTCTCACGCTTCGAGCGTGGCTTTTACTTGAGCCGCCCGCCGCCGGAAAAAATCACGACGGCGGGCGGCTTTTTCCGCGCCGCCCGCGTCAAAAACGTGACAGATTCAAGACCGTAAAGTCCGTTGACAAACGGGCGTGCCTCGCCTAAGTTTCGGCTGTTGACGAAGCGGCTCGCCCGGCGAGTCTTTCCCGACGGAGCAAGTGATGAAGAGACTTCTGCTTTTGACTTTGTTGCTCACCCTCTCCGCGCTCCCCGCCACCGCGCAGACGCCGACGGCGAAGGAGTATTTAGAGAGCAGCCGCGCGCGCATGCAGCGCGGCGAGTTCTTGGCTGCGATTGCAGACCTCGACAAAGCCCTCGAGCTGAAGCCCGACTTCGTGCACGCCTACTACCAGCGAGCCGGCGCGAGGATGCTCTCGCGCGACATCGATGGCGCGCTCGCCGACGTGAACAAAGTCCTCGAGCTCGATCAGAACTTCAAGCCCGCCTACCAGACGCGCGCCCTGCTCCGCTTCCGCAAGGGCGACCTCGACGGCGCGCTCGCAGACTACGACAAGTCCGTCGCCCTCGGCTGGCTGATGTACGAGTCATACATCGGGCGCGGCAACGTCAAGCGCGCGAAGGGCGATCTCGAAGGCGCGATCGAGGACTACGGCGCGGCGATCGCCCTCAAGCCCAGGGCGACCGAGGCGTACATGAACCGCGCCAACGCGCGCCGGCAGAAGGGCGACGCGGCGGGCGCGATTGAGAACTACAACACCGCCATCGAGAACGGCGCGCCCGACCCCTCGTCAATCGTCCCGCGCTCCGGCGCGGACACGGGCGGCGTCGCCGTCGTAAGCCCCCGCGGCGCGGACGGCAAACAGGCGCGCGAGGTCTCGACGACTCGGACGGAGCTCCTGGCGCTGCCCGGCGCAGTCATCCGCTCCGACGGCGCGACGACCGAGATCGACAGCCCCGCGCGCGCGAAGATGGGCGCGGCGATGGCTCTCTCGAACCGGGGCGCGGAGCTGTGGAGGCAGGGCAACCAGGAAGGCGCGATCGAGGACTACACCAAGTCGATCGAGATTTACCCGACCGCCGTCGCCTACGGCAACCGCTCCGCCGCGCTGCTGCGGAAGGGCGAGACGGAAGCCGCGCTCGCCGACGCGAACAAAGCCATCGAGCTCGCGCCGACAGCCGCCGTCTATTACTTCCAGCGAGCCTCCGTCCTTATCAAGCAGGGTCAGACCGACGAGGCGCGGAAAGATTTGGCGCACTGCCTCGAACTCGATCCGGGCATGAAGCGGCTCGTCGATTCGGCGCTCGCCAACTTGAAGGAGCCGCCCGCCGACCGTCAGCCGTGAGCCGCCGGCGGTCGCGCTGAAACATTGATCGCTCTCGCGGCGTCTAAGGGATCGGGGTCGTGAGCGCAGAACCTCGCGCGCCGCGCGGCGGAGCGCCGCGTCAAGGGGGATTTGGAAGGCGCGCTCGTCGAGTACGACCGCGCCATCGCCGCCGACCCGCGCGCCGCCGACATCTACGCCAAGCGCGGCGGCGTCCGCCGCGCCAAGGGCGATCTCGACGGCGCGCTCGCCGACTACGATCAGGCTTACGCGCTCGACCCGCGCGCCGTCGAGGACGACCGCTTCGTCGCCGACGCCTTCTCTGATCGCGGCAACGTCCGCATCGAGAAGCTGGACGTGTGGGGCGCGCTCGCAGACTTCGACAAAGCCGTCGCCTGCTACCGCGGCAACCCCGACATCTACTTCCGGCGCGCTCAGGCGCGGCTCATCAACGGCGACTACGCCGCCGCGCTCTCAGACATCGACAGCGGGCTCGCCCTCAAGCCCGACGACAAGCTCGCCTCAATCGCCTACGCCGTGCGCGGCTACGTCAACGTCAAGCGCGGCGACGACGCGGCGGCGCGCAAGGACTTCGATCAGAGCCTCAAGCTCAACAAGGAGGGCAAGTTCTTCCTCCACCTCCACCTCCTGAACCTCGACTCCCAGCACAAAGAGCTCAAGCGCCGCCGCGCCGCCGAAGACCAGCGCATTTCTTGAAACGATGAACGATGAACGATGAACGATGAAGTGAAGACCACTCCTCTTTTCTTCACTTCATCGTTCCGCGTTCATCGTTCCTAGTTTCTCCTTTATCTCGTTCATCCTCGCGCGCAGCCTCTCCTCGTCCGCGTTCACGACGCGACCGTCGCGGAAGATTTCTCGTCCGGCGACGGCGGTGAGCGTCACGTCGCGACCAGACGAGGCGAAGACGAGCGTGCGCGCCGGATCGTGCGCGGGCGTCTGGTGGGGCGCGTCGAGGCGGACGACAGTCAGGTCGGCCTGCTTGCCCTCTTCGAGCGACCCGCAGTCGTCGAAGCCGAGCGCGTGCGCGCCGCCGAGCGTGGCGTCGTGGAGCGCGCGTTCGGCTGTCAGCGCGTCGAGGTTCGATTGCCTGTTCGCGGAGCGCGCGACGAGCAGCGCGAAGCGCGCCTCTTCGAGGATGTCGCACGTGTTGTTGCTCGCGACCGAGTCGCTGCCGAACCCGTGGCGCAAGCCCAGGAATTTTTCGTAGGGCGCGCGACCGTGACCGAGCTTCGCGTTCGACTTCGGGCAGTGCGCCACGCCCGCGCCCGTCTCGCGGATCGTCTCGATGTCGGCGTCGTCCGCGCGCACGCAATGGGCGAGCACCGGCTTGACCCTGAGCAGACCGAGCCGCTCCAGATACCGGATCGGCGAGACGCGCGGCGCGCGCCATTCGATGCCGCGCGCCGCGAGGCTCTCCGCGAAAGTGCCGCGCCCCTCGCGAAACATTAAATCCTCCGCCTCGGATTCCGCCGCGTGGATCATCAGCGGCAGGCGCTCGCGCTCTGCGAGGTCTCGCACGCGCTCGATGAGCGGCGCGCTCGCCGAATAGGGCGCGTGCGGCGAGACGCCCGCGCGCACGAGCGGCGTCTCCCGAGCGCGCAGCTTCGCGAGGTTGATCTCAAACTTCTCGAAGGTCTCGGCGGCTTTCGCGGGGTCGGGGTGGATGGCTTCCTGGTAGACGATGCCGCGCAAGCCCACGTCGCCGAGCGCGCGCGCCGAAGCCTCGCCCTCGCTGCAAGCGTCGGCGAGCGTCGTCACGCCTGCGCGCGCCGCCTCGACCGCGCCCCACGCCGCCGAGTCGCGCAAGTCTTCCGCCGTCATGCGGTTCATCCGCGCCGCCGTCAGCTTGAAGAGCCACGCGAAGAAGTTACTCTCAACGTCTTCGAGGTAGCCGCGCATCGCCGTCAGCTCGATGTGCGAGTGGCAGTTGATGAGACCGGGCAGGATCGCCGACGCGCCGAACTCCTCGCGCGCCGCTTCCGGGAAACGCGCCGCGATCTCATCACGCGCCCCGACGCCGACGACGCGCTCGCCTTCGACCGCGACCGCCCCGCCTTCGATCGGCGGCGACGAGACGGGCAAGACCCACTGCGCGGAATAAATTTTGGCCGGCATTAACAAATCAGTTCACCACTGGTAGCACAATATGAAGGATGAAGGATGAAGGATGAACGATGAAGTAAGAACCAACTCTCCTTCACTTCATCCTTCATCCTTCATCCTTCATCCTTCATCCTTTCCCCTCAAGCCCGCCCGCGTCGAGCCTAACACCTCTGCCCCGCCGCGCCGCAGGACGAACCACGCCGCGCCGGAGAGCGCGATGATCGCGCCGCCCGCCGCGGCGACGACGCGGATGCCGCAGGTGTCAGCCGCCGCGCCCGCCGCGTAGATGGCGCAGACCATGGCGAGCGTCGTCACGGTCTCGTGCGTGGCGAAGACGCGACCGGCGTAGGCGTTGTCGGTGCGGCGCATGAGAATGGTCTGCTGCGCCGTCCACCACACGGCGTAGTTCATCTCGCGCGCGACGAGCACGACGGCCGCGCCCCACAGGCTCGGCATCAGGCTGAAGAGGAAGAGCCCGCAGCCGTCGAACAGGAGCGAGCGACCCATGCGCGCGCCGAGGCTCGTGCCGCCGCCCGTGTTGAAGCGGCGCGCGAGCGGCGCGCCGAGCACCCCGCCCGCGCCCATCGCGACGAACAGGACCGAGATGCCGAAGTCCTTCGGGCGCGCGAGCCAACCTGCGGCAGACAGTTCGCCGAGCCGCGCGCCGAAGACGCTGTAGAGAGAGCGCGCCGCGCCGTTGCCCAAGCCCCACCCCGCCGCGACGACGAAGACGCCCGCGAGCACGCCGTCGCTTCTCACGTAGCGCAGCCCTTCGCGGAAATCCGCGAACGCCCTCTTGATTGCGGATTGCGGATTGCGGATCGCGGATTGAAGGGGAGCCTTAGAGTTTGAGATCGCAGGGCGTCGGCTTGCGACTTCAAGTTCGGGCGAAAGTATCTGCGGCTCGCGATCCGACAGTCCTTCGCCCACGTTCGGTTCTTTTAAATCCGCATTCCGCAATCCCAAATCCGCAATCGAAGCGTCCGCAATCCGCAATCCGCAATCCGCAATCGAAGGGCGTATCCGGCTGATCAACAGCGCCGAGAGGACGAAGGTCGCGGCGTTGAGGAGGAAGACCGTCTCGCGCCCCGCGAAGGTCGCGACGAGCCCGCCGAGCGCGGAGCCGACGGCGATGGTCCCGGCGGTCGTCGAGGCGGAGAGCGAGTTGGCGGCGAGCAGCTCGTCGGTGCGCGCGACGAGGTTCGGCAGCGTCGCGCGCTTCGCCGCGTTGAAGAAGGCGGAGACGGAGAAGAGCGCCGCGCCGACCGCGTAGATGAGGGGCAGCGCCGAAAATTTTTGCGCGAGCAGGAAGCCGAGCGCGAGGACCGCGCGCGCCACGTCCGCCGCGATCATCACGCGCCGGCGATCCGCTCGATCCACGACAACGCCCGCGACGGGCCCGAAGAGGAACAGCGGCAGGTGGCGCGCGACGGCGTAGACGGCGACGGCGTGACCCTGGCGTGCGGGACCCGCCAGCTCGATGGCGAGCGCGAGGACGGCGATGTTGTTGAGCCAGTCGCCGATCTCCGAGACGACCTGACCCGCCCACAGCCGCCGGAAGTCGGCGTTGCCAGCGAGCAGGGCGCGGTAGGTCAACGCTTGCCTCCGCCGCGCGCGTCGCGCTCTTCGCGCGCCTTGCGGTAGCGCGCGAGGATCGAGGTGACGTAGGCGCGCGTCGTCGGGTAGTCGATGCGCGCGATGAACTGCTCGGGGGTGAGCGGCGCTCTGTCGGCGGGCACGCGGTTCCACTCGACGGCGCGCGTCGGTCCGGCGTTGTAGGCGGCGAGGACGTGCGCCTCCGCGCCGGGCGTGCCGCGGTAGTCCTTCGAGATTTTTTCCAGGTACCAGCAGCCGACCTGAATGTTGCGTTCGGGGTCTGCGAGGACGGACGCGGGGTCGCGCTCCATCGCGCGCGCGAGATCGCGCATCCCGGTCTCCTCCGCCCACTCCCTGCCGACGGTGGGCGTCACCTGCATGAGCCCGATCTCGCCCGCCTCGCCTTTCTTCCACGGTCGGAAGTAGGTCTCCTCGTAGACGACGCTCCAAACGAGGAGCGGGTCGAGGCGGTAGATGCGCGCCTGCCGCACGATGATCTCGTCGAAGCGGTGAATCCAGAACTGGTTGAAGAAGTAGAGCCCGACCGCCGCGACGAGTGTGAGGAAGGCTAGGACGAGGGCGAGACGTTTCGCGGCGCGCATTTATTTGTCGAAACCTTTACCAAGTCGGGATTCGGAGAATAACCAGAGTCACCGATCTCAATCATAAGCCTTGCTGCGATGTTTGACGGCGATTACGTCGACGATTCGTCTAGCATCGTCAATCTCGTAAATCACCCGATAGTCACCGACGCGAATGCGCCAAAGGTTTTCCTCGCCCACCAACTTGCGACAGCCGCCAGGGCGCGGCTGTCTCGACAGGGCTACAATTTTAGGGAAGATGCGATTGACGAACTTGTCGTCGAGTGATTCCAACTCTTTCCGCGCAGAGCGGGCGAAGCTGATCTCGAAGTCAGCCATCAAGTTTTCCCTGCCGCCGTAACTTTTCCCGCACGACCTCTAGCGACTCCCTCGGCTCGGCGGCACGCTGCCTCGCGATCAGGGCGTCGTAGAAATCTTCCCACAGCTCACCAAACTTTTTAAGGTCGATGAGCACTGCGGTCTTCCGCCCTTTGTCGTCCGTCACGTATTGGATGCCTTCCATCTTAAAACCCCGCCGTTCTAGTTTCGTCGTCGCAGGCTGCGCCACAGTTCGGCGCGCGTGGAAGTCTCGTCGATGCCCTCGTAGCGCGAGCGCATGGCGCGCGTGTCGAGGACGTGGCCCTGCAGCCACACGTCCGCCGCGACCGTCGCGCCGACGGAGAGCGCGCCGCCGCGCAAACTGCGCTGGTTGATGAGGACTTCGAGCTTGAAGCTTTCGAGGTCGAGGTGCGCCCAGTAGAGCTCGCCGCCGGAGAGCGGGTTTCGCAGCGGCTTGTAGGAGATGACGCGCCCCGTCAGGCTCCAGTCGTTCTCGTGGGCGGCGCGCGCCGGGGCGCACGCTTCGAGCGACTGCCAGCGCTCTCTCTCCGCCTTCGCGCAGACGCGAGCGCGGTAGGCGAGCCCGCACAAGCCGACGTGCAGCTCCTGCGCGCGGAAGCCCTCGGGCCCGACCTCCGTTAAATTTTGCAGCTCGAAGAGCACTTCCGTCTCCGTCCCGTCGCAGTAGCCGTGGACGATAGCCTCGCCCTCCTCGTCGTACTCTGTGAGAGCCCAGGGGCTGATGCGCTGCGTGTAGCGCGCGCGGAAACCGGGGCGGCAGTCGGCGTAAAAAATCTCGCCCGTGCCCGACTCGTAGAGTACCGTCCAGACTTCGAGCCCCTCGCCCAGCTTCCAGCAGCGACCGTGCAGGACGGCTCCGCGCCGCAGGAGCTGCGTCGCCTCGCCCTGATCGCCCGCGCGCTCGGCGAGGTGGTTGAAGTCCTTCTCGCTCGGCACGTCCAGCCCGATTGCCTCGAAAGTCTCTTCCATAACATTATGAAGGGGTCGGGGGTCAGGGGTCAGTTGATGAACTGTTCTCACTGACCTCTGACCCCCGACCCCTCATCTGGTTGCGCGTTTGCGTTGTTTCGTTGACGGGAAAGTCTTGATCTTCTCGTCGGCGCGCGGCGCGCGCGTGCGGAAGCCGCGCAGGTTGTGCGCGGGCCCGTGCGCGGGGCGCGCGCCGGTGCGCGCCATCTCGGCGAACAGCTCCACGTCGTAGTCAGCCTCGCGCGACATCTCTTCGCGGATCGCGTGGAGCAACTCCAAAAACATCGGCTTGCGGTACATCGCGGATAGTAAAACGCAATTCGCGGGTTGTGACAAGATCGAAAGTGATCAATTCACGACCCGCGGCGAATAACTTTTTTAATTTCGTTTCACGAGTCGCGCCGCTCTGTCAACTCGGAAACCAGGAACTCCGGCGTGACGATGACCGGGGAGAAGAAACCGGCGGCGGTGTTGAAGAGGCGGATGCGCGCCTGGCGGCGCACGTTCGCGAGGTGGCCGAAGTTCCACGTGACGAGGTAGTCGATCTTGTGGACGGAGGCGAGCGCGACGTGCAGGGCGTCGCCGAGGTACTTGCGGTGGAAGATGCCGCGCGTGACGTAGCCCTCGGCGAGGATGGCCGCCTCCTCGGAGACGGACACCTGTTCGAGCGGCGCGATCAGTTTCAGGTAGCCGGTGCGGTGCGGCTCCGGCACGCGCTCCAGCTCGCGCGCGACGAGCGGCGAGACGACCGCGCGGTACTCCGACAGCTCGCGCTCCCACCAGCGGATCGTCAGGTCGCGGCGGAACGGCTCGCCGTTGTCGAGGTAAGCGCCGACGACCGAGGTCTCCAGATAAAGGCTCTGCTTCATGCGTTCGCGCCCCGCCTCATTCGAGCCCCTGCGGGGTGATGTTCGCCTCCTTCGAGATCGGCGGGGGGGTGTAGTTCGGGATCATCTCCAGGCGGAGGACGGCGCGCTGGAAGTCGAACGTGACGCGGAAGTAGCGCAGGATGTTGCCGCCGAGGATGCCAGCCTGCTCGAAGCCGGTGGTCTCGTTGATCGGGTTCATGTCGAGCACCGCCGCCGCGAGGTTCGCGTGCGTGTAGTCGCCCAAGGAGACGCGCGGCAGCATCAGCATCGGCACGTCCTCGGTCACGCCCGCCGCGCCGTAGACGCTCAGGCGGAACTTCTGCTCGAAGCGCGAGAGCTCCTCGCGCTCGTTGAGCTGCGTGGAGACGACCGAGACGGTCGCGCCCGTGTCGATGATGAAGTTGGTCGGCTTGCCCACGCCCTCGACGTGGACGAGCCCGCTCCAGAAGCCGCTCGAAGTGGAGCGGATCGGAATCTCGAAGACGCGCCGCGGCGCCGTCGCGGGCGGAGTCGCCGTTGCGCTCTGCGCGTTCGCCGCCGACGACTGTTCGACGCTCAGCGCGGGTCGCGCGTCGTCGCGCAGGAGCGAGAGGACGTGCTCGCCATAGTCGACCGTCGAGAGGAAGTGCGAGAGCACGGAGAGACCGATGTAGCCGTCAACTGACTCCTGCGTGTTGTGAAACTCGCGGATGTAGACGGGGACGTTGCTGACGCGCGCCTCGCCGATCTGGAGCGTGTCGAGGAAGCCGTAGACGATCTCGAAGCGACCGCCGCCGCCGACGGCGCGCGCCAACCCGCCGCGCGCGACCTCCTTGATGCCGAGCCTCCGCGCCGTCGCGTCCGAGACGACGCACATCCCCGAGCCCGTGTCGACGACGAAGCGCAAGACTTTCTTCGAGCCGTTCAGACGCACGGGGATGATCGGTCGGCTGTTGACGAGCTCGAACTCGACCTGGACGCGCGGCGAGCCGGTCGTGTCGTAGAGCTCCCCCTGGACGGCGATGTAGCGCAGGAATTCTATGAGCCCGCGGATGCGCGCGCGCCGGTCGGCGTCGGTGCGCGGGGCGATGCGCAGGAAGGTCTCGTAGCCGTCAGCCGCCTCCTTGTAACGCTCGGAGCGCGCGGCGGCTTGGGCGTAGTTGAAGACGAAGTCGGGCTCGTTCGGATCGAGCTCGACGGCGCGGCGCAAGCCGAGGAGCGCGACCTGCGCGCGGTTCTCGTAGAAGTTGAGCATCGAGATGCCGGCGATCGCCAGCGCCTCGTTCTGGTTGAAGCTGAGGGCGGTCTTGAACTCTTCGATCGAGAGCGGGAAGTCGCCCGTGGCGAGGAGCGCGGAGCCGAGGATGGCGTGGGCGCGCGACGAGGTGGCGTCGAGGGCGAGCGCGCGCGCGGCGTTGTCGTAGGCGTCGCGCAGGTTGCGCTGCTTGAGCTGCGCGTAGCTCAACCCGAGCCGCGCCTGGATGTCTTTCAAGTCCTTCTCGACCAGCTCGCGGTAGATTTTCTCCGCCGCCGCGAAGTCGCCCTCGCGCAGGGCGCGCTCCGCGCGCGAGCGCTCCTTCTTGTCGGCGGCGAACGCGCCCGGCGCGGCGCCAGCCGCCATCGACATGACGACCGCCGCCAGCGCGAGAACTAACTTGTGAGTTGCTTGACTCATGGCGTTCCTCAAACCGAGAACGATGAAGTGTGAACGATGAACGATGAACGGATGAAACACAAAATGCTTTCAGTTCATCACCCCGCGTTCATCGTTCATCATTTCATTTCAATATCTCCCCGGTCTTCATCGACCAGAGGACGAGGTCGAGCTCGTCGAAATCGATCCGCGAGCGGCGCGCGAACCCCCGCAGCTTCTCTTCGGCGGCGAGGTAGCGCGAGCGCGTGGTCGGCGGATCGGGCGTCTCGACGACGCCCAGCTCCGCGAGGCAGCGCAGGATGTGCTTGTCGAGGATGGCGTAGCCGCGGTAGCCGACGTTGCGCAGGTAGTGGCTCGACTCCTTGTAGCCCAAGCCCTTGATGCGCCGCTCGCGCGCGAGCCAGTCGCGCCGCTCCAAAGGGTCGTCGAAGGATTCGAGCCGCTCGCGCAGCCGCATCCCGCACGTCTCGCTCAGGTGCTCGCGCGTGACGACGATGTAGCCGGAGCGCGAGCGCGGGTAGCGGTGGCTGCCGGTGAGCGCGTCCGCGAGATCGTCGTGCGTTCCCGACGACAATAGCGGTCGCACGCGCTCGACCGAGCGCAAGCCCATGCGCGCCGACGCGCCCGCCGTGAAGATGCAGTAGACCAGCTCCTCCCAGAGCCGCTCGTCCGAAGCGGTGCGGCGCAGCTCGTCGAACTCCGCGAGGCGTTCCCGGACCGCGACCCGCCGCTCGCGGTGCGCGGCGCGGACGCTTTCGAGGGTGACGGGCTCTTTATTCGGTCGCACGAGAAGTTTCGGGCGCGGGCTCTTCGGCGTCGGCTGACTGCGAAAATACTATGAGCCGTTTCGAGTCGTTGTCAATGAACTCGCTCGGGTGTCGTGACGCTTCGGTGCTGCGATGACGGCGCGGCGCGAACGAGTTGCATCCCCGGCGCCCGCCGCGGCATCTAAATTCGGCGCGCACCTTTCCGTGAAAGTTTCGCGCGAACGAGGCGGCTCTCTCCGTGCTATGATTGCACTGCCCCGCTTTAAATACTCCCCCGAGCAAGAGACCTGAGGTTCGACGGATGCCGAAGTTGATCTTCAATCGCGCGCTTCTCGCACTCGCACTCGCGTTCGCCCTCGCGGCTGGCGCGGCGGCGCAGGAAGACCCATACGCGCCCGCGCCGCTGGCGACGGCTACCCCGACGCCGAAGCCACTCCTCGTCCCGCAGCTGATGACCGTCAACCCGCCCGCGGCGGGCTCGTTCGACTCCGTGCTGCCGACGCCGACGCCGACGCCCGTCGTCTACCGACAGGGCGTGTTCGTCGCGACGCTCGACGGCAAGGTCGTCATGGAGCAGGGCGCGGATCAAACTTTCAACCCGGCCTCGACCGTCAAGCTGGCCACCGCGCTCCAGGCGCTCAGGACTTACGGACCCGACTACCGCTTCACGACCGCCGTCTGGACGACCGGCACGTTCGACCGCGCGACCGGCACGCTCACGGGCGATCTCATCATTTCGGGTCGCGACCCTTCGCTGCACGACGAGCACGCCGTCGCGCTCGCGCGCGAGATGAACAAGCTCGGCATCCGAACGGTGACGGGTGATCTCATCGTCTCGCCCGGATTCACGTTGAATTTCAGCCCTTCGGCGATGCGCTCCGGCGAGCGCTTCTACGACACGCTCGATTCGACGCGCCGCCCCGCCGCGGCTACAGGCTCGTGGTACGACGAGTGCCGGGAAAAGAAGGATCAGGCTTGCTTCACGAGCGTGCCGAGCGTCGCCGTGATGGGCGCCGTCTACGTCGCGCCCGTCCCCGCCGGGGCGACAGTTTTACTCACGCAGCGTTCGAGCGCGCTCGTTGACGTGCTCAAAGTCCTGCTCTGCTATTCGAACAACTTCATGGCGGAGCGGCTCGGCGAGATGATGGGCGGCGCGACCGGGTTGCAGGGCTTCCTCGCCCGCGAGATCAACCTGCCCGCCTCCGAAGTGCGCCTCGCCTCGACGAGCGGGCTCGGCGTCAACCGCCTCTCGCCCCGCTCGATGATGAAAGTTTACGTCGCGCTGCGCGAAGAGCTCGCGAAACACAAACTCGAGCCGTCGGACATCCTGCCCGTCGCGGGCGTCGATCCGGGCACGCTGAAGAAGCGTTACACCGACGCGGCGTCGCGCGGCAGCGTCATCGGGAAGACCGGCACGCTCGGGCGCACGGACGGCGGCGTGAGCGCGCTCGTCGGCGAGATGCGCGCGCAGAACGGCGACGTGCTGCTCTTCGTCATCTTCAACCGCCACGGCAGCGTCTACCGCTTCCGCCAGGATCAGGACGCGCTCGTCACGGCGCTCCAGTCCGCCCGCGGCGGGGCCGCGCCCTTCGCCTACACGCCCCACACGCTCGCCATGCGACTCGCCGACACCGAGTTCAACGCGCGCAACAAGAACGAATACGAGGGGACGTCAAACGACGAACGATGAAGTATGAATGATGAACGATGAAGTGAAGGCAGTCGTTATCAGTTCATCGTTCATCATTCATACTTCATCATTTCAAACAGCCGCGCCCCGGCAGCCGTGAAGCCGCCGGGGCGCGTTGTCGTCCCACGAGCGCGGCGTGCGGTCCGCGCACAGTTGGGACGATGTCGAACGGTTCCTCCCCTGCTCGTTCCCGCGCGCGAGTGATTCGGACGCAATTCGCGCCGCACGCCCGTAGCCCTCACGCGATTCCCCACCTTGATCGGCTGACGCGGCACGGACGCCTTCGCGCGTCTCCACGCGACGGTCGCCCGGCGCACGTCCGCCGCCCTTCCCCTTTGCAAACGGCACGCCGCGCGGTTTAGCCGCACACGCTCGCCTTCGAAAACCGAATCTTGCGCGGCTTTAGTAAGGCTCACTGCACTGCGCCGCGCGCGTGGTCACGGTTCAGCGGCGGCGCGGCTGTGTCGGTTGGTGACAGTGTTGTGTAACCGGTGTGCTAGTCGGCGCGCGGTGTGTAGCGCGCTTCAGAAGCTGCCACCTTCGGTGACAACGATTGGGCAAGCGCGGATCGGTCTTCGACAGAAACCTTAATAAATGCTGGGCTGCGCGCGTGTGGCACCGCCCTTGCCAAACGGGTGTAGGCGCGCCCGCGCATTTACCGTTCGGGGACGCGCCGTCAGCGTTACGGTCGTTGGAGAATCACATGGAAAAACGGATGACGAAGACGACGGTTTGCCGTCGCCGCCCGCGCGGCGGCGAGCGCGGCTTTTCCGGCATCGAGCTTTTGATCGTGCTCGCCATCATCGGCATCCTCTCGGTCGCCGCGCTGATCGGCGTCCAGCAGGCGCGGCAGAACTCGCGCCGCATCGACTCGGCGCGCGAGCTGCAAAACTATCTGGAGACCGCGCGCGGCGACGCCATCCGCCGCCACGACACGACGAGCGTCCAAGTCCTCAGCGCGAGCACCTACCGCGTCATCATGGACTTCAACAACAACGGCGTGATCGACGCGAGCGACGTGCGCATTATTAACCTGCCCTTCGACGTGCGCTTTCCGCAGCCGTTCCCAGTCCCCGCTACCTTCGACTGGCGCGGGCGCGTTGCCGGCAACATCCTGTTCACGTTGAACAACATCGACTCGACCGGCGGGGCGATTCGGGGCAGGGACACATCCTCGATCAGCCTCACGGGCGCGGGCGACATCACCATCAACACGCAGGTCGCCGACAGCCTGCCCGACGTTAACGTCACCCCTTACCCTACCCCCACCCCCGTCCCGACGCCGACCCCGGAGCCGACGCCGACTCCCGTGCCGACGCCCGTGCCGACACCTGAGCCCACACCCGTGCCGACGCCCGTGCCGACGCCCGTGCCGACGCCCGCGATTGATCCGACGCCGGTGCCGACGCCCGTCCCGACGCCGGTGCCGACGCCCGTCCCGACGCCCGTCCCGACGCCCGTCCCGACGCCCGTCCCGACGCCCGTGTCCGGACAGTGCTCGATCTCGGCGAACACGTCTTCCCTGACGATTCAGAAGAACGGCAAGTCGACCGGCACGGTGCTCGTGAAGGTGGCGAACAACACGGGACCCGTGACGGTGACGGCGACCGTCAAGGCTGTGACCCCAGGCGCTTCTGCCTCCACCATCGTCGTGTCGCCGTCGTCCGCGTCGCTCGGCATCAACGGGCAGCAGACGTTCGCCATCGCCTCGTCCAGCACCCAGGATCGGAACGACACCTTCACCATCACTTTCTCGTCGAGCTGCGGCTCCACCACCGTCACCCTGACGGTGACGAACTGACGGGAGGAGGAGGCGCCACAGATGATAGAGGATGAAAAAGAGATGACGACCGAAAAGGTAATCAAGCGCGGGCATGAAAACCCGCGGCGGGCGCGGCGGGGAGAAGCGGGCTTCACCCTGCTGGAGACGGTCATCGCCATGATCGTGATGATGACGGTCGGGCTCGGCGCGTCAGCCCTCTTCCTCTATTCGATGACGAACAACTCCGCGGCGGGCGCGCGGGCGCAGGCTCTTGCCGTCGCGCAAAAGCAGATGGAGCGGCTGCGCAGCGTGCCCTGGGACGACCCGCTGCTCAACCTGACGGCCGGCGTCAACAGCCAGAGCAGCTCCGGCGGCTACCAGTTCACCGTCACCAAGAGCGTCGCGACGGAGCCCCAGTTCGATGTGATCTCCGATCCCGCGACGGGCGCGACGCGACCGACCGTCAAGCGCATCACGATCACGGTCACGCCGATCCTGAGCAACGCCCAGTGGGCCGCCGGCGGGGTAGCCATCACCACCACGCGCGCGACCGCCCAGCGCGGACCTAATTAAGCCGCCGACGCGCGGACTAAGGACGAAGGTGATTGAAGCCATGAAGAAGATCGACAGTCAAAGGCGCGCGAAGGGCGAGGCGGGCTTCTCGCTCCTGGAACTGATCATCGCGATGGGCCTCACCGTGATCGTGCTGGGCGTCTCGACGGCGCTGCTCGCCTCTGCGGTACGCGTGCGCGCCCGCGAGGATCGCCGCTCCGACGCCATCGCCGACGTGCGCCGCGCCCTCAACACGATGACGCGCGAGATCTCGAACGCGGGCTATCAACTGCCAGCCAACCGCGCCGGCAACGGCATCGTCGCCGCTAACTCCAACTCGACCTCCATCCGCGTCGTCACCAACCCCGACCGCTTCAGCACGGCGCCCGGCGCGACGCCCGACTACGCGAGCAGCCAGGACGAGGACGTGATCTATCGCTGGGTCGACGATCCGGCGAGCGATCAGAGTTATATCCTGCGCTACGACGTGAACAGCACGATCCAGCGCACCACGGTGCTCGCCAACCGCATCGATTCTTTCATCATTCGTTACTACGACCGGCGCGTCACCTACCAAGCCGGGACGTGTCAGCAGGGCATCAACACGGCGACCGTGCTCAACTCCGCGGGCGCGGTGCAGGCTGAGGTGCCGCCCGCGCAGGCCACTTACGTCGTAATCGCCACCTGCGTCCAGTTGCCCGCGGTCGGCACGCCCGGCTCCGAAGGGTATCAGCCGCCGTCGCAGACCCAGCTCATCTCTGACGTGCAAATGCGCAACGCCGCCGCCACGAGTTACTGATCGAACGAATGGCGCGACGGACGCCGGAGGTCAACCGACATGCGAACCACTCAGCAGCAGCCGCGAAATCATTCCGCCCGCGCGGGCGAGCGCGGTGCCGCGCTCATCACCATGCTCCTCGTCTCCGCCCTCATCCTCGCGGCGGGCGGCGCGCTCATCATCTCGACCGCCACCTCCGCCACCAACGCCTTCGACTCCACGACCGAGAAGCAGGCTTTCTACGCCGCCGAGTCGGGCTTGCAGATGGCGCTCGCGGCGATGCGCGGCAACACGCCGCGCGGCGGCACCGTGGCGGCTGGCACGAAGATGAGCCTGCGCACGGCTATCATTCCGAGCCTCTCGAACGGCAACGCCGACAACGTCCCGTGCGGCACAGCCGACGGCGCCTGGGAGGTGATCAACCCGCGCTGCGGCCTCACCGGCTGGCTGCCCTACTCCACCACGGCGCCCTACCAGGGAGATAACGTCCCGGCCGTCCCGGTCGATCCGAACATCGCGGGCTCCGCCTTCCGCCTCGCGGTCTTCGATCCCGAAAACAGCCACATGGTCGCGTTCACCACCGAGGGGGAGTTCGACACGACGGGCGTCGCGGGGCTCGCCGGCATCACGAGCGTGACCGTCAGCCCCGACAAGCACACGCTCACCTTCATCGCCGGCACGACCCTCATCACGATCACCTACAATCCGCGCACGACCGCCACGGCCTCGAACGCTTATCCGTCAGCCGCCTCGAATTTGGGCAATTTCACCATCATCAAGTCGAACGCCCTCCCGTTCGCCCTGCCCGTCGGCGCGATCGCGAAGTTTCGTCTGACGATTAACCAGACGCTCCCGTGGCAGGCGCCGCCCGTCTCGTTCAAGAGTACCGTCTCGACCGTCTCCAACTGCCCGACGCAGATGATCAGTTTCCTCTTCGACAAGACCACCCTGACCGCCGCGGGCACGCGCTACGATCTGACGGGGCTCGCAGCCAGGCAGCTCTTCCTGCCCTGCGCCTCCGGCGTCTTGCAGACGCAGACCGTTGCCGCGACCGTGACCGCGCCCGAGCCGCGGAAGGTCCTGGTGCGCTCCGTCGGCTTCGGACCGAAGTTCGCGCAGAAGCGTCTGGAGATGCTCGTCACGCGCGCGACGCTCGACTTCGACCCGCCCGCCACGCTGACCCTGCGCGGGGCGGACGACTGCACCCCGATCGTCTTCAATACCGGCGACAGCAACGCGAAAAGTTATAAAGGCGATGACCGCATTGTGGGCGGTCAGGGGTCGCGCCCGGCGTTCGCCATTAGTGGGTGCGACTACCAGGATGTCGTGAACGGTACGGGCAAGCCCGACACCGTCTCCGGATCGAATCAAGTAGGCATCCTCAACAACGGCTCGCCCGTCCCCGCCGCCACCCCCGCGCTCATCCTCGGCTACGAGGGCGTGGACACGCCGAGCTACCTCGAAACCGCCGACAAGGCGCGCGCCTTCCTCAACGACATGCAGTCGCAGGCGGAGACACAGGGTCGCTACTTCAAGCCCGCTCCGGGCACCGCCATGGCGATCAACCCCGAGAACGCCGGCACCGCGACCGATTCGAAATTCACCTTCGTCGACGGCGACGTCGATCTCGACGGCGGCGACGGTCTTCTCATCGTGACCGGCAAGGTCAACATCACCGGCAACAGATCCTTCAGCGGCATCATTATGATCATGGGCGAGGGCGAGTTGAGTCGTCGCGGCGGCGGCAGCGGCAACCTGTACGGCGCGTTCGTCATCGCCAGCTTCCAGCGCACGTGGGACCCCAGCCAGAACAGCGATCCGCACCCGTTCACCCGCCCGACTTTCGACACGAACGGCGGCGGCGGCGGCAACGTCCAGTTCGACTCCGAAGCCGTCAACCGGGCGTTGCGCGGGATGGGGTACCAGAGCGCGGGCGTGCTCGAACTGTAACCTTCTCGCCAGAGGCGGGCGGAGGCGGGCGTCACTCGATTCGCGAGCGGCGCCCGCTTTAGTTTTCGCCGACGGGCACGCTTGACACGCGCGCGAAGGGTGAAGGATGCTCGCAGCGTTCGTATGCCTGACATCCTACTCGTCGAGGACAAGGAGAGCCTGCGCCGCGTGCTGCGTCTCACGCTGGAGCACGCGGGCTACGGCGTGACGGAGTGCGCCGACGCCGCGTCAGCCGCCGCCGAGATCGCGCGCGCGCCCTACCGGCTCGTGCTCACCGACCTGCGGATGCCGAACGGCACGGGGCTCGACGTGCTGCGCGCCGCGCGCGCCGCCGACCCCGACGTGCCCGTCGTCGTGATGACCGCCTACGGCTCCATCGACGAAGCCGTGCAGGCGATGAAGGACGGCGCGCACGACTTCCTCCAGAAGCCGGTCGACTCCAACCACCTCATACTCCTCATCCAGCGCGCGCTCGAACAGTCGCGGCTGCGCACCGAGAACGTCCTGCTGCGCGAGGAGTGGTCGCGCCGCTACGGCTTCCCGCGCATCATCGGCGAATCCGACGCCATCAAGCGCGCCGTCTCGGAGACGCAGCGCGTCGCGACCACAGAGGCGACCGTGCTGCTGCTCGGCGAGTCCGGCACGGGCAAAGAGTTGTTCGCGCGCGCCGTTCATCACCTCTCGCCGCGACGCGATCAGCCCTTCGTCGCGATCAACTGCGCGGCGATACCCGAAACGCTGATCGAGTCGGAGCTGTTCGGGCACGAGCGCGGCGCGTTCACGGGCGCGAACGAGCGGCGACCCGGAAAGTTCGAGCTGGCCTCGGGCGGCACGGTCTTCCTCGACGAGATCGGCGAACTGCCGCTCGCCGTGCAGGGGAAACTTTTAAGAGTCATCGAGGAGAAGACGGTCGACCGCATCGGCGGGCGCGTGACCGTCCCCGTCGACGTGCGGATCGTCGCGGCGACCAACCGCGATCTCAAGACCGCGGCGGAGGCCGGCGAGTTCCGCCTCGATCTCTACTTCCGGCTCGCGGTCTTCCCCGTCGAGATCCCCCCCTTGAGAGAGCGCGGCGACGACGTTACCCTGCTCGCGCGCCACTTCGCCGCGCAGTTCGGCAGGGAGCTGCGCGGGCGCGAAGCCACGCTCAGCGACGACGCGCTCGCGCTGCTGCGCTCGCGCCCGTGGCGTGGCAACGTCCGTGAGCTGGAGAATGCCATCGAGCGCGCCTGCATCCTCGCCGACACGCTCGCGCTCGAAGCGCGCGACCTCGCGCTCGGCGCGTCGCCGCCGTTGCCGCCGTCGCGCGCCGCCGGTGGTGAGATCGATTCGTTGCCCGGAGTCGATCTCTCCGGCACGCTCTCCGAAGCGGCGGATCGCGCCGTGCGCGCGGTCGAGCGGCGCAAGATCGCGGAGGCTCTGCGCGACGCCGAAGGGAACAAGACGCGCGCCGCCGAAGCCCTCGGCGTCAGCTACAAAACCCTGCTCACCAAGATCAAAGACTACCAACTCTAAGAAGAACCAGATTCCACGATGACAAGCGCCGACGGCGACGATCGAAACCCGACAGGCCCGCAGCCGCGCGAAGTTGCATCGGCGGACGACTCCGCGCACCGCGCCGCGCGCGAGCGAACCGCCCGCGCTGACGTCGCCGCCGTCGCCTTCGAGCAGAGCGACGCGAGCCTCGCGGCGGGCGAGACCTTCGAGCAGGTCGGCGCTTCGACCGGCGAGTTCCCCGCCGAGCAGGACGCGTCGCAGCGCGAGAGCGAAGGCGCGGCGGCGAACAGGCACGCTTTCCACGTCATGGCGGGCATCCTGCTGAGCCGCGTCGTCGGGCTCGTGCGCCAGCGCGTGATGGCTTACTACTTCGGCACGACCGACGTGGGCGACGCCTTCAGCATCGCGCTGCGCATCCCAAACTTCCTACAGAACGTCTTCGGCGAGGGCGCGCTCTCTGCCTCCTTCATCCCCGTCTACGCCGGGCTGCTCGCGGACGACGAAAATGAGGAGGCTGATCGCGTCGCGGGCGCGGTCTTCACCTTGCTCGCGCTCGTTACGTCAGTCATCGTCCTGCTGGGCGTCCTCTTCACGCCCTACATCATCAGCGTCATCGCGCTCGGCTACACGGGCGCGAAGCGCGACCTGACGATCTCGCTCGTCCGCATCTTCTTCCCCAGCACGGGACTGCTCGTCCTCTCGGCGTGGTGCCTCGGCGTGCTCAACAGCCACCGCCGCTTCTTCCTCTCTTACACCGCGCCGGTTTTGTGGAATCTCGCGATCATCGCCGCACTGCTCTTCTACGGTCGTTACAACTCGACCGAGGACGCGCTCGGTCGCCTCGCGCAATACACGGCGTGGGGCTCGGTCGTCGGCAGCGCGCTCCAGTTCGGCGTGCAGCTGCCGACCGTGCTGCGGCTGCTCACGCGGCTGCGCGTCGCGCTCGACGTGACCTCGTCGCACGTGCGCGAAGTGATCCGCAACTTCATACCCGTCTTCTTCAGCCGCGGCGTCGTGCAGATCAGCGCGTTCGTCGACGCGATGCTGGCGAGCCTCCTGGGTCAGGGCGCGGTCGTCGCGCTCAATTACACGCAGAGCCTGTACACGTTGCCGGTGAGCCTGTTCGGCATGTCGGTCTCGGCGGCGGAGCTCCCCGCGATGTCGAGCGAGAGGGGCAGCGACGACGAGCGCGCCGCGCACCTGCGCACGCGCCTCGACTCCGGGCTCCGCCGGATCGCCTTCTTCATCGTCCCCTCGGCGATGGCTTTCCTCGCGCTCGGCGACGTGATCGTCGGGGTCCTTTACCGCACCGGACGCTTCACGCAGAACGATACTTACTACGTCTGGGCGATCCTCGCGGGCTCAACCGTCGGGCTGCTCGCATCGACTCTCGGTCGCCTCTACTCTTCGACCTACTACGCGCTGCACGACACGCGCACGCCGCTCGTCTTCGCCGTCGTGCGCGTCGTCCTGACGACCGTGCTCGGCTACCTATGTGCGTTGCCGCTGCCCCGCGCGCTCGGACTCGACCTGCGCTTGGGGGCGGTCGGGCTGACGGCGTCGGCTGGCGTCTCCGGCTGGATCGAGTTTTACCTGCTACGCAGATCGCTCAACCGGCGCATCGGTCGCACGGGTCTCGCCGCCTCGTTCGTCGCCAAGCTCTGGGTCGCGGCGCTCGCGGGCGCGGGCGCGGCGTGGGCGATCAAGCTCTCGATAGGCAAACCGCACCCGTTCTTCGTCGCCATCCTCGTCCTCATCCCTTACGGACTGATCTACTTCGCCGCCGCCGCGCTCCTCAAAGTCCCCGAGTCGGGTACGATCATCAGCCGCTTCCTGCGCCCTTTGCGCAGACTCACGGGCTGATCCGGCGTCAACGAATCCCCATGCCGCTGGGATCAACTTCCACAGCCGTGCCGACGCGCGGTCGATGTCCGCTTCGACTCCTGCCAGGTTCCTCGCCGACCGCGCTGCATTGTCGTGATTGTCGTGAAAGATCAACTTTTCCGGAACTTATGACGCATTGATGCTTTCGTTCCAATGAACCAATAAAGGAGACTCTGCCGGAACGGCAACCCTCAGGGCTGTTGCCCGAAGGGTTTTCGCCCCGACCGAGAACCCAGTTACCCAGTTATGCCGTTGTAAGGAGACAGGGAGGACAGAGATGATTCGAAGGATGTTATTCACGTGCGCGTCGTTGTTTCTCATGCTGGCGCTTCACAGCGCCGCCAAGGCTGACGGGATCACGTTCCTGGGTCCCGATCCCTGCTTCCCCGCCGGTGTCGGCAGGGGCTGCGGCAGCGACCGCTCGCCTCACGTCCTCTCGTTGCAAAACCACACGATCGAAGAGGGCTCCGTCGGCAGGGACGCGAACGGCGACGTGCGCACCGGCGATTGGCTTCGCGGCAGCAACACGCAGACCGTCAGCCTGACGGACATCGGGACGACGACCGCCAGTAACGTTCGGATTTACTTCGACATCAACGATCCGCTGGGGCAGACCCGCAACTCCGTCACGCTCGAAAGCCTCGTCCTCACCGCTTACAACAGCGCCGGCACCGCGGTCTTCAGCGCGGCGCTGGTCGGCGCGCCGCTCGACTTACAGCAGCTCGGCAACGGGCAGGGTCACTCCGATTACGTCTTCGGCTTGGACGCCGACGCTGCCGCGAGACTCCAGGCGGCGATTGCCGCCAACAACGGCGACATCCGCCTCGGGCTCTCCGCCAGAATCACTGCCGCCGAGGGTGGACCCGATAGCTTCTTCATCGGCTCAACCCAGAGTCCGGCGGCTGTCCCGGAGCCCGCCACGATGCTCCTGCTCGGCACGGGCTTGGCAGGCGCAGCAGCCGACTTCCGCCGCCGCCGTAAGGCTTCTAAGCAGTAACTTTAATGGCTCTACGGCTCCCGGTACGTCTGCCCTGTCCATTAGACCTTTTTGGGTATGAAAGGACTGAAAAGCTAAGTTTTGGCGGTGACGAACTTTTGCCCGTTCGTGTTACAGCCTGACCAGAGGGTTTCGTCCCAAGGTTTTTGAGAGTCTCGCTGATGTGCGGTTCAGGGTAGCTCTCATGAGTTTCGCGTCCGTCGTCGCCTTCGCCCCGAGAGCAAGCAGGTGACGACTAAAGCGTTGATTAATTGACAGGTCCAGATTCAAGGGTCCACGGAGGCAAAAGATCATCATGAAGAATTTGGCAGCCATGCTCAAACCACTCGCCCTGAGCATCGCTCTTCTCGCTATTTTCGCTGCTGGACAATCGACCGCCAAGGCCGATCCGGTAACGGTAACCGGTTCTTCTTCCGGGACGATTACCGGCACCGCCGCTAGTTTTCTCTCTTTCACTGGTAATAATTTCACCGCGACGACCGCCGGCGGGGTCGGCTCCTTCAGCGGTAACGACCGCATCGGCACGTTTACTCTGGCTTCAACCGTCGGCGAAACGCCGGTGAGCGGAACTTTCACTCTCAACCTGACCTTCACCGCCCCGGCGGGGATCGCCGGCGGCCAGGGTACTGTTTTTACAGCGACGGTTTCGGGAACCATCTCGACGCCTAACGTCGGCGGGGTGCAGATCGTGTTCGACAACCCGATCCAGACCTTCACCTTCTCTAATGCGAGTGGCAGCGGTAGCTTCTCCATCGAATTACCGAAGCTTTTCGTGCAGTCGGGCGACACAGCTGGCCTGACGGCGGGGCTCACCGGCAACCAGGTGGCCGCCGTGCCCGAGCCGGCGACCATGCTCCTGCTCGGAACTGGTCTCGCCGGGGTTGCCGCCCGCGCCCGTAAACGCCGCAAAGTTGCGTAAAGCCGCCGCAATAGCTTTCTTTGTTGCCAAAAGTAAGGAGCTGGACTTAAGTCCGGCTCCTTCTTTTTTACTCGAGAACGATTTTTAGTACCCTCCTAAATTTTCTGGAGACCTAACGGCATTAAACATTTGTAAGATAGTACAAACGGACGGTTAAAAAGTAGCGGCAGGCTCGGAGGGGGGAGGCGAATCCCCCGTTTGGCTGGCGCTTTTTTTATGCCCGAAATGGTGTAAGGCATCGTCCGCCCCGGACACTCCAGACCCCGTTGACCGCGCCCCGCTTCTGTCCCTATCATCCCACGTGCTAAAAATCGTCTCAGCCGCCGAGATGCGAGAGATTGACCGTCTGACAACAGATCGGTACTCGCTCCCCTCAATGCTGCTCATGGAGGCTGCCGCAAGCGCCGCCGCGCGCGCCATCGCCTCCCATTTTCCCGAAGGCTTCTCCGGGTTGCGCGCGCTCGTCCTCTGCGGTCGCGGCAACAACGGGGGCGACGGCGCGGCGCTCGCACGCCTGCTCTGCATGCAAGGCGCGCGCGTCGAGGTGGCGCTCGCCGGCCAGACCGCAGAGACGCGCGGCGACGCGCGGATCAATTTCGAGATCGCTCGCGAACTCTCCGCCGCAACTGGCTCTAACGTGATCAACTCAGCGCTGTTCAGTAACAGCGGCGGCGAACTCCGTTTCGCGGAATTAACTTCCGCCGAAGAGTGGGAGAGATGCCTTCGTTCAGAATCGGGACGAGGCTTCGATCTGGTTGTGGACGCGCTCCTCGGGACGGGGCTGGCGCGACCACTCGAAGGGCTCTATCTTGATGTCGTCAAATACGTCGCGAGGTGTCGAGCGCTACGCACCGGCTCCCGACCACTGGTCGTCTCGCTCGACATCCCCTCCGGGCTCGACGCAGACTCCGCCGACGCGACCGGCGAACACGTCCGAGCCGATCTCACCGTCACCTTCACAGCGCCGAAGCTGGCGAACGTGCTTCCGCCCGCGTCGCACTCGAACGGTCGTCTCGCCGTCGCCGACATCGGGACGCCCGCGGCGCTCGTCGAAGAATCAGGCTCTCGACTCTTCCTCGTCGGCGCAGACGACGCCCGCGCGTGGCTCGTGCAGACTCGCTACGCGCCGGACTCTTTCAAGAACACCCACGGTCACGCCCTCATCGTCGCGGGCTCGCGCGGGATGACGGGCGCGGCGGTGCTCTGCTCGGAAGCCGCGATGCGATCCGGCGCGGGACTCGTGACGGTCGCCGCGCCGTCTTCCGCCGTCGCGCCCATCGCCTCGCGCGTCACCCCGGAAGTGATGACGGCTGAGCTTCCGGAGACCGAACGAGGTGCGACGAGCGACAAGGCGTTCGACCGCGTCGCGCAACTCGCCGAACGCGCGGACGTGATCGCGGTCGGTCCCGGTCTGACGACCGACGATTCGACGCGACGGTTCGTCCGCGCGCTCGTCGAACGTCGCACGCTTCCAATCGTCATCGACGCGGACGCGCTGAACGCGCTCGCGCCCTGGTCTGCGGAATTGCGCGGCTCCACGCAACTCCCGCTCGTCGTCACGCCGCACGTCGGGGAGATGCGCCGTCTCCTCGGCGTCGGCGCGGACGACGAAGGCGCGTTGAAGGATCGCGTCCGCGCCGCGCGCGAGTTCGCGACTGCGCACGAACTGATCGTCGTGCTCAAGGGGTCGCGCACGCTCGTCGCCGCGCCGGACGGTCGCGTCTTCGTCAACCCGACGGGCAACGCCGGGCTCGGCACGGCGGGCGCGGGCGACACGCTCACGGGCGTCATCGCGGGCTTCATCGCGCAGGCTCGCGGGACGCTACGCGAGAGAGCCGACGTGCTCGCGGCAGTCCTCGCGGCGGTCTACGTCGGCGGTCTCGCGGGCGACCTCGCCGCGCGCGCGCGCGGGATGCGGACGATGATCGCCTCCGACATCAGCCGTCACCTCGCGGACGCCGTGCGCGCGCTCGACCCCGATGGTGAGCAGCCATGAAAGAGACGACCGGCGTGGGTGAACGAATGCGAGAAGGCCGTGCGCTCTCCGAAGGTCAGTGGACATCGCGCGACGCGGTTGAGACTTTCGCGCTCGGCGAGGGGGCGGGGAGCGGGCTCGCGGGCGGCGAAATCATACTCCTCGACGGCGCGCTCGGAGCGGGCAAGACCGTCTTCGTCAAAGGGCTCGCGAGCGGTCTCGGCGTCGACGCGGGCGAGGTGACGAGCCCTTCCTTCACGCTCGTCAACCGCCACGACGAGGGCAGGCTCACGCTCTACCACCTCGACCTCTACCGGCTCGACGAAGGGGCTTCCGCCGCGCACGCCGTCGATCTCGACGAGCTGCTAGCGGACGAGCGTGCCGTCATCGTCATCGAGTGGGCGGAGCGGATGGGAAACTACCCGCTCCCGCAGCCCGTCTGGAAAGTCTCGATCCGCGGCGACGGCGAGGAGCCGCGCACGATCACGATCAGCGTACGTTAATCGGCAAGCGTGACATGACTCCGCTCCGGGTTCGTCACGAGCGACTGCGCGCGCACGCGTGCTCGGGTTCCGCGCGCGTGTGCTAAAATAGCGGCGTCAATTCTTGGTTAAGGAGTGTTTCAAGTTATGCCATACCCTGAGATCATGATCCGCCCGATGCGCGAGGAGCTGACGCGGCTCGGCATCGAGGAGGCGCGCACGCCCGAGCAGGTCGAGCGCGCCGTCGAAGAGACGAACGGCACGGTGATGGTGGTCGTCAACTCCGTCTGCGGCTGCGCGGCTGGCAAGGCTCGCCCCGGCATCGCGATGGCGCTGCGCCACACGACGAAGCCCGACCGCGCCATCACCGTCTTCGCCGGAGCCGACATCGAAGCGACTGAACGCGCGCGCGCCCTCTTCACGGGCTACGCGCCTTCGTCCCCCTCGATCGGGCTGCTCAAGAACGGCAAGATCGTCTTCATGCTCGAACGCTCGCAGATCGAAGGCAGGGACGCCCCTTCCATCGCGCAAGAGCTGACCCGCGCCTTCGACGAGCACTGCACGAGCGCCAGCACCGCGAACGCATGAAAGAAACGATGAACGCGGAACGATGAACGATGAACTGAAAGCAATTGTCTTCGTTCATCGTTCCGCGTTCATCGTTCATCATTTCTTTTGATGTCTCTCACGCTCTCGACGCCGATCCTGCAACTCCCGAAGTTCGGCATCCCGCGTTTCGGGCAGGCGGGCGCGCGCCGACTCGCCCTCGCGCTCGCCGCCGCGTCCGACAAATCGGACGCGGGCGAGGCGTCCGTCGAAGACCTCTTGAACTACCTGCCGATGCGCTACGAGGATCGCTCACGCCTCGCGCGCATCTCCGACCTGCGCGACGGCGTCGAGGCTTCGCTCGAACTCTACGTGCGCGTCGCGGGCGGCTTCGCGGTCGGTAAGAACCGCAATCCCAAAGCGCCCCCCCTCTTCATCTTCGAGATCACGGCGAGCGATCCGGAACGCACGTCGAAGCCGGTCGTCGTCTGGTGGTTCGTCTCGGGTCGTCAGGCGGGGCGCATCGTCGCGTACCACCGGCAGAAGTTCACGCGCGGCGCGCGCTTCGTCGCCTTCGGCAGGTGGGAGTGGGACGCGCGCCGCAACACCTTCTCGCTGCGGCTGGCTAAGCCCGACGAGCTGGAGATGCTGCCCGGCACGTGGACGCCGCCCGAGCACGAGCTGCTGCGACTCGCCGGAGGGCAAACCGAGACGAGAACCGAGGAGCCTTCGCCGCGCTTGAGCGTCGAGGCGAAAGGCGCGACGAGCGGTGAGAGCGTTGATGGCGATGGCGCGCGCGATGATGAGAGTGTCGCCGCCGAAGTCGAGGCGGAGTCGGCGGAGGAGGAAGACGACGAGTCGTCCGACCCGTCGGTCGCGGCGATTCACGTCGGGCGGCGCGTGCCGGTCTATCGCAAGCTCGGGGAGTTTCGCACGAAGCGCCTGCGCGAGATCGTACACGCCGTCCTCGCGCTCCTGCCGGACGAGTCGATCACGGAGACGCTGCCCGCCGATCTGATCGGGCGTCAAAAGTTAATCGCCCGCGGCGAGGCTCTGCGCCGCATCCACTTCCCCACGGAAGACGTGCCGCTCGCCGATTACGAGCGCGCACGCTCGCCCGCGCACCTGCGTCTCATCTTCGAAGAGTTCTTCTGGGTCGCGCTCGCCATCGCGCTGCGCAAGAGCGAGCGCGTCAAGGAGCCGAAGGGCGCGGTGATCGAAGTCGGCGACAGCGTCCGCCAACACCTCGCGGAGGTTCTCCCCTTCTCGCTCACCGCCGCGCAGGAGCGAGCCGTGCGGCGCATCCTCGACGACATGCAATCGGACGTGCCGATGAACCGTTTGCTCCAGGGCGACGTGGGCAGCGGCAAGACCATCGTCGCGCTCCTCGCCATGCTCGCCGCGATGGAGAACGGCTACCAGGCGGCGCTCATGGCTCCGACCGAAATCCTCGCCGAGCAGCACGCGCGCAACTTGAAACGCCTGCTCGCGCGTACGCCGCACCGCACGGAGCTTCTCATCGGCTCGCTGCGCGCCGCCGAAAAGCGTCGGCTCCACGCAAGTATCGCCGCGGGCGAAGTTAATCTCTGCGTCGGCACGCACGCACTCATCCAGGAAGCCGTCCAGTTCCACCGGCTCGGCGTCGTCGTCATCGACGAGCAGCACCGCTTCGGCGTCTTGCAGCGCGCCTCTTTGCGCGAGCGCGGCTTCAACCCGGACGTGCTCGTGATGACCGCGACGCCCATCCCGCGCTCGCTCGCGATGACGGTCTACGGCGATCTCGACGTGACAGTGATCGACGAGCTGCCGCCCGGTCGCACGCCGATCAAGACGGTCGTCTGCGGCGAGGATCAGCGCGCGGGCGTTTACAGAGGCGTCGAGCGCGAGGTGCGCGCCGGTCGGCAGGTCTACGTCGTCTACCCTCTGGTCGAAGAGTCGGAGAAGATGGACTTGAAGGACGCGACGCGGATGTTCGAGCACCTGCGCGACCGCGTCTTCCCGCACTTCACGCTCGGCCTGATCCACGGCAAGATGAAGTCGGGCGAGAAGGAGGAGGTGATGCGCCGCTTCTCTTCGGGCGAAGTCCACATCCTCGTCGCGACGACCGTGGTCGAGGTCGGCGTTGACGTGCCGAACGCATCCGTGATGGTCATCGAGCACGCCGAGCGCTTCGGGCTCTCGCAGCTGCACCAGCTCCGCGGTCGCGTCGGTCGCGGCGCGCAGGCGAGTTACTGCGTGCTGCTCGCCTCCGACAAGCGCACGGCGGTGGCGAAAGAGCGGCTCGGCATCATGGAGGAGACGACCGACGGCTTCCGCATCGCCGAGAAGGATCTGGAGATACGCGGACCCGGCGAGGTGATGGGCACGCGCCAGTCGGGCGTGCCGACCTTCCGCGTCGGCAACCTCGTGCGCGACGTGCAGATACTCGAAGAGGCGCGCAAGGAAGCCGACTACTACCTCGGCGCGCGCCGCCGCACCCGCGAGACCTCCGCGATGATCTCGCGCGTCCGCGCGGACGCACGCTTCGGTCTCGCCGTGGTCGGCTGAACCCAAAATTTTGGGTTTTATGGCGGGGCGTGATAGCTTACTTTTGCGGAAAGAGGTGAGCCGATAATGTCAACCGTCGCCACAACTCACATCGAAATCGACGATGAAGGCGTAGCGTGGATCGCCGACACCCGTGTTAAGGTCGTCGAGGTAGCCATCGACAAGCTCGCCCACGGCTCAAGCCCCGAAGAGATACATTTCCAATATCCCCACCTCTCCCTTGCACAAATTCACGCCGCCCTCGCCTATTACTATGATCACCAAGCTGAGTTGGACGCGGATATCGAAAAACGTCGAATTGACGCGGAAGAACTCGCCGCGCGCGCTTCGGACGAGAAGTTGCGGGGAAAACTCATCGCCTCAAAAAAAGCGACGGGCAATCAACCGTCGGCTAGGACGTATCGACGAAGAAGAGGCCGCGACACTTGGCACTGGTGTTTGAATTGCTCGACTTTCCCGGCTACAGATTACGAAGAGCGAAGAACGTCGCCGCTCGGGGAGATGTGTAATGAGTGTTCAGCTAAAGAAAGAAACGGGAATTGTCATCCGTGAGCATAAAGCTCTATATGGATGTCCATGTCCGCCGCGCAGTCACTCTTGGGTTACGTCTGCGCGGCGTTGACGTTTTGACAGCCCAAGAGGACGGGGCAGGAGAGTTGGACGATTCGAGACTTTTAGATAGGGCGTCGTTATTAAGGCGTGTTCTGTTCACACAAGATGATGACTTACTCAGAGAGGCAGCAGAACGACAGCAAACCGGCAAGACGTTTGCAGGTGTGATCTACTGCCATCAGCTAAACGCCACCGTCGGTCAATGCATAGACGATCTTGAGTTGATCGCTAAAGTTACCGAACTCAATGAATGGGGTGGTCGACTAATCTACCTACCCTTGAGATAATCAACGCACCGCCCAGTGAGAATCATCGCCGGAGAGTACCGCGGGCGCGTGCTGAAGAGCCCGCCGTCGATGCAGATTCGACCCACGTCGGATCGCCTGCGCGAGACGCTGTTCAACGTCATCGCGCCGCGCATCGTGGGCGCGCGCTTCCTCGATCTGTGTGCCGGATCGGGCGCAGTGGGGCTTGAGGCGCTGTCGCGCGGCGCGTCGTTCGTCCACTTCGTGGATCGCTCGCGCAAGATGTGCGGGCTGGTCGAAGCGAACCTCGATCTCTGCGGCGTGCCCGAGGAGCAGACCGAGGTCGTCCTGGGCGAGGCGGCTGACTACCTGAAGCGCGCCCGCGCGCGCGGCGCGCAAGCCTGGGACATCGTCTTCTTCGATCCCCCCTACGCGACCGACTACCTGCCCGTCCTCGAACACTTCGGCGCGCCCGCGCCCGCGCTGCTCGCCGCCGGCGGCTTGCTCGTCGCCGAGCATCACCACAAGAATGCGCTCAAGGACGAGGTCGGTCGCCTGCGCCGCTGGCGCATCCTCAAGCAGGGCGATTCGGCGCTCAGCTTCTACGATCTCAAGGCGTCTGGGCGAGATTCTCGGCGTCGAAGTCGTCCACCTCGACGCGCTCTACTGGCGCCCCGGGTGGGTCGAGACGCCGAAGCCGGAGTGGCGGCGCAGGGTCGAAGAGTTGGTCAGGCGCGACTCTTGGATCATCGACGGTAACTATTCCGGCACGTTCGACATCCGCTTCGAGGCTTGCGACACGGTAATCTTCTTAGACGTGCCGCGACTGATCTGCCTGTGGCGCGTGCTGAAGCGGAGAGCCCTGTACCGCAAAGGCGGCAGGCCGGACATGGCGCAGGGCTGCGACGAGAAGCTCGACCTTGAATTCCTCAAATTCCTCCGCTGGGTCTGGGACTACCCGACGAGGACGAGATCGAAAGTGTTGAAACTGATGCGCGAGAATTCGCCGGGCGAAGATATCTTTCTTCTGCGGACTCAGGCTGACATCGAAGGCTTCCTGAAACGCGTGCGCTGCAAGGCAGCGCGCTCCCCCGCCGACGCACCCTCATGGGGGACGCCCCGGCTCTAAACTTTGACATGACGAATTGACGGCGACGCGAAGATTGACGGCTCGTGATCCGGAGTCGCGTGGAACAAACGCGCGCCCCCGCCGTCTAAGAGCTCGGCGACCTGCGACCCGCCGCCGCTCAGCTTTTCTTTTTCGCTCACTAATGGCGGGCGCAAGTCGCCGCCACCTCCCTCGTTCCATAGTCGTGCGACTCCCGTGAGAGTGAGGTCATGACGATGAAGGCAACGAAACTTTCGGTTCTCTCCTTAGTGGCGACGGCGCTCATTATTTCGGCGGCGATCAGCTGCGCCCCGAGGTCACACGTCGCGGGCGCGGATCGCGCCGTCGCGCCGAAGAAAACTCTACGCCCGTTCCGCTCCGAGTTGGAGCTGAAGGGCTACTTCCGCGATCTAGCCGAGAAGCAGAAGCGCGAATGGGCGAAGCGGCGTAGGATGTCGGGCGCCTCGTCGAACGCGACGGCGTTGGAGCCGATGGTTGCTGCCGACTCGGGGGATGTCTCCAAGTCCGCGGAGCGCGCGAAGGAGGAAGACTCCGTCACGAACACGCAGCACGCCGGGGTTGACGAGGGCGGCATCGTCAAGCTGCACGGCGATCACCTGGTCGTGCTGCGGCGCGGGCGGCTGTTCACCGTCGCCATCGGCGGAGACGAGCTGAAGCCCGTCTCCGCGGTCGACGCCTTCGCGCCCGACATCGATCCGCGCAGCACCTGGTACGACGAGATGCTCGTCTCGCAGGACACAGTCGTCGTCGTCGGCTACAGCTACGAGCGCGGCGGCACGGAGATCGGTCTGTTCGACATCGACCGCGCGGGCAGCCTCAAATACCGCTCGACCTACCACCTGCGCTCGAACGATTACTACTCGTCGCGCAACTACTCGAGCCGTTTGATCGGGAGCAAGCTCATCTTCTACACGCCCCTCCACCTGCCGACGGGGCAGGAGGACGTGTCGGCGTCGTTCCCCGCCCTGCGCAAGTGGCACAAGGGGGCGAACGCCTCTGAGTTCCAACGCATCGTCTCCGCGACCCGCGTCTACCGCGCCGAGCGCGAGCCGCGCGCGACCTACGGGCTCGCGCTCCACACCGTCACGGTCTGCGATCTCGCGCGCGCGGATTTCGCGTGCGAGGCGACCGCAGTGGTCGGCGCGCCCGGCCGCGTCTTCTACGTCTCGCCGGAATCCGTCTACGTGTGGGTCGCCGAATGGATGAGCGAGACCGCCAAGCCGCGGCAGAGCTCGATGGTTTACCGCATGCCGCTCGACGGCTCCGCGCCGAGCGCGCTCGGGGTCTCCGGCAGCCCGGTCGATCAGTTCTCGTTCCTCGAGAGCGGGGACAAACACCTCAACGTGCTCGTGCGCTCCGACGCCGCGGGCGACGGGATGTGGCGCGCGGAGGTCGCCGAGGGCGAGGTGGCGCTCCTGCGCGTGCCGCTCGCCAGTTTTTCGGACGGAGTAGATTACGCTCCCGCGTCGAGTTACCGACCTCTGCCGAAGCCGCAGGGCTACACCTTCCAGAACCGCTTCGTCGGCGACTACCTGCTCTACGGAACGGGCAGCGGGTGGGGAGCGCCGGAGAAGTCTAACCGCGGGGTCGTCTTCGCCCTGCGCTGGGCGGGCGGCGCGACGGCGGGGCTCCCGCTCGCGCACGGCGTGGATCGCATCGAGGCGATGGGTTCTGACGCGGTCGTCGTCGGCACCGACGGGAAGGACTTACACTTCACGGGCGTGCGCCTCGGCGCATACCCGATCATCGCCAGCAGCTACGTCCGCAAAGACGCCACGCAGGGCGAGCTTCGCAGCCAGGGATTCTTTTACAAGCCCGACGGCGCGGACGCCGGTGTGCTCGGACTCCCCGTTCGCGGCGCGGGACGCCCCGGCTACGAACACCTGTTCGACGGATCGGCGTCGATCCTGTTCCTGCGCAACGACTCGCTGCGACTGAGCGAGCTCGGCGAACTCGACGCGCGCCCCGACAAGTCTTCCGCCGACGACGCCTGCCGCGCCTCGTGCGTGGACTGGTACGGCAACGCCCGCCCGCTCTTCCTGCGCGGTCGCGTCTTCGCGCTCCTCGGCTACGAGATCGTCGAGGGCGCGCTCGCCGACAATCGCATTCGCGAGACGCGCCGCGTTAGTTACGCGCCGCGCCGGATGCAAACGTCCGAACGTTGAGCGGGCGTGCTTTCCCCGCAGCGGCCCGACTCTCGCGCACCAGAAGGCGCGACGCGGCTCGTGTCAGCGTCGCGCCTTCGCGTGCCGTTTAGATGTCTCTTCCGCGCCTCCTCAAACGTCTGACGAAACCTGACGGGCGTGGCGGCGGGTCAGAACGACGGCCGTGAGGCGCGAGGCGGCGACGAGCGCCATCGGCGGCGCGGTCGTGCGCGGCTCAACTTCGCGCGCCGGTCGGGCGCCGTCGCCCTCGACGAATTCAGGGGCGCCACGGCGGCGGTCGCAACCCGCGCGCGAGGCACACAGACGGGTTAACGGTTCCCCCCTCCCGGACGTCTTTGTTAAGGCCCACGACCAGTCGCCAGCCCGCGCTACCGACCCGGCCGGCATCAACTTGTTCGCGGGCAAAGAATCCTACTTCGTAAGGGGAACGAGCCAATGATGACCAGAGCCAGATTGTTCCTGTCAGCCTGTGCTTTACTCCTGCTCGCCTGCGCCCAGCCTTCCGCCGCGCAGGAGCGCACAAAAATGCCCCCGCCCGCGCCGCCCCGGTCGGGCCCGCCGGCCGCGCCGGATTCGGCTGACGAGGTTTTGCGCGTCGACACGCGCGCCGTCTTCGTCGATACGCTGGTCAGGGATAAGAAGACGAAAGCCCCGATCACTGGTCTCACGCGCGAGAGTTTCCAGGTGCTCGACGACGGCAAGCCACGGGCGCTCGCCTACTTCAACGGCGAGGGCGTCGGGCGCGCGAGACCGCTCGCGCTCGTGTTGGTGCTCGACCTCTGTACCGAGAGCATCGTGTACATCGAGAGACCCGAAGTGGTGGAGCACGTCATCTCCGCGCTGGGGAAGTTACAGCCAACAGACGAAGTGGCGGTCGCGCAGACCTGGTGCGAGCCTGACGCGCCGCTCTCGTTCCAACTCAGGTCTAAGACGGTCGAGGGTCTGACGCTCGACCGCGCGAAGACCTACGCCGCGCTCAGGGGCGTGCAGAAATTTGCGCAGAAGAATCTGCCCGAAGTGAAGATGCTCCTCTCGATCAAGGAGGGGATGAAAGCCACCTGGAAGGAGGGCATCCTCGCCGGCATCAAGGGCGCCGCCGGCGCCATGCCGACGGACCCGCCGATTAACGTGACCGTTGCCCCCGACTTCGAATACATGATCGACAAGGCTCCCCTGATGGCGACGCAGGAGCGATCCCTTTCGCAGGTCGTAGTAGTCGAAGTGACGGACGGTTTCGAGTCCGACTGGCTCGGTCACAGCAAGGAAACGGCTGAGAAGTTGATCGATTCGGGAGTCATCGTCAGCGGGCTGGCGATGAAGAGGAACCTGTTTGGCAAGGTCATCAACATCACGGGTCAAATCGTCTCGCCGCTGCTCGGGCAGCGCTTTCATACGATCTCTTACTACGGCAGGCAGACGGGCGGCGAGGTGGCGACTGTCGGCAGCCCAGAGCAGTTCGCCGCCGCCGTCGAACGGATCATCGGGGGCCTCGCCGCGCGGTACAGCCTCGGCTTCTCGCTCGCCGACGCCGACCTCGACGACGGGCACATGCACAAGCTGGAAGTGAAGGTCGCAGCCCGCGACGAGCGC
Organism: Acidobacteriota bacterium; assembly: GCA_020200235.1. Lineage (GTDB taxonomy): Bacteria > Acidobacteriota > Blastocatellia > Pyrinomonadales > Pyrinomonadaceae > JAIVGV01. The sequence goes on along the minus strand of JAIVJC010000026.1, from coordinate 10,513 downwards.
GGCAGGGCGCGCAAACTGGTCGTCACCTCGCGCCGCGGCTACTATGCGCGGCGGCGCGCCGAGGGCGGGGACACGAAGTAACAGGAAGGCGTGAGACGCACACAGCGCATCCCTTGCCGGGCGCCGAAGCCTGCCGCCCGGCTGACGCCACGATATCGTACCTGACTAGAGTCGGGAGCCGGGGCGCTCATCGTAGGACGAGCGCCCCGGCTCCCGGTTTATCGGCGGCTTGGTCAACCAGCGTGCGACGCTGTTAAAATCTCCGCGCAACGGTCTGGGAAAAGTTTTTATGCTCGTGCTCGGCATCGAAAGCTCGTGCGACGAGACGGCGGCGGCGGTCGTGCGCGACGGTAGAGAGATCTTCTCGTCCGTCATCTCTTCGCAGATCAAGGTTCACAAACGGTTCGGCGGCGTCGTGCCGGAGATCGCCTCGCGCGAGCACCTCGACAAGATCGTGCCCGTCGTCGAAGAGGCTCTCGCGCGCGCCGGGGTGAGCGCGCGCGACGTTGACGGCATCGCGGTGACGCAGGGACCGGGTCTCGTCGGCTCGCTCCTCGTCGGTCTCTCGTACGCGAAGGCGATGGCTTACGCGCTCGCGAAGCCTCTCGTGGGCGTTAACCACATCGAGGGGCACATCTACTCGGTCGTCTTCGAGAACCCGCCCATCGAGTACCCGGCGTTCGCGCTCGTCGTCTCGGGCGGGCACACGAATCTGTTCCTCGTCCCCGAACCCGGCAGGTACAAGGTGCTCGCGCGCACGAGGGACGACGCGGCGGGCGAGGCGTTCGACAAGGTGGCGAAGATGCTGGGGCTCGGCTACCCGGGCGGGCCCGTCATCGAGCGACTCGCGCGCGAGGGCGATCCGCGCGCCGTCGCTTTCAGCGTGCCGCGCATGGGCGACGGTCTGCCCGACTTCAGCTTCAGCGGGCTGAAGACGGCGGTCTCGAAGTACGTGCGCGAGTCTGGCTTGCAGCCCGTCAGCGCGGGCGAGGAGCCTTCGCGGGGCGTGAAGGATCTGGCGGCGAGTTTCCAGAGCGTGGTCGTGCGCTCGCTCGTCGGCACGACTGAAAAACTCGCGGCGCAGTACAGACCGCGCACGCTCATCGTCGCAGGCGGCGTCGCCTGCAACAACGCCCTGCGCGAAGCGGCGGCAGAAGCGGGCGCGCGCCTCGCCGTCCCCGCTTACTTCCCTTCGCGCCATCTCTCGACTGACAACGCCGCGATGATCGCCGCCGCCGGGACGGTGAAACTGCTGGCGGGCGAGCGCGCCGGTCTCGATCTCAACGCAGACGTTTCGCTCCGACTCGGCAACGTCGACATGGATGAGGACAAGGCTCGGCGCGGTCGAGCGCGTTACAAGTTATGAATCGAGCGACAAGAGTTTTGATACGTGTCGGGCGACAAGGCGTTTGATTAGCGGCGCAGCATTGCTGAGCGGGTTACAGCCCCAACGGGGCGCAATGTAATAGCCAGGGGCAATGCCCCTGGGTCGTATACGACGAATAAATTTCGAGCCCCGAAGGGGCGGAATAAATCGTGCGAGATTTATTCCGCCCCTTCGGGGCTCGGATTCGTTTTTAACGTGTGCTCAGGGGCGTTGCCCCTGGCTATAGAATTATGCCCCTTCGGGGCTTCGAGCTGCTTACCCGAAGATGTCGCGCACCTTGTCGCGCAGGGTCTTGTTCTCTTCGAGGTCGTGATCTTCGATCTTGCTCAGCTCTTCGAGGAGCTTGCGCTGCTCGCGGTTGAGCGTGGTCGGCGTGCGCAGCGTGACGGAGACGTAGAGATCGCCGTGCCCGCGCCCGCCGAGCACGGTCATGCCCTTGCCCTTGAGGCGGAAGACCGTGCCGGTCTGAGTGCCCGCGGGGATTTTCAGCGCCTCCTGCCCGCCGAGCGTCGGCACTTCGATCTCCGCGCCGAGCGCGGCTTGCGCGAAGGTGACGGGCATGGCGGCGTAGAGGTTCGCGCCCTGCCGCTCGAACAGCTCGTGCTCCTTGACGTTGATGACGACGTAGAGATCGCCCGCCGGTCCGCCCTGCGCGCCGGACTCGCCCTCGCCCGCGATGCGCAGGCGCGATCCCGTCTCGACGCCTGCCGGAATCTTCACCTCCATCTGCTTCTCGCGCTCGACCCGACCCGCGCCGCGACACTTCTCGCAAGGGTTCTCGACGACGCGGCCCGCCCCGCCGCACGCCGCGCACCTGCGGGGGACGGCGAACCAGCCCTGCTTGTAGAGCACCTCGCCCCTGCCGCCGCAGGTCGTACAGGCTTCGGGCTGCGTGCCCGATTTCGCGCCCGTGCCCGCGCAGGTCTCGCAGGATTCGAGGCGCGGGATGCGTAGCTGCGCCGTCACGCCCTCCGCCGCCTCTTCGAGGCTGATTTCGAGGTCGTAGCGCAAGTCCGAGCCGCGCTGCGAAGCCGTGCGGCGACCCGACGCCGTGCGCCCGCCGAACATCTCGCCGATGCCGAAGAGATCGAAGATGTCTTCGATGTTGCCGAACCCGCTCGCGCCCCAGTTCGGCGCGCCCGCCGAAGAGACGCCCGCGTGCCCGTGCCGGTCGTAGCGCGCGCGCTGCTCCGGGTTCGAGAGCACCGCGTAAGCCTCGGCGACCTCTTTGAACTTCTCCTCCGCCTCGGCGTTGCCGTGGTTCAGATCGGGGTGAAACTGTCTGGCGAGCCGCTTGTACGCGCTCTTCAAATCCTGCTCGCCCGCGCCCTTGCCGACGCCCAACACTTCGTAGTAATCGCGTTTGCTCATCTTTTGAAAGCCGTAAACCGGAAACCGTAACAGGTGACAGGTAAGAGCCGTTATAGACTGCCTTACCTGTCACCCGTCACGGTTTACTTGTCACCTATTCTTAATATCTCTCGACGATGCCGCCCGGACTCGCCTCGCCGCCGCTCGGCGCGGGAGCCGCGACGCCGCCCATGCCGGAAGAGTTTAGCACGGCTTCGGTGAGCAGCGTAGCGACCCGTTCGGTCTCGGCGAGGAGGCGCTGGAGCTCCTCCGCGTCCTGCAACTGCTCCGCGCCCGCGCACGCGGCGAGCACGTCCTGCACGTCCTGCCGCTCCTCGGTCGAGAGGGCGGAGCCGACCTCCTGGTAGGCGCGCTGCGCGTTGCGCGTCAGCGACTCCACGCGGTTGCGCATCGCGATGATCTCTTTCAACTCCTGGTCGCGCTTAGACGCGCCCGCCGCCTCCGAGATCAGCATCTCGATCTCGTCGGGCGACAAGCCGGAGGTCGGCGTGATCTGCATCTCCTGCTTGCGACTCGTCGCCTTGTCGGTCGCCGAGACGCTCAGGATGCCGCTCGCGTCCACCTCGAACAAGACCTCGATCTGCGGCGCGCCGCGCGGGCTCGGCGGGATGCCGACCAGCTCGAACTTGCCCAAGCTCCTGTTGCCCTGCGCGACCTCGCGCTCGCCCTGCAGCACGTGAATCTCGACCGAAGACTGGTTGTCGACGACGGTCGTGAACGTCAGAGAGTTGCGGAGCGGGATCGTCGAGTTGCGCTCGATGAGTTTGGTGAAGAGGCCGCCGCGCGTCTCCAGCCCGAGCGAGAGCGGGAGCACGTCGAGCAGCACGATGTCCTTGACCTCGCCCGTCAGCACGCCGCCCTGAATCGCCGCGCCCATCGCGACCACCTCGTCCGGGTTGATCTCCGACGAGGGCTCGCGACCGAAAATCTCCGCGACCGTGCGCGAGATGATCGGCGAGCGCGTCTGACCGCCGACGAGCAGCACCTTGTCGATGTCCGTCGGCTGGAGCTTCGCGTCCCACAGCGCCTTCTGGCACGGCTCGATGGTCTGCTCGACAAGATCGCCGACGAGCTGCTCGAACTTCTCGCGCGTTAAAGTTTTGCTGAAGTGCTTCGGACCCGAGGCGTCAGCCGCGATGAACGGCAGGTTGACGTTCGTCTCCGAGAGCGACGACAGCTCGCACTTGGCGCGCTCCGCCGCCTCCTTCAGGCGCTGGAGGGCAAGCCTGTCCTCGCGCAGGTTGATGCCCGTCTCCTCGCTGAACTGCTCGACCATCCAGTCGATGATGCGCTCGTCGAAGTCCTCGCCGCCGAGGAAGGTGTTGCCGGAGGTGGCGAGCACTTCGAAGACGCCGTCGCTCATCTCCAGGATCGACACGTCGAACGTCCCGCCGCCGAGATCGTAGACGACGATGCGCTCCGACCCCTCGCGACCGAGCCCGTACGCCAGCGCGGCGGCGGTCGGCTCGTTGATGATGCGCTCGATCTTGAGCCCCGCGATCTTGCCCGCGTCTTTCGTCGCCTGCCGCTGCGCGTCGTCGAAGTAGGCGGGGACGGTGACGACCGCCTCGCCGATCGCCTCGCCGAGGAAGTCCTCGGCGGCCGCCTTCAGACGCTGCAGGACGATGCCCGAGATCTCCTGCGGGCTGTAGACGCGCCCCTGCACGCGGATGCGCGCGTCGCCGTTCGCGGCGTCGATGATCTCGAAGGCGGCTGACTCGACGGCGCGCTGCACCTCCGCCGAGTTGTGGCGGCGGCCCATCAGACGCTTGACGGCGTAAACCGTGTTCGAGGCGTTCGTCACAGCCTGCCGCTTGGCGATCTGGCCGACGAGCCGCTCGCCCTTGTCGGTGAAGCCGACGACCGACGGGGTCGTGCGCCCGCCTTCCTTGTTAGGGATGATCTGCACCGTGCCCGCTTCGAGCACGGCGACGCAGCAGTTTGTCGTCCCTAAGTCGATGCCTATAACTTTTCCCATAACTCGATTCCTAAACGTGGAGGGCTGGTGGAGTGGGGAGGCGGGGTGCGCCGAAACGCACGACGCTCTTCTAACGGGTTGCCACCTTGACCATGGCGGGTCGCAGGAGTCGGTCGCCGATGCGGTAACCGCGTTGAATCTCCTGCGTGACTGTGTCCGGTTCGAACTCTTCCGTCTGCTCGGTCGCGACCGCCTCGTGGACGTGCGGGTCGAAGTGCCGACCGACCGTCTCGACGGGCACGACGCCCAGGTTCTCCAACACGCCGTTGAGCTGTTTGGCGATCAGCTCGACGCCGTGCAGGAAGTTGCGGAACTCCTGCGACTCGCTCGCCTCGATGGAAGCCTCGGCGGCGACCGCGCGGCTCAGGTTGTCGAGGACGGGCAGGATTTGACTCGCCACCTCGCCCGCGACGCGACCGTAAGTCTCCGTCCGCTCGCGATCCGTGCGCTTGCGGTAATTCTCGAAGTCCGCCTGACGACGAGCCAGCAAGTCGTGCAACTCCTGCCGCTCGGACTTCGCCTTCTGCAACTCGTCTTCGATCAGACGCGCCTCCGCCTGCGCCGCCAGCACCTCCGCCGCGGACGAGACGGACGGGCTCGCGCGCCGCGGCTCGGCGCGCTCGGAGCTTTCAACGCCGCGGGCAGAAGAGTCGCGCGACGCGCGCCGCGCGCGACCGGCTGTGTCCTGATCATCGCGCTTCTCCGGCAGCTCCGCGTCGCGCGGCGCGCCGGCGTCGTCAGCGTGGTCCGCGGCTCCGACTTCCGGCTCCGCGCCGCGGTTCGTGCGCTGTCGCATCTCGGTCTCGCCCTCGTAAGACGAGGCTCGACCCAGCTCCTCCGGCGTCTGTGCGTCGCCCGCGCCCTCTTCGTCGTCGACGAAGCGAACCGGGATGCGGCTACCTGTTGGTGTGTTCTTCTCGATCATCCTATTCCAAAAGCGAGAACATCGGGCGCTGACTGGCGGCGCCGCCCCTCGCTCGAATTTCAAACTAGCGCGGTCTCCTCGCGCAGCACGCTCTCCATCCGCAGCGCGACGTAGTTGACGATTGCCATCAGGCGCGCGTACTCGATCCTCATCGGTCCGACGACGCCGAGCGTGCCCGCGACGCCGCCCGCGCCGACGCGGTAGGGCGCGGTGATGAGCGCGCACGACTGCATCGAGGGCGCGGCGAACTCCCTGCCGATGTGAACCCTCACCTGACCCGCGCCGCGCCCGGCAGCGATGCACTCGCTCAGGATTTGCACCAGCCGCGACTTCGCTTCGAGCGTGTGGAACAGCTCGCGCATCCGCTCGGAGTCGGCGAACTCGGGCTTGTCGAGAATGCTCGACGCGCCGTCGACATAAACGTCGCCCTCCCCGGAGTCGCCGCCTTCGAGGCTCCTGTCGAAGAGCAGCACGGCGTTGCGCACGAGCCGGTCGTAGAGCGCCTTCTCGGCGCGCATCAACCGCACGATCTCGGCGCGGATCGCCGTCAGGCTTTTGCCCGTGAACTCCGCGTTCAGGTATCGCGCCGTGCGATCCAGCTCGTCCTGCGTCAGGGTCTCGCCGACGCGCACGATCCGGTTCTGCACGATGTTCGGCGCGAAGATCATGACGACGAGGATGCCGCCGTCGGCGAGGGCGACGAACTCGACGTGTTGCAGCGGGCTCTCGGTGAGCGAGGGCGAGACGACGATGCCGACGTTCTCCGACAGCCCCGAGAGCAGTCGCGAGACGCGCTCCATCAGTCGGCTCGGGTTCGCGCCCGCGCCCGCGCCGCCGAGCAGCGTGTCGATCGTCTCGGCGTCGTTCTTCGAGAGCCGCGCCGCGCCGACCACGTGATCGACGTAGTAGCGGTAGCCCTTGTCGGTCGGGACGCGCCCCGCGGAGGTGTGCGGCTGCTCGACGAAGCCAGCCTCTTCGAGCGCCGCCATCACGTTGCGGATCGTCGGCGCGCTCCACCCCGCGCCCCGCGCGCAGCGCTCCGCGACGGCGCGCGAGCCGACGGGCTCGCCCGTCCGCTGGTGCTCCCTGATGATCTCGGTGAGCACGAACTGCGCGCGTGCGTCGGGCAGACGCTCGGACGTGATTCGAGAGCTGTGGCTGCGCGTAGACATGGAAGACCGGGGAAAAGGGGGAAACGGGCGGCTTAAGGAATGGAGACCTCAGGCGGGCGCACCACCCGCAAAAGGTGTCAATTCAATCAATACCTTTCCGCCCAACTGCTGTCAAGAGTTAATTTTGCGGTCTGAATAAGCTCAGACCCCGATGAGTATAGCCGATCCCAGAAATGCGGTGCAAATAACTCTTGCGCCAACCCCGCAGGGGTTTCGTCCCGTTAGATTTCCCACAACTTTTTGAGCCTCAAACACAGCTTCGACGAGTCGTTTCCCTCCGACGAAACGCCGCTCAGGAGTTAATCGCTGGATTTTATAATGTTACCGATGGACGCTGACCTCAGCCATCGATAATCATTGTAAGTTACTATCCTTCAACCATTTAAGATAGCTGCCCCGACGGCTTTATTGATCCGCTGAAGTCTCCGAGCCGTCAATCGTAAGCTCTTCAACAGCTTAGCCGTGCCCCATAAACGTTCGTTGACGCTGCGGCAGAGCACCCCGTAATATGACCGCGAGGCTGGCTACAATCCCGAACCATCGACCCGTTTGCCGGGGGCACTCCCGAGCGGGTTTTGAGATCGAAGAGTCGCCTCCGGCACTTGTCTCTCCGCGACATGATTTCCCGTTTATGCCAGACACGCAGACACATCTCGGCGCGCTCTTCACAGACGCCTTCCGTCAGCTCGAACCGAGCCGACCGACGCCCGACATCGAGGTGCGCTTCTACCCTTACACCGGGTTGAACCACACGATCCGTTTGCGTTCGGGGCGCGTCTACGTCCGCGTCTCCGACATCTTCCGCGACGCGCCGATGAACATCCACCGCGCTCTCGCGTTCATCCTCGTCGCCAAGCTCCTGCGCCGCCGCACGCCGCAGGTGCACGACCGCGTCTACCGCGACTACGCCTTCTCGCCGCAGGTGCAGCGCGCCGCAGACATCGCGCGGCGGCGGCGCGGCCGCAAGCAACTCACCAGCCCGCGCGGGGTGAACTACAACCTCGAACGACTCTTCGACCGGCTGAACCGCCGCCACTTCGGCGGGGAGTTGGAGAAGCCGACGCTCTCCTGGTCGCCGCGCCGCACGCGGCGCATCCTCGGTCACCACGATCCCGTCCACGAGACGATCGTCATCAGCAAGTCCCTCGACTCGCCGGACGTGCCGGAGTGGTTCGTCGAGTACATCCTCTTCCACGAGATGCTGCACATCAAGCACCCGGCACGCCTCATCAAGGGGCGCCGCTTCTACCACACCAAGACCTTCCGCGCCGAGGAGGAGCGTTACCCCTACTACGAGCAGGCGCAGGACTGGCTCGACGCCTTCGCGCGACAGCGCCGCAACTTCCAGCGCGCCCGCGCCGCGTGAAATCTTCGCGCATTTTTTTGAAACTTTAGCGAGCCTTCGTCGTTCTTACTGTGCAGGAAGGTGGGCTCCTCCGAAGAGAGCGGGCGGGCAGCCGGCGAGTGCAAACTTGCCTGTTGACCGCCCGCTCTCTTTTTGATCACACCATACTGACTGCCGGCTCGAAGCGTCGACGGTTCCGCCCGCGCGTCCGATCCCGATATTGCCGCGACGAACCTGCCCCGCTGGACAAACTCTCGGCTCGATCGTTAGACTACGCCGTTTGCGAAAGGCAGTGCGGCGATGACCGTACCGCGCGCCCTTTTTCCGAGCCCTTACTCGTCAGCAAATTATTCAGACGGAGATCGAGAAACAGTCATGGCAATTCCTGCGACACAAATCCGGCGCGGCATGATCATCCTCTTCGAGGGCAACCTCTGCAAGGTGGTCGACTTCCGCCACCACACGCCCGGCAACCTGCGCGCGATGGTGCAGACGAAGCTGCGCAACCTGAAGACCGGCTCTTCCTTCGAACACCGCTTCCGCTCCTCCGACACGGTCGACCGCGCGACGCTCGAACAGCACGAGATGGAGTACCTCTACTCCGACGGCTCGCAGCACCACTTCATGAACACGGAGAACTACGAGCAGACCGCCTTCAGCGAGGAAGACCTCGGCGACGCGGCGCAGTGGCTGACGCCCGGTCTTCGCATCCAGGCGGAGTTCTACGAGGGGCAGCCCATCGGCATCGAGTTGCCGCCCTCTCTCGAACTCACCGTCGTCTCGACCGAGCCCTCGCTCAAGGGCTCGACCGTCTCGAACGTCAACAAGCCCGCCCGGCTCGAAAACGGCGCGACCGTACAGGTCCCGCCCTTCGTCAACGAGGGCGACCGCATCCGCGTCGACCCTTCGGAAGGGCGCTACATGGAGCGCGTCAAGTAGGTCACAAAGTGATGAGTGATGGGTGATGAGTAATGAGTAAAAACTTTTAACTCATCACTCATCACCCATCACTCATCACTGATGCTTCTTCTTTACAGCCTCCTACTCACGCTCGGCATCATCGCGCTGCTGCCCGCCTTCCTGTGGGACGCGCTGCGCCACGGCAAATACGTGGAGGGTTTGCGCGAGCGCGCGGGCGGCGTCGGGAAGATCGATCCGGGCGGTCGCCCCGTCGTCTGGCTCCACTGCGTCTCGGTCGGCGAGACGCAGGCGGCGCGACCGCTCGCGCGCGCGCTCGCCGGGCGGTTCCCTTCGCACGCGCTCGTCGTCTCGACCACCACGCTCACGGGTCAGCGCGTGGCGCGCGAGGCGTTCCGCGGGCTCGCCGCGTCCGTCTTCTACTTCCCCTTCGACTGGGCTTGGAGCGTGCGGCGCGCGCTCGACGCCGTCAACCCCTCGGTCGTGATCCTGATGGAGACGGAGCTGTGGTTCCGCTTTCTCGCGGAGTGCGGCGCGCGCGGCGTCCGGGTAGCGCTCGTCAACGGTCGCCTCTCCGAGCGTTCCTTCAGCCGCTATAAACTGCTCCGCGGCTTCGTCCGACGCGCCCTCGGCACTCTCTCTCTCGCCGTCATGCAGACTGAGGCAGACGCCGCGCGCCTGCGCGAGCTCGGCGTCGCGCCGGAGCGCGTCCGCGTCTCCGGCAACGTCAAGTTCGACGCCGACGACGCGGAAACCCCGCAGCCGTTGACCGCGCAACTGCGCGCGCGCTTCGCGCTCGACGCCAGCCGCCCGCTCGTCGTCGCCGCCAGCACGCACGCGCCGGAAGAGTCGCTCATCGTCGAAGCCTTCAAACGACTCCGCGCCGCTCTCCCGCACACGAACCCGCGCCTGCTCGTCGCCCCGCGCCACCCGGAACGGTTCGCGGAGGTCGCCGCGCTGCTCGACTCTTCCGGTCTCTCGTGGTCGCGCCGCACCGCCGAAGCCTCGCCGCGCGACGCGACCTGCGACGCGATCCTGCTCGACACGGTCGGCGAGCTGCGCGCCGCCTACCCGCTCGCCGAAGTAGTCTTCGTCGGCGGGAGCGTCGCGCCGACGGGCGGGCACAACGTTCTGGAGCCGGCGGCGGCGGCGCGATGCGCCGTCACCGGCGCGCACACCTTCAACTTCGCGGAGATCGTCCGCGACTTCGTCGCGCACGACGCGCTCGTCCAACTCCCAGCGCTCCCAGATGCTGAGACGCCCGCCGCCCTCGCGCGCGTCTTCAAAGACCTGCTGAACGACGACGAGCGGCGCCGCCGGCTCGGAGACAACGCTCTCGCCCTCGTCAAACGGAACCGCGGCGCGACCGGGCGCACGGTGGATTTCCTCTCGCCGATCATCGAGCGGGGGTCAGGGG
>JAIVJC010000144.1:14874-22993 GCA_020200235.1 Acidobacteriota bacterium | reverse complement strand
CGCCCTCTTCCGCCGTCTGGGCGGCGATGTTGAGGCTGCCGGAGACGAGGTGCAGGCGGATGGCGCGCGTGCGCTCGTCCGACATCAGGGCGACGCGGCGGACGGCTTGACCGAGCGCAGCCCCGTCGAAGATGGCGACTTTGTCGTTGTTCTTCGGCATGACCATCTCGTAGTTGGGGAACTGGCCGGTCAGCGTGCGGGAAATGAGCAGCCGGGGACCCGCCTCGAAGTAGATGTGGTTCTCGTCCGCGCCGAGGCTGATCTCGCCGTCGTAGCCGGTCGTCAGCTTGTTCAGCTCGGCGAGCGTCTTGCGCGGGATGAGCGTGTCCATCGTCTCCTTCGGCACGCCCTCGCCCAAATCCTTGCGCTCGATGTAGGCGAGGCGGTGCCCGTCGGTCGTGATCATGCGCGCGCCCGTCTTGTCGAGCATGAACTTGGCGCCGGAGAGCGTGTAGCGCGACTCTTCGAGGGTGATGGCGAAGATGGTGCGGTCGATGAACGTCTTGAAGATCTCGGCGGGCATCTTGACGGGGGCGGAACGGAAGCTCGGAATTTCGGGAAAGCTCTCGCGCTCGACGCCCGCTAATCGGAAGTTAGAGCGCTCGCACTTGATGGTCGCCCAGTTGTTCTCCTCCTTGCGGAAGCTGACGGGCGCATCGGGAAGCGTGCGCGCGATGTCGAAGAGTTTGCGCGCGCCGACGCACATCGCGCCGGGCGACTGCACTTCGGCTTCCGCCTCGCAACGCAGTGTGGCGTCGAGGTCTGTCCCGATGAGCCGGATCGTGTTCTCGCCGACCGACTCGATGAGGATGTTTGAAAGGGCAGGTATCGTGTTCTTCCTCTCGACGATCCCCTGGACGAATCCCAACTCTTTTTGCAGAGCGTTTTTTGTGATGCTGAATTCCATTTACCGTCTCCTTGGGAACATAAACTTATCGATTGCCAAACGGTGAAGCGACGCGCGCCCTTTTCCTACTACTACTATACTTAATACTCTTATTTATATATCTAGTAGTAGTAGTAGTGCCTGTGGAAATGTGGAAAAGTCACCTTACTGTTCTGACTGAAAGATTTGCGTTCCACAGGGGGTGTGGAAATCGCTGTGGAAATAAACCCTAGTCATGTGGAAAAGAGATCGCACATAAAGTTTTCCACATTTTCACAGGCACGTTTATGTAGCCACCTGTGGAAATGTGGAAAACTTAAGGTCAAGTGTAAGACACGAAAGAGCTAATCCGAAAACCATGCTGTGGATAATTTTTACCGATGATCTCAGCTAACTATCTGCAAAGATTGTCCGTAAGGTCGCTCACGACCCTGTGGAAATTTTGATCCTTTGAAACGAGCCCTTCGATCTTTTCCACACTGTGGATAACAGTCGTGTGGTGCTTGCCTCCAAACTCCCGCCCGATCTCCGGGAAGCTGTGTTTCGTCAAACGCTTGCACAGGTACATCGCGACCTGGCGCGGGAAAGATATCTGGCGCGAGTTGTTCTTGGACTTCAACTCTTCGAGCCGGAGTTTGTAGTGCGCCGAGACCACGCGCTGAATCTGTTCGATGGTGACGCCGGCGGGTCGCTCGTCTTCGGCGATGTTGCGGATCGCGTCCTGCGCCAGCATCTTCGAGATCGGGATGCCGCGCAGCGAAGAGATGGCGATGAGGCGGACGAGCGAGCCTTCCAACTCGCGGATGTTGCTCTTGACCTTGCCGGCGATGAAGAATGCCACGTCGTCCGGCAGCGTGACCCCGTCGAGATCAGCCTTGCGCTTGAGGATCGCCACCTTGGTTTCGAGGTCGGGCGGCTCCATGTCTGCGATCAACCCCCACTCGAAGCGCGAGTGCAGGCGCTCTTCCAGCGTCGGGATCTCGCGCGGCGGGCAGTCGGACGAAATGACGATCTGCTTCTGCTTGTCGTAGAGCGCGTTGAAGGTGTGGAAAAACTCCTCCTGCGTCCGCTCCTTGCCCGCCATGAACTGGATGTCGTCCATCAGCATCACGTCAATCGAGCGATACTTCTCGCGGAACGTCTGCGCCTTGTCGTAGCGGATCGCGTTGATCAGCTCGTTCATGAACCTCTCGGCGGAGATGTAGGAGAGGCGCAGGTACTTGTTCTTCTCCTTAACCGCGTGCCCGATGGCGTGCATCAGGTGTGTCTTGCCGAGCCCCACGCCCCCATATATGTATAGAGGGTTGTAAGTTTTCCCCGGCGCGTCAGCTACCGCCTGCGCCGCGGCGTGCGCGAACTGGTTGCAGGAGCCGACCACAAAGGTTTTAAACATACACTTCGGGTTCAGCGACAACTCCAGCGGCTCGATATCGACGAAGTTCGTGGCACTCGGGGCTAGGCCGTCGGACTCGGCGGCTTCCAGCAATGACATGAGGCTTGATGAGTTCCCCTGCGCTCTGTTAGTCGGGGAAGATTCCAAGTTAAACTCCGCCTCCTCGACCTTCTCCTTATTACTAATAGCCTCCATTTCGGCAGGTGAGCCTTCATCTATGGTCCAGTCCACTTGGTACGAGGCGAGATTCATCTCCTTGAGCGAGGCGTCAATCACGTCCGAGTAGTTGGCGCTGACCCAGTCTTTAACAACTTGGTTGGGCGCTCTCAGGTGAATGACCTGATCGCTCTCGTCATAGCCATCGAACTGGATCGACCTGAACCACGTCTCGAAACTCTGGTGGTTAAGCCGCTTTTCGACGGCTTGAAGGAGATTCGTCCAGACTCTCGTTTCGATTACTGTACTCATCGTTTTGCTCACCCAAGCGGAGATTTGACTACTCAAGCGCCCGAATTAAAAGCATACGGTTTTGCGCTTCCGACTTTTCAAGCGATTCATTTAGCTATCTTCCGGAAAGCGTTGTCCGAACACCTTTTCCTTAATTTCCGAGACTTAAAGTAAAGGTTTTCCACAAAGTTTTCCACAAGCTGTGGAAAACTTCAGGAGACTTAAAGTAACGCTTTAAGCGTTTATCTTTCAACTACTTACGGGTATTCCGCCATTGCGAAACGGGCGGGAGACTAACATATCAATAGGGGCTTTGCAAGAGAAAATCCACAGCGGTCGAAGTTTTTTAATAAGCCTGAAAAACCGCGCAGAAATAGCTGATATACCAAATCGTAAGTTAGCAATGTTGAATCGTTTTAGAACAGAATCTTTAGGAGTGAGTTGGATAGCCAATGTGATCGCGGGGTATTGGCGGGACGGCAGAAGGGGTCTAATTCCAGGAGTATGACTCCCAAAGTTAAAGAACCGATTACGCAGCTATCCTTGACAGTAAAGAGTCATCAAGTTAGTCTATCGCTTTTCGTTAAGGAAGGAGAGGCTATCCTATGCCCAAGAGAACATTTCAGCCGAACAACCGCCGCCGCGCCAAGACGCACGGCTTCCGGGCTCGCATGGCTACGAAAAACGGGCGTCTGGTGCTGAAAAGGCGTCGCGCGAAGGGTCGTAAGCGCCTGACGCCGTCGCATTACTGAGTCGAGGCGCGGATTGCCACGCAGCGCGAAGTTGAGAAAGTCCTCGGAATTCCGCGTCGTTTACGGTTCGGGGAGGCGGTACGATGGGGGTTTGATGACCGCCTTCGTCCTGCCAAATGGCTGCGGGCAACACCGGCTCGGCATCACGGCTTCACGTAAGGTCAGCCGCGCCGCCGTCGGGCGCAACCGCGTGAAGCGCTTGTTGCGCGAGTCGTTCCGCCTGAGTGAGGTAATTCTCGGCGACCTGGGGCAGAACTACGACTGGGTCTTCAACGCGAAACGCCCCTTGCTCGAGGTGAAGATGGCAGCCGCGCTCGATGACTTGCAGAAGATTGCGGGTCGTGTGGCAAAGGATGAGCGGGGCGACAGGCTCGGCGACGGGCTGAGGCATTCGTGAAGAGCGTTCTTTTATTCTTGCTGACGGCTTACAAGAAACTACTCTCGCCGCTGCTCCCGCCTGCTTGCCGTTTCGTCCCGACCTGTTCAGAATACGCTTACGAGGCAGTTAAACGTCACGGAGCCTGGCGTGGTAGCTGGATGAGTCTGCGCCGCCTGTTGCGCTGCCACCCATTTCACCCGGGCGGGTACGATCCGGTCGAGTAAAATTTTTATACGGGAGTTTCTCGCCAAACACTTCACTCCAAAATGGATCAAAAGCGCCTACTTCTAGCCTTCGCCCTTTCCGCGGTTATTCTTTTCGGCTGGACATTTCTCGTCGAACGCAACGCCCCGCGCCCGACTAACGCGAACTCGAACCAGTCGGCGACAACCACCCCAACGGCTTCTCCCGCGAACGTTCCAGCCGCGACGCCTCAACAGCAGCAGACACAAGCCGCGCCCGGCACCGATAACGTGCCTCAAAGATCGGTGACGGTGAAGTCCCCGCTCTACGAGGCGACATTCAGCGCGCGGGGCGCGGTAGCTACGAGTTGGGTGCTCAAAAATAATCAGCGCACCGGTCAGCCGCTCTATTCGGTCGCGGGCGGCAAGAATTCTCCGCAGCCGCTGGAACTGATCCCGACGGAAAAGTATCTTCAGTCCGCTCCCGAGAACGTCCGCCAGGAGGCGCGCTCGACCGCGCTGCGACTCCTCACGGGCGACGACGCCTTCGACAACTTTCTCGCTTCCAGAAATTATCGGATCGATGGCGTCGAAGGTGAGAGCGGCGACGCGCGCGTCGAACTCAGACCCGGCGAGACGAAGACCATCACCTTCACACTGCGCGACGAAGCGACGGGCGGCGAGGTGATTAAGAGTCTCAGTTTCAACGGCGACAGCTACGGCGTCGGGATGGCGATCAAACTCGCGCGCGGCGGACAGGTCGTGCCCGCGGCTAAGCTCGGCGTCGGACCTAGCATCGGCGATCAGGGCATTGCGAAGTACAGCTTTTATTCCATCGCGCCGGAGGGCGTCTCCGTCGTCAACGGCAAAGCTCAAATCTTTTACGCCACGTCGGTTCACGAGAATAAGAACTCGCAGGATCGGCAGATCGTCAACGGCACGATCGACTGGTCCGGCGTCGCCGACACCTACTTCGCGATGGCTGCCGTCCCGCCGCGCCCGAGCGACGAGCTGGAGTTGCGCACGACGCGCTACGAGCACGAGGCGGATGGCGCGAAGGAGGAAAGGTTCCTCCTTACGTCGTACCTGCGCGTGCCGACCGACGGATCCACGACGCAGATTTACGTCGGCCCGAAGGATCACAACCTTCTGGCTACTGCGAGCGCGGAAGTCAGTAAGAATCTTCAAGGTCGCACGGTCGATCTCGAAGGCTTGATCAATTACGGATCGTGGTTCGGCTTCGTGACTCGCCACCTCGCGCCGCCCTTCCTCGCCGCCATCGAGTTCTTCCAGCGGCTGACGAACAGTTACGGCGTCGCGATCATACTTTTCACCGTCGTCATCTATTCGTTCTTCTTCCCGCTCAAGTGGCGCTCGTCGAAATCGATGAAGCGCGCGCAGAAGCTCGCGCCGAAGATGAAGGAGCTGCAGGAGAAGATCAAGGGGATGAAGCAGAACGATCCCCGCCTGAAGGAGTTGCAGATGGAGCAGCTCCGGTTGATGAAGGAGGGCAATCCGCTCGGGGGCTGCCTGCCGCTGCTCATCCAGATGCCGTTCCTGATCGCGGTCTACACGGCGATCACGATCTCGCTCGACTTCCGCATGGCGTCGTTCCTCTGGATACACGATCTCTCGGCGGCGGAGCCCTACACGATCCACCTGCTGCCGATCCTGATGGCGGCTTCGATGCTCGTCATGCAACTCGTGACGCCCGCGCCGTCAGCCGATCCGCTGCAAAAAAAGATGATGATGGTGATGATGCCGGTGATGATGCTCTACATTCTGTGGAGCGCGCCGTCGGGACTGCTCGTCTACTGGATCGTCGGCAACTTCGTGGGCTTCGGGCAGCAGATGCTCATCAACCGTCTGGTCAAGTCGGAGGACGACGGAGAGCCGCCGCAGGAAGTTGACAAGCAGCGGGCGAAGAAATTGAAGGCGGCGCGCGTCTCGCAGGCGTGAAACGTGAAACGCGTCGTGCGAAAGGTCTTACGGTCGAGCGTTTTGCCGGGAGAATTTAGCGGGGCGAAAATTTATGAGCGACGAATGCCAGGGCGGCGAGGAGTTTCTTAACTCGATTCTCGAATCTACCGGTCTCGATCTGCGCGCCAGCGCGAGCGAGACCGAAGACGGTTGCGTGCTGAATCTAGAGGGAGACGACGATTCCCTTCTGCGCGGCGAAGGCGGAGAACTGCTGCACGCGCTCGAACACCTGCTCAACCAGGCGCGCGGCCGTCGGCTCCCTTTCGGCAAAAGGTTCGTCTGCGACGTGGGCGACTTCCGCGCGACGCGCGCCGCGGAGTTGCGCACGATGGCGAAGGTCGCGGCCGATCAAGTCCGTTCCTCGAGCGTCCCCTTCACCTTCGCGCCGATGGACGCGAGCGAGCGCCGCGTCATTCACCTCACACTCGCGGGCGAAGAGGACTTGCACACCGAGTCGGTCAGCGAAGGCAACGCGCGCAGGCTCAAAGTTTCTCTGAAAACAGCAGCCGGGAAGTAGTTCACCACGATCTTATCGCGTGATCTATTTGCGCGATGCGTCAGGCAGCCGTCCGTGCAGAGTTCGGATACTATCGTCGCGCTCTCCACGCCGCCCGGTCGAAGCGGCATCGGCGTGATCCGCCTGAGCGGCGACGACTCGCTCGACTACGTGCGCAGTCTCTTGCGCGACGAACAGTTCGCGCCCGATCCGCACCGCGTCACGCTTCGAACCCTCCGCGATACGGACCGCGACGAGACGCTCGATCAAGCTCTCCTCACTTACTTCAAAGCCCCACACTCGTTCACCGGAGAAGACATCGTTGAGCTGAGCTGCCACGGCTCGCCCGTCATCTTACTGCGCGTCATCGACGCGCTCCTCCACCTCGGCGCGCGCGTGGCTAATCCGGGCGAATTCACCCTCCGCGCGTTGTCGAACGGTCGGATGAATCTCACGCAGGCGGAAGCCGTGCGCGATCTCATCGACGCGCAGACGCACGCCGCGGCTCGCCAAGCCGCGCGCCAACTCGGCGGCGAACTCTCTTCACGAATCCAGCCGGTGAAGGACGCCCTGATCAAGATCATCGTGCCGCTCGAATCCGCAATCGAATTCGTCGAAGACGATCTGCCCGATGTCGCGATCGCGAAGATCGGCTTGCAGTTGCAAGGACTCACGCGCAACCTCGAAGCATTGGCGAATACTTTCCGCGCCGGTCGACTTCTGAAAGAGGGTCTGAAAGTCGCGCTCATCGGTCGCCCGAACGCGGGCAAGTCCAGCCTCTTTAACAGACTCCTCTCTTCCGAGCGCGCCATCGTCACCGACATTCCGGGGACGACTCGCGACAGCCTGAGTGAAGTTCTCAACATCAAAGGCGTCCCCGTTCTACTGACGGATACCGCCGGCATGCGCGAGTCGGAGGATCCGATTGAGCATCTGGGGATCGAGCGCACGCGACGCGCGGTCGCAGACGCCGATCTAATCGTCGTCGTCGTCGACGGCGCTCAACCTTTAAGTGCGGATGATGAAGCGATTTTGGCGGAAGTGTTTGATGCGAAACATCTCATCGCGCTGAACAAAAGTGATCTGGTGAACTTCGGCGCTGCGCGTTTGAACGGAGCGTCTCGACATTTAGATAGCTTACCTGTCTCCGCAAAAACGGGCGCAGGTCTCGAAGAACTTCAGCATGCTATACTCCGCCCCTTCGACGCCGGAAATGAGCACGACGAAGACTTTCTCATCACTAGCGCGCGCCACTTTGATCTCCTGCGGCGTGCCACCGGAGCTCTACACTCATCCGGTGGCGTACTTCACCATAAAGCATCTGAAGACCTGATTCTGGTCGGGCTCTATGACGCCCTGCGCTTCCTCGACGAAATCACCGGGGAAACCACCCCGGAAGATGTCCTCTCTGAAATCTTTGCCACCTTCTGCATTGGTAAATAGTCATGAGTTATGACGAGAAGTTCGATGTGGTCGTGATCGGCGCAGGTCATGCGGGCTGCGAGGCTGCATCTGCTGCGGCGCGTATGGGCGCTCAGACTGCATTAATCACCCTTAATCTAGATTTAATCGGACAAATGTCTTGTAATCCAGCCATCGGCGGG
>JAIVJC010000144.1:0-14799 GCA_020200235.1 Acidobacteriota bacterium | reverse complement strand
TCCCCTCGGGCTCAGGCTGACAGGGGTCTTTACCGTAGGGAGATGCGACTTACTCTGGAGGCAACCCCAAATCTGCACCTGAGACAAGGGCTTGTTATTGATCTGATAGTTAATAATGGACAAATCCTCGGCGTTGAAATGCAGGACACGCGGCGGATCCGAACAGAGACTGTGATACTCGCCACCGGCACCTTTTTAAACGGTCTAATTCATACAGGTAAAAGGACTTATGCGGCAGGGCGGGCGGGGGAACCTGCCTCAACCGAGTTAGCCGAATGCCTCAAACAATTAGGTTTTCCATTAGGTCGTCTGAAGACCGGGACTCCTCCCAGGCTTGACGGTCGTTCTATAGACTGGGATCAGTTCTCAGCCCAGCCCGGTGACAGTGATCCCGTCCCCTTCTCTTTTTCTACACAAACTATTGAGCAGCGACAGGTTAACTGTTTCAGTGGCTACACCAATGAGGGAGTTCATCAAGCGATTAGGGATAATCTTTCAGAGTCCCCTCTTTATTCTGGTCAGATTAAAGGATTGGGACCTCGATATTGTCCATCAATAGAAGATAAGGTTGTTAAGTTCCCCGATAAGAACCGTCATCAACTTTTCCTCGAACCTGAAGGGCTCGACACGACTGAAATTTATCTTAACGGTTTTTCCACCTCCATGCCGGCTGAGCTTCAGCAATATTTGGTTCATAAGATTTCTGGTCTTGAAGAGGCACGCATTATTCGCCCGGGCTATGCAATCGAATATGATTTCGTCGATCCCAGAGAACTCACTCCATACTTGCAAACCAAGCGAATCAAGGGACTGTTTTTTGCCGGACAGATTAACGGGACAACAGGTTATGAAGAGGCTGCTTGCCAAGGTCTTTTGGCAGGAATCAATGCTGCTCTCCAAGTTAGTAAGAAGGATGCTTTTCAATTGGACCCCTCTGAGTCATATATAGGCGTCCTCGTCAATGATTTAATCAAAGACGGAGTTGATGAACCCTATCGTATGTTCACTTCCAGAGCGGAAAATCGCCTTTCTTTACGTTACGACACCGCTGATCTGCGTCTTTCCTCATACGCTTATGAGTTAGGCTTGGTTGATGATGCAACTTGGGACTCTTTCAATTCTCGCCGTAACAGTCTTGCACAGATCAGAATCTTTTTAGATGGCATGTTTCTTAAACGCAAAGACCACCTTTATCAAGCCTTTTCGACGCTTCTTCATTCTGATCTAGGAGATTCCATCTCTCTCTCTCAACTATCTAAGAGACCAGAGCTTAATATGCATGATTTCTTAAGATTAATTACCCCTGTCCTTCCCATGAAAACATCGAGCTCGAATTTAGAAACTGTATATGGAGATTTGATTTATCATGGCTATATTCGTTCGCAAAGTAACAACCATGCACGTATCAATTCATATGATACTTTAATCATCTCACCCAAAGTTGATTTCCGGACGATTCAGGGGTTATCTCACGAAATGGTTTGCCGCTTTGAGCAGGCGCGACCGGCAACTTTTGGTCAGGCTCGCCAGATAGCCGGGTTAACCCCTACTGCCCTTGTAACCCTTTTAATCTATCTAAGGTCAAAATCTCCATCTGTTTCACGTGCCACATCGGTACAATAGTGGCACGTGAAACATAATAAATGTAAAAAACGGGTGGCGAGTCTCGGCTGCTTGTGATACATTGCGGGAAAAGTTAAGAGAAATAATGCATGGCAAAGATTATTGCGGTAGCTAATCAAAAAGGTGGTGTAGGAAAAACCACCACTGCTGTCAATTTAGCGGCAGCCTTGGCGGTTTCGGAGTCAAGAGTTTTATTGATAGATACGGACCCGCAAGGAAATGCTACTTCGGGGGTTGGAATACAGAGGGGGAGTTTCAGGCGTAGTCTCTACCATGTATTAATAATAGATGAGCCTTTGCATAATGTTATACAAAATACGGAATTACCTCTGTTGAAGGTTCTTCCTGCAGATAGGAATTTAATCGGCGCAGAAGTAGAGCTTGTAGACGTTGAGCAGAGAGAATATAGACTCAAGAATATAATTAAAGAGATTGAAGCAGAGTTTGATTTTATTATTATTGATTGCCCGCCTTCCCTTGGCTTATTAACTCTTAATGCCCTGACTAGTGCTAATTCATTACTGGTACCAATTCAGTGTGAGTATTATGCCCTCGAGGGGGTGACGGAACTATTTGACACACTCGCTAGAATAAGGAGGTCACTCAACCCAGGGCTTATCATAGAGGGGTTATTATTAACAATGTATGACGATCGAACCAATCTATCATCAGCAGTTGCGGCTGACCTAAGAGATTTTTATGGAAGTCAGGTACTTGAAACAGTAATCCCCAGAAACGTACGCCTGGCAGAAGCGCCAAGCTACGGTAAGCCCATTATCCTCTATGATATACGTTCACGCGGGGCGGAGAGTTATCTTCAGTTAGCTAAGGAGATTTTATCACATGACAAGAAAGGTTCTCGGTCGGGGGTTGAGTGCTCTTCTGTCGGAAGCGACAACAAACAGCAGTGAAGAGTTAAGAGAGGTTGAAATTGATGTTATTGAGCCGAATAATTTACAACCTCGTACCAGGTTTGATGAGAAGCAGCTTGATGAATTAGCGCAATCAATCAAAGAGAACGGGATAGTGCAGCCGATCCTTGTTCGGAAAATCAGCGCTGAACGGTATCAGATTGTCGCTGGGGAAAGAAGATGGCGCGCCGCACAACGTGCGGGGTTACATAAGATTCCTGTAATTGTACGAGATGTAGCAGATGATAAAATGCTTGAGTTAGCATTGATTGAAAATATTCAACGTCAAGAGTTAAATGCTATTGAGGAAGCTCAGGCTTATAAGAGATTAATAGACACGCTTGGTTTGACCCAAGAAACAGTGGCACAAAGGGTCGGGCGTGACAGAACTTTCGTCACTAATTATCTGAGACTGCTTCGTTTACCTGAAGACATACAGAAGTTAGTTGAAGAAAACCAAATAACAATGGGGCATGCCCGTGCCCTACTAGGATTAGATGATAGTGATAAACAGCGCGATTTAGCCCAAGTTATTATCGGGAAAAATTTATCAGTGCGACAAACTGAGAGAACCATAAAGAAAATTATTAACAATGAAAAACCCATACTAGATGAAGGACCAAAAGTAGAAGTAGTAGATGCAAACATGCGCCTAGCTGAAGGGAAACTTCGGAGGCGCTTTGGCACTCAAGTAAGGATCTTGCCCAATCAACAAAGTGAGGGAGGAAAAATCGAGTTTCACTATTACAATAATGGGGATTTGCACAGAATTTACGGATTATTAAATATATCACTCGAGCAGGAATAGTCAAACCAGTTCGGACAAAGCCAACAAAATTGCAGGCAAAACAAACCTTTTAAAGTTTAAAATCAGAACCGCGTATCTGAATTACTGTTACTCATGCGGGTAAAATATCCGTACTTGCTTGACGGACAAAGGTCCCTATGTTAGGTTTCCAACCTTTTGATTCTCTTGGGTTTTTCTCTATAATTAGGATTTCCAGGTGACTATTTATGTTCTTCGCCTTAGCTGAAAATACAATTCAACTTGTACCGGACGGAACCTTATTCCTACATATATTTCTGATAATTTTGATGGTCTTTATCTTAAACCTAACTCTTTTTCGACCTATCAATCAAATTCTTGAGGAGAGAGAGCGACAAACGCACGGACGCGCTAGTGACGCGCAAAAGATTTTCAAGCAGATCGAGTCTGACTTAGGGATGTATGAGCAATCGTTACGCGGGGCGAGGACAGAGGGTTATGGTCTTCTGGAACGCCAGCGGATGGAAGCTTTGCAGGAAAGGCAGTCGATGCTGCGCTCACTACGTGATGAGTTAGAGCTTTCCATTGAGGAGCAGAAAAACTCAATTTACGCACAAGCAGAGCAAGCGCGGTTAACGCTCAAGGAAGATACTCATAGAGTGGCAGATGAGATCAGACAACAGATTCTGAGTAGACCTTTTAAGTAAACTACCAATATTTGAAATGAATCTTTCACTAGTCCTTCTAGTGCTTCTCGAGAATGAAAGCGCAGCCACCCCTTGGTGGAACCATCCTGGTTGGGAGGCGTGGAAATTTTTCAACCTTTTAGTCTTCATAGGCCTGCTGTTCTATGTCCTACGACGTCCGCTGAGCGAGTCGCTAGTAGCAAGACGGGAGGCGATTCGCAGGGAACTAACGCGCGCACAGGAGGAGCGAGCCGAAGCACTCGCCAAATTGGAAGAGGTTAGGGCGCGGCTGGCGCGTTTAGATTCGGAGGTTGAGGGTATACGGGCGCAGGCGCAGAGGGAGGCGGCTGAAGAGCGTGAACGCATTGCCCGCGCGACCGAAGAGGAGATGCGTAAGTTGCGAGATAATGCTCAGAGAGAGATTGAGGGGGCTGGTAAGGCTGCGCGTCAAGAATTGCGGCAGTATGCCGCAGAGCAGAGCGTGCAGCTGGCTGAAGAGCTTATTCGCCGCGACATGAGAGCCGAGGACGATGCACGCCTGATGGGGGACTATGTTGAGAGTTTGGGAGGTGTCCGTCGTTGAGCGTGCAGACGATGGCGCGCCGTTACGCGGCAGCACTCGCCGGCGTTGTGATGGCGGGAGGCGAGGCGCGTGAGGTGCAGGCGGAACTGTCTGCGTGGGAATCAATGATGCAGGGCAATCCTGACCTGCTCGAAGTTTTCCGCAATCCGACGATTCCCTACGAGCAGAAGCGCGGCGTCCTCGCAGCACTCATCGCGCGCGTGCGCGTCCGCCCGACGACGGCTAACTTCTTGCAAGTCCTGCTGCGCAATCAGCGTCTCCCAGACCTGTACGAGATCAATAAAAGGTTCGCGCTGGAGTTGGACGAGCGTTCCGGCGTTGTGGTCGCGCAGGTGACGACGGCGCGCCCGGTCCCCACTTCCGTCCAGGAGAGCTTGGGCGATAGTCTGTCGAATCTGACGGGGCGGCGCGTGCGACTTCAGTTCGCAGTCGACGATGATCTGATCGGCGGCGTGACTACGCGCATCGGCTCGACCGTCTACGACGGATCCGTCCGCACAAAACTTCAGCAAATCAAACAGCGAATGGCGGGGGAAATCTAAGGACTCCGCCGTGCGATGAGCGACGAATTTCAATCCTCGCTCATCCCACATGCTTCATCATTAAATTATGGAACCGATTAGAGCGAACGAGATCAGCGACATCATCCGGCAGCAGATCGAAAACTTCGAGACGGGCATCACCGTCACCGAGGTCGGCACGGTCATCAAAGTCGGCGACGGCATCGCGGAAGTACACGGACTCGAAAAGGTGATGGCGGGCGAACTGCTGGAGTTCCCGCACGAGGTGCGCGGGCTCGCGCTGAACCTTGAGGAGGATAAGGTCGGCGCGGTGCTCTTCGGCGAGTTCCAGAAGGTGATGGAGGGCGACGTGGTGCGCCGCACGGGCCGCATCATGGAAGTCCCCGTGGGCGACGCGCTCGTCGGTCGCGTCGTCAACGCGCTCGGTCAGCCGCTGGACGAGCGCGGTCCGATCATCACCGACACCTTCAACCCCATCGAGCGCATCGCGCCGGGCGTCGTCGACCGCCAGCCGGTGAAGGAGCCTTTGCAGACGGGCTTGAAAGCCATCGACGCGATGGTGCCCATCGGGCGCGGTCAGCGCGAGTTGATCATCGGCGACCGGCAGACGGGCAAGACGGCGGTCGCGCTCGACACGATCCTGAACCAGAAGGGGAAGGACGTGATCTGCATCTACGTCGCCATCGGGCAGAAGGCTTCCACGGTCGCGCAGGTCGTGAAGACCTTGCAGGACAACGACGCGATGAACTACTCCATCGTCGTTAACGCCTCGGCGTCCGACCCCGCGGCGATGCAGTACCTCGCGCCTTACGCCGGGGCTGCCATCGGCGAGTTCTTCCGCGACACGGGCCGACACGTCCTGACCATCTACGACGATCTGTCGAAGCACGCCGCCGCCTACCGCGAAATCTCTCTGCTGCTCCGCCGCCCGCCGGGCCGCGAGGCGTTCCCCGGCGACGTTTTCTATCTCCACTCGAGACTGTTGGAGCGCGCTTCGAAGTTGTCCGACGCGAAGGGCGCGGGCTCGCTCACGTCTCTGCCGATCATCGAGACGCAGGCGGGCGACATCTCGGCTTACATCCCGACGAACGTCATCTCGATCACGGACGGGCAGATCTTCCTCGAAGCCGACCTCTTCAACGCGGGCGTCCGCCCGGCGATCAACGTCGGCAACTCCGTCTCGCGCGTCGGCGGCTCGGCGCAGATCAAGGCGATGAAGTCGGTCGCCGGAACGCTCCGACTCGATCTGGCGCAGTACCGCGAACTGGCCGCCTTCGCGCAGTTCGGCTCCGATCTCGACAAGGCGACGCAGTCGCAGCTCGCGCGCGGTCAGCGACTCACGGAGATTCTCAAGCAGCCGCAGTACGCGCCGGTCGACGTGGAGAAGCAGGTGCTCATCATCTGGGCTGCGTCGAACGGCTACACCGACGACGTCCCCGTCGATCAGCTGCGCCGCTTCGAGACGGACCTGCTGCGCTTCGTCGAGAACTCGCACCCCGGCTTGCTCCACAGCATCGCCGAGAAGAAGACGCTGACCGACGAGATCAAAAACGATCTCACGCAGGCGCTCACGGACTTCAAAGAACAGTGGGGCGAGACGACCGCCGTCTCCGCGCGACCCGCGGCAGCCGCCACGACCGCAGCTGCGTGAGTATGAAAAAGAGCACTCAGCATTCAGCCGTCAGCGATCAGTAAGATGTATGGCTGACGGCTTATTGCTGAATGCTAATAGCTTTCAGTTATGGCAAACCTTCTCGATCTCCGCCGGCGCATCAAGTCGGTGAAGAACACGCAGCAGATCACGAAAGCGATGAAGATGCTTTCGGCTGTGAACCTGCGCCGCGCGCAAGAGCGCGTCCTGAGCGCGCGCCCCTTCGCCGCGAAGATGACGGAGGTGCTGACGGAACTCTCCGGCTACGCGGACGAAAGTTACCACCACCCGCTGCTGGACGCGCGCGGCGACTCGCGCTACCTGCTCGTCCTCATCACCGCCGACAAGGGGCTCGCCGGTGGCTTCAACGCCAACCTCATCAAAGCCGCGCAGGCTTTCCTCAAAGAGCACGACGGCAAGTCGGTCGAGCTGCTCGCGGTCGGTCGCAAGGGTCGCGACTTCTACCGGCGGCGCTCGGTCGAGATCGTCGGCGAGTACATCGGCTTGACCGGCAAGGGGCGCATCACCTACGCCGAGGCGGTCGAGGTCGCCGAAGACGTGATGCGGCGCTTCCGCGACGACGAGACGCTCGACAAAGTCTTCATCATCTACAACGAGTTCCGCTCCGTCCTGCAGCAGCGGGTCGTCGTCGAGCAGATACTCCCCGTCGCGCGCGCCGAGGAAGAGACCGAAGGGCAGACGCCGCAAGCCGAGACCCACATCGAATACATCTACGAGCAGCCGCCCGCGGAAATCTTCGGCAAACTTTTGCCGCGCCTGATCGAGACGCAGATCTTCCGCGCGCTCCTCGAATCGATCGCCTCCGAGCAGGGCGCGCGCATGACGGCGATGGACGCCGCGTCGAAGAACGCGGGCGAGCTGATCGACAAGCTCACGCTCAACATGAACCGCATCCGCCAGGCGGCGATCACGACCGAGATCATCGAAGTGGTCTCCGGCTCCGCCGCCGCGCAATCTTAAAAATGTGAGATAGAGGCGGAGGCGCACGGGCGGCGCGCGAGGTTGAGAGTGAAGGGAAGCGGCGACGGCGCGGCTTCCCTTCTGTTTTTATCTGGGCTTCAATTGACATCGGATGGCGGCACGAAGCAATGCGGACGACGCGGTGACGACGACGCGGGCTGCCCGCGCCGCGCGCGTGGCGGGCTGGCGCGGGCGCGCGTGGCGCTACGCGCCGCTGCTGGCGTGGACGTGCTTCATCTTCTACGCCTCGACGGGCGCGATGTCCGCGTCGAACACCTCGCGCGTCATCGAGCCGCTGCTGCGCTGGCTCGTGCCCGACATCAGTGCGGCGCAGCTCGTCGCCGCGCACGCGGTCGTGCGCAAGCTCGCGCACTTCGGCGAGTACGCCCTCCTCGCGCTGCTCGCCGCGCGCGCCTTCGCCGGCTCCGCGAAAAGTTTTCTCAGCCGGCGGTGGTTCGCCGCCGCGCTCGCCTTCGTCGTCGCGGTCGCGCTGCTCGACGAGTTCAACCAGTCTTTCAACCCCGCGCGCACGGGCACGATCAAAGACAGCCTGCTCGACGCGGCGGGCGGCTTGACCGCACTCCTCGTGCTCGCACTCTTACGCGCGAGGCGGGCACGGAGTCAGAACCGCCTGCGGTAGCGGGCGGGTGCTGTTGCCGCTCATACGGCGGGCGAGTCTCTTTCGTTACTCATATTCGTTACTCATACCCGCCCGCTTGCGGCAGGCGGTTTTGACAAAGCCGATGACGACACACGAAGCGACACGAACGAATGGGGAAGGGGAAAGCGGCGGGCGACCGAAGTTGATCCGCGGCGTCGGCGTCGCGGGCGCGACGACGCTGAACATGATCGACATGATCGGCGTCGGGCCCTTCATCACGATCCCGCTCATCATCGCGGCGATGAACGGCCCGCAGGCGATGCTCGGCTGGATCGTCGGCGCGCTGCTCGTCGTCTGCGACGGGCTCGTCTGGGCGGAACTCGGCGCGGCGATCCCGGGGACGGGCGGCGCATACCGCTACCTCTCCGAGATTTACGGGCGCGACAAGCTCGGTCGCCTGATGTCGTTCCTCTTCATCTGGCAGCTCACCTTCAGCGCGCCGCTCTCCATCGCCTCCGGGTGCATCGGCTTCGCGCAGTACGCCACCTACATCTTCCCCGCGCTCGGCACGGGGCGGAAGGTGACGGTGCCCGTCTTAGGCGTCGTCGAGATCAACGCGATCCCGGTGGCGCTGCTCGCCATCGCCACGGTCGGGCTCGCCGTCGTGCTGCTCTACCGGCGCATCACGATCGTCGAGCGGCTCTCGAAGTTCCTCTGGGTCGGCGTGATGCTCACGATCCTCTGGATCATCTTCGCGGGCCTCACGCACTTCGACCCCGCCCTCGCGTTCGACTTCCCCGCGGGCGCGTTCACGCTGCGGAAGGAATTTTTCATCGGGCTCGGATCGGCGCTGCTCATCTCCGTCTACGACTACTGGGGCTACTACAACGTCTGCTACTTCGGCGGCGAGGTGCGCGACCCCGGTCGCACGATCCCGCGCGCCATCCTCTACTCGATCTTCGCCGTCGCCGCCATCTACATCGTGATGAACGTCGCGATCCTCGGCGTCATCCCGTGGAGGGAGTTCGCCTCGACCGCCCGGACGCCCGCGCAGAACTACGTCATCTCCTCCTTCATGGAGCGGCTCTACGGGCACCGCGCCGCGCTCGTCGCGACCGGGCTCATCATGTGGACGGCGTTCGCGTCCGTCTTCTCGCTCGTCCTCGGCTACTCGCGCGTCCCTTACGCCGCCGCGCTCGACGGCAACTACTTCAAGGTGTTCGCGCGCGTCCACCCGCGCCACCGCTTCCCGCACGTCTCGCTGCTCGTGCTGGGCGGGATCGCGATGGTGTTCTGCTTCTTCCGGCTCGCTGACGTGATCGCCGCGCTCGTCGTGATCCGCCTCGTCGTGCAGTTCATGGCGCAGACCGTCGGCGTCGTCGTGCTGCGCGTCAGGCGACCCCGTCTGCCGCGCCCCTTCAGGATGTGGCTCTACCCGCTGCCCGCGCTCATCGCCTTCGTAGGGTTCATCTACATCATCCTGATGCGCGACAACTACATGAAGCAGGTCAAGTACGCGGCTGTCCTGATCGTCATCGGGCTCATCATCTACCTCGTCCGCGCGCGCGCCCGCGGCGAGTTCCCGTTCGGCACGACACAGGTCGCGGCAGTCTCGGAGGAGTGACGCGAAACGGGATAGTTTTCACGCAGGTTGAACTTTATGAGAGTCCAGACTTACCACGGACGCGCAGAGGACGCATCACACGGCGAAGTCGGAACGATGAACGATGAAGTGAGGGCGAGTGTTTTAACTTCATCATTCATCATTCATCATTCATCATTCTCCTCTGCCCCCCCTCTGCGTCTCTTCGGTGAACTCAACCGACGCAGACACTCGACCAGTCGAAGCGCGACAACTCTGTCAGTCAAACTCATAATTGCCCTCTCCCTCCTCGTCACAACATTAACGCCGTCAACCCGCACGACCGGCGCGCAGGTGCGACCCGTCTACGATCAGGGCGCGGCGGGGCTCGGTCTTGCGCTGCGCCGCCTGCAGACGACGGCGAGCGTGCTGCACGTCGGCGCGCACCCCGACGACGAAGACTCGGCGCTCATCGCGCGCCTCGCGCGCACGGACGGCGCGCGCGTCGCGTACCTCTCCTTGAACCGCGGCGAGGGCGGGCAGAACCGCATCGGCGCGGAGCTGTCCGACGCGCTCGGCGTCATCCGCACCGAAGAGCTGTTGCAGGCGCGGCGACTCGACGGCGGGCAGCAGTTCTTCGCGCGCACGTTCGACTTCGGCTTCACGAAGACGCTCGGCGAGGCGCAGAGCCGCTGGGACGAGCGCGAAGTCTTAGCCGACATGGTGCGCGTGATACGCACTTTCCGACCGCTCGTCGTCGTCTCGCGCTGGCAGGGCACGACCGCCGACGGTCACGGTCAGCACCAGTTCGCGGGCTACCTCGCGCCGCGAGCCTTCCGCGCGGCAGCAGATCCCGCGCAGTTCCCCGAACAACTCGCCGAGGGCTTGCGACCGTGGCAGGCGAAGAAGTTTTACGTCTCCGCCAGCCAGGGCGCGGCGAGCGCGGGCGGCACAGCCGAAGGCTTGGCGGGCGTCGTGCGAATCGAGACGGGCGACTACGATCCTTTGCTCGGTCGCACGGCTTACGAGCTGGCGATGGAGGGGCGCAGCCAGCACAAGTCGCAGGGCGAGACGGCGCTCGAGCTGCGCGGCGCGCAGGCTTCGGGCGCGCGCCTCGTCGAACGTGCGCCGAGCCCCATGCAAGTGAGCGAACGCGAGCGGACGCTCTTCGACGGGCTCGACACCACGATCCGCGGCATGTCACGCCTCGCGGGTCTGCCGAACGATGAGTTCGATCAGAAGTTACAATCAATTCAAAATGTGGCTACGACCGCGCTCGACAAATTCAACGCACTCGACCCGCGCTCCGTGATCGCTGCCCTTAATGCGGGACTTGTTTACACGCGCTCTCTGATCGTCGAAGTAGGCGGGCGAGTTGATAACGCGCACACCCGTGTGCTGCTCGGCAAAGAGGGGGAGCGGCTCCCACACAACCAACCCGACTATGAACCAGACCGCGTGCGACGTGAACTGATCTTTCTACTGGAGCAAAAGCAGCAGGAATTTTCCAACGCGTTGCGCCTCGCCGTCGGCGCGCGCGTCGACGCGCTCGCCGACGCGGAGACGGTCGCGCGCGGCGACTCGTTCGCGGTCGTCGTGCGCGCGTATGCGCCGGAAGAGTTGAAGGGTCGCGTCACGTCCGTGCGCCTGCGAGCGCCGGAAGGGTGGAGCGTCGAAGAGTTGACGGCTGCGCCCGCGGCGTCGCAGTTCGGGCGCGAGCGCGCGACGCGCGAGGCTTACTACCGCGTGAGCGTCCCCGAGACGGCTGAGTTCACGCAGCCGTACTGGCTGAAGCAGGAACGCAAGGGCGACATGTACGAGTGGGGCAAAGACGATCCGCAGACACAGCCCTTCGCGCCCGCGCCGCTCGTCGCCGAGGTCGGGATCGACGCGGGGGAGACGTTCACGGTCGAGCAGCCGGTCGAGTACCGATACCTCGACGGCGTGCGCGGCGAGGTCAGGCGCGAGGTCAACGTCGTGCCGGAACTGGACATTCAGCTCACGCCGAACCTCGTCATCGTCCCGCGCGGGCGGGCGGCGCGGGGAGTCGCCGCCGCGGAGTTCGCCGTGCAGGTCACGAACAACGTGCGACGCACGACCGAGGGCGAGGGCAACTCCGTCGTCACGGGCGCGACGGGCTTGCGCGCGCCAAAGGGATGGCGCGCGCCCGCGCCCGCAGCCTTCCGTTTCACGGAGCGGGGCGAGCGCGCGACGTTCAAGTTCCTGCTGCGCGTCCCGGCGAGCGCGAAGCACGGCGCGTACAAGCTGGACGCGACCGCCGCCGCGAGTTTCTACGCGCCGCCGCGCGCGGGTCCGACACGCTGGTTCGGCAACAGCCAGCGCACGCTCTCTTACGCGCACGTCCAGACGCACCGGCTCTTCCCCTGGACGGGGGCGACGGTGCGCGTCGTCGATCTCAAGGTCGCGCCCGTCAGAGTCGGCTACGTGATGGGGAGCGGCGACGAAGTGCCCGCGGCGATTGAGCGGATGGGTTTGAAGGTGACGATGCTCGGCGAGGACGATCTCGCCTCCGGCGATCTCTCCCGCTTCGATACCATAGTTGTCGGCGTGCGCGCCTCGCAGTCGCGCCCCGACTTCGTCGCGAACCATAAAAGGTTGATCGAGTTCGTCGAGCGCGGCGGCGGGCTCATCGTGCAGTACCAGCGACCCGACTACGCCGCGCAGAAGCTGCCGCCGCTGCCCGCGACGATGGAGGCGCGCGACGCGCGGGGCTCGCAGCAGATCGCGCGCGTCGTGGACGAGACCGCGCCCGTGCGCGTGCTCCAGCCTGCGCATCCAGTCTTCAACTTTCCGAACAAGATCACGGAGGACGACTGGCGCGGCTGGGTGCAGGAGCGCAACCTCTACAACTTCGTCACGCAGGACGCGCGCTTCGTGCCGCTCCTCGAATCGCACGACGCGGGCGAGCCCGAAAACTCTGGCGGCATGGTCTACGCGCGCCTCGGGCGCGGTCACTACGTCTACACTTCTTACGCCTTCTTCCGACAACTCCCGGCGGGCGTCCCCGGCGCGTACCGCCTCTTCGCCAACCTGCTCAGCCTGCCGAAAGCGTCCGCCGCGAGCGCGCCCGCGTCGCGTTGGCGTTTCCGCAAACTCGATTGAGGCGCGTGGTGATTACCGGCTCGCGGTGAGGGCGGAGATATGCTGCGCCTCGGCGCATAAAGTAGTTAGCCGCTGGAGATTCACAAACATGAAACAATTTCTCAGAGGGATGAATAAAGCATGCGATCCATCTGAATGGTACGGTGATAAAGTGGGGCTTGGTAGATTGCATGTCGCTTGTGGTGATGCGGGAACAGGAGATAACGGAAGCGTTAACGTTTGACGGAAATTCCACGCCAACGAGATTTATAATCGCAAGCGGCTAAGCCGGAGAAGCCCGATAATTCATGCGTGCCGCGCGCCGACATTCTCCTTCACACCATCGCCGTAAAATTTCAAGCCTCCACGCGGCGCAAAAAACTCCCGCTTGACTCCCGAACCCATTCGGCACTCTATACTCCGTCCGTGATGGTCGCACCGGCGAAAAACAGTTACCTGCGCGCGGGCGAGCTGGCGCGCGCCGTCGGGGTGAGCCCCGACACCCTGCACCACTACGAGCGCAAGGGCGTGCTCGCGCCACCGCGCCGCTCGGCGAACGGCTACCGCGAATACCCGGCGGACGCGCTCGAACGCGTGCGACTCGTGCGCCGCGCGCTCGCCATCGGCTTCACGCTCGACGAGCTGGCGCAAATACTCCGCGCGCGCGACCGTGGCGTCGCGCCCTGCCGGGAGGTGCGCGCGCTCGCCGCCGCGAAACTCGCCGAGTTCGAGGAGCGCCTGCGCGCGCTCGTCGCCGTGCGCGAAGAGCTGCGCGCCGTCACGGAAGAGTGGGGCGCGCGGCTCGCGCGGACGCCGAAGGGAACGCGCGCCGGTCTGCTCGAATCGCTCGCCGCCTCGCGGCGCTCGAATGAAACGCGCGCGCACGCACCCGCGTGGCGACGCAAGAAGGGGAAGAAGGGGACGAAGGGAAAGAAAGAAAGGACGAAGGACGGTGTTGAAGCGGATTAAATTCGGCGTTTACATTTTGCCGTCGGTCGCCGCCGCGACAGTCGCGGTCGGCGCCTACGCGCAGCAGACGCACAGCCACACGCACGGTCAGCCGGAGAGTCAGTCCCAGAGTAAGACGGACGGGCGCGGCGCGGCGATGCCGCACGACAAGATGTCACACGACACTTGCCCGATGATGAAGGGCGACAAGTCGGAGGCGCCCGACGGCGCGGGCGGGCACGCCGGACACCTCGCCGAAGTCAACGCGCGCGGCGAGAAGGGGATGGGCTTCTCGCAGAGCGCGACGACGCATCATTTTATTTTGACGGGCGACGGCGGCGCGATCCAGGTTGAGGCTCACGACGCGAAAGACGCCGCGAGCAGGGACGGCATCAGCGGACACCTCGCGCACATCGCGCGGCTGTTCGTCGAGGATCAACTTTAGATGACACGAGGCTCTCACGGGTGCCTGTAAGCACGACGTGAGGGAGGTCGTAACCAGAGCATTAAGAGCCGTTTTTCGGGTGCGCCGGCGCGCCGGTCGGCGTCGGCGCGAGACCCCCCAGGCACAGGTTAGTAACGGGGCTGTCAGGGGTGATATGCTTGGCGCGTCTCCGCAGGGTCAACTCCTCCCTCTCTTCGAGAGATCAGTTTCAGTATGTTCAAGAGTTTCGTTCGACCGCGCCGCGTCGTCATCACCGGGATGGGCTGCGTGACGCCCATCGGGCTGGGGCGCGAGGCTTTCTTCGACGCCCTGCGGCGCGGCGAGAGCGGCGTCCGCCGCATCGAGAGCTTCGACGTGACGGACGCGCCCGTGAAGATCGCCGCCGAGGTGCGCGGCTTC
>JAIVJC010000143.1 GCA_020200235.1 Acidobacteriota bacterium | reverse complement strand
GAGCAGCTAAAGCTGCCGGTGCGCGACATCACCGAAGGATTGAAGCAGACCGAGTACTACGCCCCCGGCTCGATCCTCCGCACAGAGATCGACACGGCACACCCGATCGCGAAGGGGATGCCGCGCGAGTCCATCGCGTGGGTCGAGAACTCTCCCATCTTCGAGTTCGACGCGCGCGACGCGGATCGCGTCCGCGTCGTCGCGCGCTACCCCACGAGCGATCCGCTGCTCTCGGGCTGGCTGCTCGGAGGCCGCAAGCTCTGGGGCAAGTCGGCGCTCCTCGAAGTCAGCCTGGGGCGCGGGCGCGTCTACCTCTTCGGCTTCCGCCCGCAGTACCGCGCGCAGTCGCTCGCCACCTACCCGCTGCTCTTCAACGCGATCTCGCAGGCGGGGAAATAAAGGGTGAAGGATGAAGGATGAAGGATGAAGGATGAAAAGGTCGTTCGCCCTTCAAGGTGAATGTTGGAATGAAAGAGACTGATCTCAGAGCCAGGACGAAATCGTTTGCGCTGAGGGCGATAAAGCTTTACGCATCACTGCCGAAGACTACGGAGGCGCAGGTGCTCGGCAAACAACTGCTGCGCTCCGGCACGTCCGTCCTTCACTTGTCCGCGTACATCTTCACCGCCATCTTCGCGAGCTTCCACACCTTGCCCCACTCGATGCGCGTGCCGGAGTCGCGCCCGGTCAGCTTGTCGACCACGATCTGCCGGAACTGCCGCCCCTCCCGGCGGAGCATGAAGTCCTTCGCGTAGGGCTTCGCCGTCTCGAAGAAGTTGAACTCGGGATCGGTCGCGATGCCGATGCCTTCCAGCGTCATCAGCGCGCGCATGATGTAGGTGAAGTGCGACGGCAGGCGGAACGGGTACTCGTAGACCACCGCCGCCAGATCGTAGGTCAGCTCCTTGAAGTTCACTTCGCCGAGTTTCAGATTCAGGTAATGGCTGAACAGCCCCTCGATGACGGGTCGCACCTTCTCGGGATCGACGCTCGGCTTCAAAAAGTTCAGGTCGAACAAGTCCTGCGCGAGCCCGCCCACGTCCTTCCCCACGACGTGGAAGAAGGCGTCGATCATCTGCGCCTGAAGCTTCGGCGTAATGACGCCCGTCATGCCGAAGTCGAAGAAGGCGAGCCGCCCGTCGGGCATCACGAGGAGGTTGCCGGGGTGCGGGTCGGCGTGGAAGAAGCCGTCTTCGAGCAGCTGCTTGAGGTAGGTGCGCACGAGCAGCCGGTTGACCTTCACCGGCGAGATGCGGCGCGCGCGCAAACGTTCGATGTCCGTCACCTTCTCGCCGCGGATGAACTCCATCGTCAGCACGCGCGCGGTGGTGTGCGACGAATAAATTTTCGGGACGTGGATGACGCGCCACGCGCTGAAGTTGCGGCGGAAGCGCTCGGCGTTCTCCGACTCGTGGACGTAGTCCATCTCCTCGCGGATCGTCTCGGAGAACTCGTCGAGCATCCCCAGCCAGTCGGCGTTCTCGGCGAACCGCGGGAAGCGCGCCAGCAGCAGCGTCAGCAGGTTGCGGAGGACGTGTATGTCGAGGCTGATCGTCCCGGCGAGACGGGGTCGCTGCACCTTGACGGCGACCTCCTCGCCCGTGTGCAGGCGCGCGCGGTAGACCTGACCGAGCGAGGCGGACGCGATCGGCTCGACTTCGATCTCGGCGAACGCATCTTGAATGGTGCGCCCGAGCTCCGCCTCGACGCGCGCGAATGCCTCGTGGGTCGGGAACGCCGGCACCTGATCCTGTAGAGTCATCAGCTCCTTGACGTACGGGAGCGGCAGCAGGTCGCCGCGCGTCGCGAGCGTCTGACCGATCTTGATGAACGTGGGACCCAGTTTGAGGAGACTTCGCTTGAGCCACTCCGCCTGCTTCCGCAGCCGCGCCTCCTTGCCGGCGGAATCGTCCTCGCCCCGGAAGACGACGTAGCGCAGCGCGCGCCAGAAGCGGTCGAGCGCGCGGCGCAGCAGCTCGCGCACCCTCGCGCGCATGAGTTTCGCCCCGCCGACCTCGCGCGCTTCCGCCAGCCTGCGCTCGCTCATGCGAGCGCTGAACTTCGCCTGCGCCTCGTAGTTGTCGAGGAAGAGGTAGAGATTTAACAGACCGAGCACGCGCGCGACCTGCAGAGCGCGCAGCCACCCGCGCCAGCCCATGCGCGGCGGCGTCGAGACAGTGCCGTCGCGCGCGGACGACGGTGCCTCTCCGCCCGCGCTCACGACTCCGCCCCGCGCCCGCGGCTTCGGGACGAGCGTCAGCGCGGTCTGCGCGCGACCGCCTTCCCCCGCGCGCTCGGCGGCGCCGTCCGTCGCGCCGCCGGGCGTAGTTCTCGCAGCGGGGATCAGAGATGCCACTTTCTTTTCTTCGATTGCCATCGAGAATTAGATGCTACAGACGCCCTGTCGCAATCCTGTGGCGCGGGCATAAAATTCGGGTCTCGAACCCGCGCTCATTCAGCTCACGCTCAGCGAACCGCGCACGCCGCGGCGCGCGAAAAATTCCCGCGCGCGCTCGACGTCCGCGTCGATCTGCGTCTTCAGCTCCGCGACGGAGGCGAACTTTCTCTCCGCGCGCAGGCGGTGCAGGAAGCGGACGCGCACCACGTCGCCGTAGAGATCGCCCTGCCAGTCGAGTACGAAGGTCTCGACCGAAGGTTCCGCGTCGCGCTCGAAGGTCGGGCGCACGCCGACGTTCGTCACGCTGCGCCGCCACGCCCCTTCGACGAGCGTCGCCGTCACGTACACCCCGGAGCACGGGATGACGCGGTTCTGCGGCTGGAGGTTCGCCGTCGGGAACCCCAGGCCCGACCCGCGCGCCCGGCCGCGCACGACGCGCCCCTCGACGCCGTAGGGTCGCCCCAGCATCCGCCGCGCGAGGTTGACCTTGCCCTCGGAGAGCAGTTCTCTGATCCTGCTGGAGCTGATCCGCTGACCGCGCAGGCGCACCTCCGGCACTTCGTCCGCGTGAAAACCTAAGCTACTACTCACCTCTCTCAGCAGCTCGATGTTGCCCTCGCGCTCGTGACCGAAGGCGAAGCCGCGACCGAGGTAGACCTCACGCGCGTGCAGCCGCTCTCTCACCACGTCGCGCAAGAACTCCGCGGCGCGCACGCGCGCGAACTCCGGCGTGAAGCGCACGACGATCGTCTGCCCGACGCCGAGCAAGCCGAGCGCCTCGATCTTCTGATCGAAGGTCTGCAACAGCGGCGGCGCGCTCTCCGGGTGCAGCACGGCGCGCGGGTGCGGGTCGAACGTCAAAACGGTCGGCACGGCTCCGACGGCGCGCGCCCTCTCGACGACCGTGCGCACGATCAGTTGATGGCCGAGGTGCAGCCCGTCGAAGACGCCGAGCGTCAGCACCGTCGGTCGCCCGATCTCCGCGTTGTCAGTGCCGTGGAAAAGTCGCATAGGTAAACGATGAAGTATGAATGATGAACGATGAAGTAAAAGTGGATCATCTTAACTTCATCGTTCATCGTTCATCGTTCATACTTGAATTTCGAGTCCGTCGTAAGCCCACTCGACGCCCGGTGGCAGGAGTTCGGAGTCGCGCGCGTGCTTGATGTCGTGCGTGATGTGCGTCAGGTAGGTGCGGCGCGGGCGCAACTGCTCGACGTAGGCGAGGGCGGATTCGAGCGTGAGGTGCGTCGGGTGCGGGCGCACGCGCAGGCAGTCGAGCACGAGCGCGTCGAGGTCGCGCAGACCTTCGAGCGAGGCGGGCGGTATCTCGCTCAGGTCGGTCGCGTAGGCGAAGTCGTTGAAGCGGTAGGCGACGACCGGCAGCCGCCCGTGGATCACTTCGAGCGGCGTCACTTCCAGATCGTGCGAGAGGCAGAACGCCGCGCCGTCCACCACCGTGTGCGCGAGGACTTGCGGCAGCCCGCCGCCGAAGTGCGTGGGCTCGAAGACGTACTTGAAGATGCGCCGGATGTCCACCCACGCCCGCTCGTTGGCGTAGACGCCCAGGGCGCCGTGTCGGAAGTTCAGAGGGCGGATGTCGTCGAGGCCGAAGATGTGATCGGCGTGGCAGTGCGTGATGAGCACGGCGTCGAGGCGTTTGAGTCCGACGCGCAACGCCTGCTGCCGGAAGTCGGACGAGGTGTCGACCAGCACCGTCTGCCCGTCGTGCTCGACGAGGATGGAGACCCTCAGCCGCTTGTCGCGCGGATCGTCCGACGTGCAGGTCTCGCACCCGCACCCGATGGAGGGCACGCCCGTCGAAGTCCCCGTGCCGAGCAGAGTAACTTTCATGAGAGCTGTTAGCGATTAGCTGTTAGCTGTTAGCCGTTAGCAAATCAAAAAGCCGTCAGCGGTCGGTCGTTAGCCTTCAGCAACAGCATGTCGCCGATTTGGCTGAAAGCTAATAGCTAATAGCTAACAGCTAATCGCTAATAGCTAATCGCTAACAGCTATCTCCCCCCGTGATGTCGCCGCCGGTGAAGCCGCGCGGGGGCGACTTGGGCGCGCGGGCGCTGCTGGTGAGCGAGACGTACTGCATGCGGAGTTCAGCGAGGAGGCTTTCGAGGATCTGCCCCTCCTGCGCGCCGAGGTTGCCGCGCGTCTTGTCGCGGACGGTGGCGAGCAGTTCGATGCAGTGGCGCGCGAGCGGGAGATCGAGCTCGCCCGGCGGCATCGAGGGGTGTTCGGTCATCCCCATCGCGGCGGCGGCGGGCGAGGCGATGAACATGACGAGGTTGGCGAACGGCGTCGGGTCTTCCTCCGCGCCCGGCTGCCCGCCCGCGTCGCCGCCCCCTTCGGTCGCGGACTCCGCCGCGCCCGCTTCCGGCTGCGGCGCGGCGCGCGGCGCGGCGGAGGCTGACGCGGTCGGCGCGTCCCCGGTCGCGGCACGCGCAGCACCCGCGGTCGCCTCGGTCGGCGCGGGCGCGGGCTCGGCGGGCTCTTCGCGCACCGCGTCGGGACGCGGCGTGCCGTCGGCGTTGAAGAGTCTGCGATCAGTGATCTTGAAAGTTGGTTTCTCTTCGCTCATTTGATCTCCAAAAGCGGGCGCGGGCGGCTCTAACCTACCTGTTCGCCGTCCCCTCTCGCGAATCTGTCTGTGTAAATTATTCTAAGTCGATGGTATCACCGCCGCGCGCGACGCCGCAAACGCGCCGCCCGCGAACGCTTCCGCCCGGTCGCCGAGTTCCCGCGCCGACTTGGAACATCGCCGCGCGCGTTTTAGACTCCCTCAGTCGCAATCAACTTTCTACGCAAAAATTTTCGGATCGAGGACTGACTTTATATGCCCGTCACCTTCTCGGACTTGGTCGCGCTGATGGCGCGCCTCCGCTCGCCCGAGGGCTGCCCGTGGGATCGCGAGCAGACCTACGCGACGCTCGCGCCGATGCTGCTCGAAGAGGCTTACGAGGCTTTCGAGGCGGTCGAGGAGGCGCGCGAGGGACGCCCCGCGGCCCTGCGCGACGAGCTGGGCGATCTCCTCTTCCAGATCATCTTCTACGCGCAGGTCGCGGGCGAGCGCAAAGATTTCACCATCGAAGAGGTCGTCGACGCGATCCACACGAAGATGGTGCGCCGCCACCCGCACGTTTTCGCCGACGCGAAGGCTGACGACACGGCGGAGGTCTTGCGTAACTGGGAGGCGATCAAAGCCGAGGAGAAGCGCGCCGCCGGGAAGGCAGGACCGGACGAAGACTCGTCTCTGCTCGACGGCGTCTCGGCGAAAGCGCCCGCGCTGATGGAGGCGCACCAGTTGACGACGAAAGCCGCGCGCGTCGGCTTCGACTGGCAGAGGGTCGAAGACATCTTCGACAAGCTCCACGAAGAGATCGACGAGCTCAAAGCCGCGATCAGCGAGCGCGACGCGGGCAGCCGATCGGGAGCGTCCGAGCCGACCGGCGTCGGGGCGAGCGAGCAGCTCCGACGCGAATCGCCGTCGCGCCCGGCGTCGGGCGACGAAGCCGTGCACGAGCACGTGCGCGAGGAGCTGGGCGATCTCCTCTTCGCCGTCACTAACATCGCGCGCCACCTGGGCGTCGAGCCGGAGGCGGCGTTGAAGCTGACGAACCGAAAGTTCCGCCGCCGCTTCCGCCACATCGAGCGCGGCTTGCGCGCGCGCGGAGGCGGGCTCGACGGGGCGACGCTCGAAGAGATGGAAGAGTTGTGGCAGGAGGCGAAAAAAACGTGACGGGTGACAAGTAACAGGTGACAAGTTAAAATACGGTGTCGGCGACGGGTTCTCCCTCTGACGATCTCATCTTCCGGAGGTTCTCTTCCAAATCATGTCTCTGATCCGCTTCGTCCGCAACTACGACGATCTCTCGACCGACCGCGGCTTCCAGTTCAAGTTCTACTGCGACAAGTGCGGCAACGGCTACCTCTCCGCCTTCCAGACCTCGACGCTCGGCACCGCCGGCTCGCTCCTGCGCGCGGCGGGCGACATCTTCGGCGGCTGGGCTTCGAGCGCGGGCAACTCCGCCTACGAGATTCAGCGGCAGGTCGGCGGCAAGGCACACGACGAGGCTCTCCAAAAAGCTGTCGATGAGGCGAAGCAGCACTTCCATCAATGCTCGCGCTGCGGCAACTGGGTCTGCCCCGAAGTCTGCTGGAACGCCTCGGCGGGTCAGTGCGAGGCGTGCGCGCCCGACTACGACGAGGAGCTGGCTTCAACGCACGCGCAGGCGAAGGCGGACGCCGCGCGCGAGCAGTTGAACGAGCGTGCGCGCGCCGCCGACTACGCCTCGAAGATCGACATGGGCGCGGGCTCGGTCTTGAAAGCCCCGACGCCGCACGCGCAGGCTGCCGAGACGGCCGCGCCGGCGGTTCGCTGCGCGTCGTGCGGGACGGAGGTCGGCAAGGCGAAGTTCTGCCCCGAGTGCGGCGAGCCGGTGCGCCCCTCCCGCCCCGCCTGCGGCGCGTGCGGTCACCAGCCCGAGGTGCCGACGAAGTTCTGCCCCGAGTGCGGCGGGAAGATGGCAGCCGCGCTCTAACCATTAACCGCGCCATTAACCGCGCACGCCGCCGACTCCGCGGAGTGGGTAAGCAGAAAGGGTCTGACCTATCACGGTCAGACCCTTTCGTTTTGTGAACCGCCGAAGCCCGCGTGAGCCTCAGTAGTTGTCGTTGATCTGCAACGAGCGGATGACGTTGTCGAACGCCGGCTGGTAGGTGCGCCACTCTTCGCCCGGCGCGACCGCCGCCATGTAGAAGAGGTCTCCGCTGCGCAGCATCGTCGTCATGATGAAGACGGTCTCGACGCGCCCCGTGATGGGCGAGCGACCCGAAAGCGTCACGCGCATCGCGTTGCGCCCGGCGAGGGTCGCGCGCTGGAGCCCGCTCTGCACGCGCAGGTAGCTGTTGCCCTGAGCCTGGAGCAGATCGTTGACGTACTGCTGCGAGGCGCGCTGAAGGTCAGTGTCCTGCTCGCGATCCGTGCCGAACATCACGCCGTGCGTGATGCCCTGCGAGCCGTACGCGCCTTCGGGCGCGTAGGTCACAGAGTTCTGATCGCCGCCGAGCTGCCGCCAGTTCGAAGGGATCGAGGCGCGGAACAGGTTGTTGCCCGCTGTCTGGTAGCTCGTCGAGGGGTAGGTGACGCGCGAGCCGCGCGCGTAGGTGTCGTTCTGCTGCGGGTAGTTGTTATCGTTAGGGTAGCGATTGTCGTTCGGGTTGCGGTTGTCGTTCGGGTACTGCCGTCCCTGCTGCTGCCCGCGCGCGATCTCCTCCATCGAGGGCGCGCGACCGCCGCTGCGCAGGCGCGCCTGGACGTTCTGGAATTCGCCCGTGTTCCGGTAGCCCTCGCCCGGGGAGACGCGGAAGGCGCGCGCCATCTGCTCGATGCACGCGTAGCGGTTGCCGGGGTTCGGGTGGCTCGACATCCACTCGGGCGCGCCGCTGCCGCCGCCCTGCCGCTCGATGGTGCGGAACATGTTGGCGAGGTCGCGCGGATCGTAGCCCGAGCGCGCCATGATCTCCGCGCCGAGCACGTCAGCCTGCGTCTCGTACTTGCGGCTGTACTTCAGCGCGCCCGCGCCGAAGCCGATCTGAGAGCCCGCGCCGATGACCGCGCCGGCGGGTCCGCCGATGACCGCGCCCGCGATCTGACCCAAGACCGATCCGATCTGGTACTTCTGCGTCTCGGTCGCCTGCGCCGTGGCGTGGCGCAGCGCGGCGTGTGAGATTTCGTGCGCCATCACGCCCGCCATCTCGCCCTCGTTGCGCGCCGCCTCGATCATGCCGCGGTTGACGTAGGAAGGTCCGCCCGGCAGGGAGAAGGCGTTGATGTCGCGCGCGTTGACGACGCGGAATGTGTAGCGGAACTCCGGGTGCTGGAACTGCGAGGGGATGTTAGAGACGAGCCGCTGACCGATGCGGTTGATGTAGCTCTCGATGTCCCTGTCGTTCAGGATCGGGAGCTGGCGCTCGGCTTCCTGCGCCGCCTGCTGCCCCGCCTGCACGTCCTCACGTATGTCGTACCTGTTCTTCGGAGCCGCCGTCACCTGCTGACACTGCGCGAGCGCGCTCACCGGCATCGCGAGCACCGCGAACGCCATCAACGCCGCCACGAGACGCCGCGAGGCGTGACCACCGTGATTAAGATTCTTCATTGGACTCTCTCCTCCAAAACGCTCTGATGAAATTTAGATCGCCTTGCGCCGCGCCGCTCGAAAACTGAAAGGCGGCGCGCCCGCCGAACACCGCCGGAGGCGCGCCGCCCTGAATTCGGAAACGCTCCCCCGCTCTACTTCACACGACCCGCGAACCGGTCTTTCTCGATCAGGTTCGCGCGGCGGACAGGGAGAGTCGTAAACAACTTTCGCGCCAGAAGCCGTGCGTCGCTCGCCCGCGGCCGCTCCCGACACTCCTTTGATGAACCGGCGACCGCGTAGTTTGCC
Organism: Acidobacteriota bacterium; assembly: GCA_020200235.1. GTDB lineage: Bacteria > Acidobacteriota > Blastocatellia > Pyrinomonadales > Pyrinomonadaceae > JAIVGV01. Next base: position 9,135 of record JAIVJC010000143.1, on the reverse strand, counting down.
CTCTAACTTCAGCCGCGCCTGCGCCGCACGCCGCGCCGTGTCACGATTTTCTTACGATTCGGTTGCACCGGCTCAGCCGTGCCCTGTCCCACAGAAGCGTCCGCGAAGCGCACAGACGCGCCCGCCGCCGCGCGCGGTATCGAAACGGCGACGAACGGAGAAGTTATGACCTGCGTTGTAACGTCTCCGGACGCCGGACGCCGCTCACTGACACGTACTGCAAGCACAGTGCCATCGCGCCTGATCTCCTCGACCGCGACGCTGTAGCCGCCCGTCCGCTGCTGCCCCTGGTAGGCGACGACGACCGAGCGCACGTTGAAATTCACCTCCGGCAGCGGCCGCCCGCCGCCGAGCTGCCCCCACGCGCGGCGCCAGCCTTCCGCGTCCGTGATCAATTCGACGGCGCGCCCGCCCTCGTAACCGCTGTGCGCGCCGTAGGCTAGTACGGAGAACTCGACCACGTTCGTGCGATCCTCTCCGCCCGCGCCCGGCTGAGCGGCGGGCGACGCGGCGCGCGCGGCGTCTCCTAAAAGAGCCGCGCGTAAAATTTTGACGGGCGGCATCCCGTAACTCAGCAGCCGATCGTGAAACTCGCCGAGGCGGAAACCGTCGCCCTGTAGTCTGCGGTAGTCATCGCGCAGACGCATGATCTCCATCTTGCCGAGCGTGTAGACGAGGTAGGTCGGGTCGAGCGTGCCGCGCCTCGCCTCGCGCTCGGCGTTCGTGCGCTCCATGTAGCCTTCGCGCACGAAGAACTCCACGCCCTCCCCGTAGCCCATCCCGCGCGTGTGCATTCTGATCCCGACGAGGTAGCGGCACAGTCTCGTCAACGCGGCGTGGAGCTGCGCGAGCCGGAGCCGGGGGTTGCCGCCGCCGAACCCCTCGTCGAGCATCATCTGCTCGCAGTAGTGAGCCCAGCCCTCGACGAACGACGACGCGCCGAGGGCGGAGCGCACGCGGGAAGACGTGCGGCGCAGCGCGAGCTGTTGGTAGTAGTGTCCGGGATAGACCTCGTGGATCGAGACGACGGGGAGCTGGTAGCGGTTGTAAAAACTGAGGTGCTCTTCCCTGCGCCGCGCGTCCCAGGACGGGTCGGGCGGCGTGACGTAGAAGTAGCTCTCGGTCGCCGTGCGCTCGAACGCGCCGGGCGCGTCGAGCGAGGCGAAGCTCGTCCCGCGCGCGTACTCCGGCGTCTCGGCGACGATCAAGTTCTCGCGCGCGGGCGGCGTCATAATATTTTCCGCGCGGACGAAGGCGCGGATGCGATCCAGCTCGGCGCGCGTCTCGCCGACGAGCCCGCCAGCCGTCGGGTGTTCGCGAGCGAGCGAGCGCAAGACCTCCTGCACGCCCGCGCCCGGCGCGATCTCCGCCGCCACCTCGCGCATCGCGTTCTGCGTGCGGCGCAGCTCCCTCTCGCCGTCGCGCAAGAGCGCGTCCGTGGGCGTGTCGCACATCTCCTCGTAGAGGAGTTTCTTGCGGAAGTTCTCCGCGCCGATCGAGAAGTCGCCGGTGGAGCGCGGCAGCAGATCGTCCCGCAGCCAGGCGACGAAACCGCGCAGCTCGACGACGACGCGGTCGTTCGCGGCGACGAACTCGGAGCGGCGCGCGGCTGACAGACGACCGCCGCCCGCGCGCTCGAACATCTGCGGGACGACCTCGGCGAAGTAGTCGACCGAGCCCTCCGCCTGCCGGATCGCCGTCTCCGTGTAGACGCGCGGGGGATTATGTAAATTCGCGCGCGCGTCTGAGAGAAGACGCCCGACCTCACGCTCGCGCGCGAGCAGCGCGTCGAGTCGTCGTTCGACGGGCGCGTAAGAACGCTTGAGGATGTTATCGACCGACGCGGCGGCGATGCGGTTGTAGAGGCTCGCGTCGCGCTGCCACATCCTCACGTCTTCGAGTTCGAGGAGCTGCGCGCGCGCGTGCGACTGCACCCACAGGAAGTCGTAGCGCGCCTCGCCCGCGAGCGCGCCCTCGCGGACTCTCGCGAGCGCCGCGAGGGTGGATTTCAGCCTGCGGACTTCCGCCGCGACCGCCGCGGCGCCGCGCGGTTCGAGCTGAGGGTCGTACTCGTGCAGCCCGGCGGCGGTCGCCTCCGTCGGGTTGAAGGCGTAGTAGCCGCGCAGGTACTCGTCCGCGATCTGCGCGACGCGCGCGTCCTGCGAGCCCGCGCCCGCGGGAGTTGTGCGGCGCGGCGGACGCCTCTGCGCTAACGCCGCGGGCGCGACGAGCTGAGACGAGGCGAGGGCGCAGAAGAGCGCGAGCGCCATCGCGCGTTGTCGGAAGAGTCCGCTTCTGATTGGCAAGGGCTGAAACCTCGAAGGCGAAAGATGTTGAGTCCGCACGGGGAGACGGCGCGAGATTACCACAAGTCAAAAGGCGAATGTAGAAAGCCGGGGGACCGCGGCGCGCGGATCGACGCGCCACAAGGTCCCGGCTTCGGCACCCTCGCGCCTCCGGGCTATTTCTTCGGGTTGATCTGGGTGTTGAGCCAGCGCACGGCGTCTTCGAGCGGGACGATGCGGTAGTCGTCGCCGCGCCAGACGCGGACGAGAGAGTAGATGAGGAATACGAGCGCGGCGGCGCCGAAGAGGAAGCCGCCGAAGTTGCCGCCGGCGATGTTACTGAAGACCGAGAGGGCGATCTGTATGGCGAGGATGCCGAGTTGCAGCGCGAGCCCCTGCGCGGCGTGGAAGCGCGTGCGCCCCTCCGCGCGCGGCGTGATGAGCAGCTCGATGATGGCGACGACGAGCCCGATCTTGAACGGCGCGTAAGGCAGCGCGCACGCGAACTTTTCCGGGATGCCGAGACCGGCGACGCTGCGCTCGGCCGCCGCCGCCGGGGGAGGCGCGTAAATATTCTGCGGGTGAGCGGGCGGCGGGGCGTACCCCTGCGGCGCGAAGTTTTGCGGAGGCTGCTGCTGACCGTACGTGGACTGGCGCGGCGGCTGGTAGGCGGGCGGGACGAAGACCGACTGGTAGGGCTGCGCCAGCTTCTCGTCGATGAGCCGCGTCGGGGCTTCGCCCTCCGGGTTGAGCCGCGCCTGATCGCTCGGCTGCATCGGTCGGGTCGCGCCGCCGAGGTGCTCGGTCGGCGCGTCCTCCATGACGCCCGTCACGCCGCCCGACATCTCCTCCGTCCGGCGCGCGAAGTCGGGGTCGAGCGGATCGGTGTCGTACTTGCTTCTCTTCTCCGACATAAAAGTTTTCTACGACAGAGGCTCGCCCGCGGTTCGCCCCCATTCTACTCCCCGGCGACGGCGTATTCCACCCTCTCCCAGCGCCCCTCGCCCTCGAAGAGGCGGAAGGCGCGCAAGGTCGGCGCGTCGCCCGCGAGCCCGATGATGAAGTGGACAGCCGCGGGGTAGTAAGCCGCGCGCACGTCCGACTCGGAGGGGACGGGATCGCCGGCGCGCGGGTGAGAGTGGTAGATGGCGACTAACTTTTCGCCGCGCTCGCGCATCAGCCTCTGCGCGTCGAACAACTCCTGCGGCGCGCCTTCGTAAGCGTTCAGCGGATCGCGCGCGACGTTGCGCAGCCGGTAGACGGATCGCGCCGCGCCTCCTACGCCGCCCACGAGCCCGCAGCACTCTCCGGGCTGCGCCTCGCGCGCGTGCGCGGAGATCGCTTCGACGAGCGCGCGCGGGACGACGATGGCGGGAGGCTCGGTCACGCGCTTTACGGTGTCTCGAGAGCGCGCTTGAGCACGACTAGCACGCCGAGGTGGTAGGAGTTGTGATCGGCGACGAGCAGCGCCTCGCGCAGGAGCGTCTGACCCGTGCCGTGCGGGATGCGCGCGTAGAGATCGGCCGCCGGGTCTGCGATCAACTCTTCCAACGCCTTGTGGTCGGCGCGGAAAGCCTCGACGCTCTTGCGCCACGCCTCGCCCTCTGCTTCAAGGTCTTTGTCGGGCCAGTAGCCTTCGGGCCAGGCGGGCGAGACGTGCGCCGCGTCGCGGCTGAACTCGAGTATGTCCCACAGCGCGATGCGCATGTGTTCGAGCACCTGCCAAGGCGTGTACGGCACGCCCGCGATTTTGCGGTTGGCGAGTTGGACCGGAAAATCTTTCACCACGTCGTCGAAGCTCACGTGCGCCGCGCCGCCGCGCAGCAGGGAGAGCACGTGCTCGCGCAGAGCGGCGTCCCTCCCGTCTGTCTCAGGCATTGACTTTCATCCTCCCGCGGTGGCGAATCGCCGTCGCGCGTCTATTTTGACAAAAAACCGATCAGGTCGCCGAGCGGCCCGGCGAGGAAGGGTCCGAGGATGGCGACGATGCGCGGCAGGTGCTCTGAGAATGAGGACGAGAGCCCGCGCGCCCTGAGCCACTCTTCCCGCTCCTTCTTCCCCATCTGAGGCAGCACGCGGCGGGCTAGTGCCGCGGCGCGCCCGTCGAGAACCAGAGCGGCCGGGATGTAGATCGCCGCCAGAAGCAACGTGTAAGCGCCCGCCTGTGTCGAGACGAAGGACGTGTTGAAGTCAGCCATCACCTTCGCGACCGCCGCCCGCGTCTCGTCGTTGCCGGAAACAGGCGGCAGGTGCGCGAGGCCCCAGTGGAACGTGACGCTAATGCGGAGCACGGTCGTGACGAGCGTAGCCGTGCCCGCGTAGAGTAGCACGCGCAGGTAGCCCATCCTGCGCGCCAACTCCCCCGCCCTCTGCCTGCGCCCGCCCGACGCCGGCCAGATGATCACACAACTCGCCAGCACGACGCAGGCCACCACGATGAGACCGACGATGAGCGTTATGAACGTGACGGGGTTCGCCGCCGGCAGATCGGCTGCGGGCGCGCAGTTGAGCAGATCGTAAATCTGCGGCATGAAGGCGCGATAGCGCGGCGGGTCGGGCGGCTGGTGTTTGGGTAATAACAGTAACAGCGCGAGCAGCAACAGACCGGCGAGAGTCGCCTTGAGCCCCGAGCCGCGCAGGAAGCTGCCGGCGCGGCCGCGCGCGAGAGTAGTGCCGCCGATGGAGTTGTGGATCAGGCGCAGGCTGATGACGAGTGCCGCCGCGCTCGCAAGGTTGTTCAGCGCCGTGAAGAACACCCAGAGGAAGCGGCCGGGCCACAGCCGCACGCGCTCGATCAAGAATTCTTGCGCCGGCGCGCCGCCGCAGAGTTGGTACTGACTGAAGAACTTCCCGATCTCCGGCCGGGCGCAGAGCCCGCCGGGGCAGTTGATGAACAAGACGAAGGAGGCTACGTAGACGGCGACGACGAGCAGCGTGATCCAGAGCGGCGACAGTGCTTCCGCCCTCCGTCGGCGGCTGAGGCGCGCGTCTATCTGCGCGCGTATCGCACGACGGGCGCGCAAGTTCAATCGCCCCCTTCGGCGATCTTGAGTCGCAGCTCGTTCAGCTGCTGCCGGTCGATTTCGCCCGGCGCTTCGATCATGAGGTCGGCGGCGGAGGCGGTCTTGGGGAACGCCATCACGTCGCGGATGTTGTCGGTCGGGACGAGCGCCATCATCAGCCGCTCGATGCCCGAGGCGATGCCGCCGTGCGGCGGCGTGCCGTACTCGAGGGCTTCGAGGAAGAAGCCGAAGCGCTCGCGCGCCGTCTCGTCGCTCATGCCGAGGGCTTTGAAGATGACGCGCTGCACGTCGCGGCGGTGGATGCGGATCGAGCCGCCCGCCACCTCGATGCCGTTGATGACCGCGTCGTAAGCCTTCGCGCGTAAGCTCCCGAGCAGATCGGTCTCGCCGCCATCGACGGCGCGCTCAAGGAGCGGCAAGTCTTCGTCGAGCGGCGAGGTGAACGGGTGGTGCATGGCGTAGTAGCGACCGTCCCCCTCGTTGAACTCAAACATCGGGAACTCCGTCACCCACAGCGGGGCGAACACGTTCTCCGGGATCAACTTCTCGCGCCGCGCGATCTCGACGCGCAGCGCGCCGAGCGAAGCCGCGACCACTTTGGCGCTGCCCGCGACGATGAGCACCGCGTCGCCGCGCCCCGCGCCCGCCGCTTCCGCCAGGCGCGCGATCCATTCCGCGCCGAGGGCTTTCAGGAGCGACGACGAGACCTCGTCGCCGAGCTTGATCCACGCGAGCGCGCCCGCGCCGTAGCGCCTGACGAACTCCTGCAACTCGTCGAGCTGCTTGCGCGACAACTGCGCGCCGCCTCCGGCGACGACGCCCTTCACCTCGCCGCCCGCGGAGAGCGCGTCGGCGAACGGCGGGAACGTCGTGCCTTCGAGCGCGACCGACAGGTCTTTCAGCTCCATCCGGAAGCGTAGGTCTGGCTTGTCAGAGCCGTAGCGGCGCATCGCTTCGCTGTATGCCATGCGCGGGAAGGGCGTGGTCAGCTCGACGCCGAGCGCGGCGCGGAAGACGCGCGCGAAGAGCCCTTCGATGAGCGGATCTCCCAGTAGCCCTGCTCGTCCATGTAGCGGCGAATCTCTGCGAGCGCGCGGTGGCGGAGTTTCAGGTTCGCCTGCAACTGCGGGCGGCGCAGATCGAGGTAGCGGTACTTCAGTCGCAGGTCTTCCGCCGCGAGCACTTCGGGCGCGGCGACTTCCAGCTGGAACGGCGGCGTGCGCGCGTCGTTCAGAATCCACAGCTCGCTCGCCTGGACTTCGACCTCGCCCGTCTCAAGCTTCGGGTTGCGCGCGCCCTCCTCGCGCGCCACCACTTCGCCGCGCACGGCGACGACGTACTCGCCGCGCGGCTGTTTCGCCTTCGCGTGAGCTTCCGAAGCGGTCTCCTCGTTGAAGACGACCTGCGTCACGCCGTCGCGGTCTCTGAGATCGAAGAACGTCAGGGGTCCGAAGTCGCGACGGCGCGCGACCCAGCCCATCAGCACGACCTTCTGCCCGACGTGCTCCAGCCGCAGCTCGCCGCACGTCTTCGTCCTCCGCAAGTTTCCCAAGTTGTCCAGCATCAACGTTGATTCCCTGCCATTCTTTCGCGCAACGCTCCGGCTGCCCCCGCGCGCGGTACGCTCCATTGTTCGCCCGAAGCCATGTCCTTAATCGCGACTTCGCCGCGCCCGCGCTCGTCCGCCCCGACGACGGCGACGAACGGCACGCCGAGAGCGGCGGCGTACTTGAACTGCTTGCCGAGCTTGTCGCGGCGGGTCGGGCGGGAACATCTCGCGCTCCGTCATCACGACGATGATGCGCTCAAGCCCCAGCGAGAAGCCGCACGCGGGAATCGACTGCTTCGAGAACATCCCGACGAGTTCGTCATAGCGACCGCCGCCGCCCAGGCTCCCCGCGAGATCGGGCACGTTGATCTCCATGATCGCGCCCGTGTAGTAAGAGAGCCCGCGCGCGAGGCTCGGATCAAGCTTAATGCGATTAGCAACGCCCGCCGCTTCCGCGAAGTGCATGATCTGCCTGAGTTCGTCAATTCCACGCGAACCCTGTTCATGATCGCCAGTGAACTCAACAAGGCGACCCAGCATAGCAGCGTTAAGAGCTTGGCTTTGTTGTTCGGGGCTTTCGTCGGCAACGATCTGTATCGCCTTCTCCAAACCTAAAGGCACATCAAAGAAATCAAGAAGTTTCCGGCTACTCTCAAAAGAAATCTCACGCCTGGCAAATTCTTCCGCAACTCCGCCGCGTCCTATCTTGTCGAGCTTATCGAGCGCGGTCAGCACGTCGGCGTGTTTCTCGGTCGTGACGCCCGCGCTATCTAAGATACCTGCAAGAACTTGACGATGATTGAGCCGGATCGTGAAGTTCGTGAAACCGAGTTCGTTCAAAGCGTCGCACGCGGCGGCGCAGAGTTCCGTCTCGACGATCATCGAGCGCGTGCCCGTCCAGTCCACGTCGCACTGGTAGAACTCGCGGAAGCGTCCGCGCGCGGGGCGGTCGGCTCTCCAGACGGGCTGCATCTGGTAGCGCTTGAAAAACTTCGGAAGCCGGTCGCCGTACTCCGCGACGACACGCGCGAGCGGCACGGTGAGATCGTAGCGCAGCGCCAGGTCAGCCTCGCCGGTCTTCTCGTGCTCGCCGCGCTTGAGGATTTTGAAGATGAGCTGGTTGCCCTCTTCGCCGTACTTGCCCGTCAGCGTCTCGATGTTCTCGACCGCGGGCGTCTCCAGCGGCTCGAAACCGTAACGCTCGTAAACGTCTCTGATGACGCGCATCACGTACTCCCGCCGCCGCACGTCTGCGGGCAGGAAGTCGCGCATCCCACGGGCTGGATTAGTTTTAGTCATTAGTGATGAGTGATGAGTGATGAGTGATGAGTGGTGAGTGGTGAGCAATAAGCGAAGTCTCTTCACTCATTACCCATCACTCATCACTCATCACTTTTGTATTCTTTCGTGTACTCGACGTAGTTCTTCCAGAACTGCGCGAGACCGGCGACCTCTTCGTCGGTGAGCTGGCGCTTGACGCGCGCGGGCACGCCGATGACGAGCGAGCGCGGCGGGACAATCGTGCCGGGCGAGACGAGCGCGCCCGCGGCGACGATGGACTGCGCGCCGATGCGCACGTCGTCCATCACGATCGATCCCATGCCGACGAGGCAGCCGCGCTCGACGTGGCAGCCGTGGAGGGTGACGTTGTGCCCGACCGTCACCTCGTCTTCGAGCACGGTGGCGTGCGTGCCGTTCGAGACGTGGACGACCGTGCCGTCCTGGATGTTCGTGCGCGCGCCGATGCGGATGTGGAACACGTCGCCGCGCACGACCGCGTGGAACCAGACGCTGGACTCCTCGCCGATCTCCACGTCGCCGATCACCTCGGCGCTCTCGGCGACGTAAGCCGTCTCGTGAATGCGCGGGTGCTTGCCCCTGAATGGTCTGATCATCTGTGCCCCGCTTGCGCTTCGGAAGCCTTCGCCCCTGACGGGCGTCGGAAATGGGAGTCGAAACGGTAGCACAAAACTGTGGCGAAAGTTAAAGCGGCGTCGGGCGGGCGCGCCCGTCCGCGCGGACGGGTCGGGTCGGGGCGCGCAAGCTCGACCCCGAGATGCCCTGGGGCTACTACCGCAACATGACGGACACAGACCTGCGTGCCATCTTCGCGTACCTGCGCACCGTCAAGCCGGTCAAGCACCGGGTGAAGGAGAACTGGGGGATCGCCGAACAGTGAACTGTTCGAGCGAGCGCCCGCGCGCTGGTGGGGCTCCGGCGCGGGGCGCATTTAGCACTTCTTCTTACTCGACTCCACACAGTCCGAGCAAGCTAAGGC
>JAIVJC010000221.1 GCA_020200235.1 Acidobacteriota bacterium | reverse complement strand
CGTCGCTTCTCTTGGCGTCTCTTTCGGTTGCTATATCATGTGGTCTTGGCTAAAAGAGCTTGAAAGAGAGGTGAAGCGCGTCGCCAGTGAAGTTAATGCGCCTCACTACCCCAGTTTCTTAGGCGTCAGGATGACGGTCGCCGCGCTCATCTCAACATTGCTCCTTGCCGCGTTTAGTGTGTTGTACTCAATCTATGGTGATTTTCAATGAAGTTGTGTCTATGGAAGGATGCGCCTAACAACTCATTCAACCGGACTCGCAATTAGCCGGTCTTTCATCTTTGACATTGATTGCTCGACGGTTAATTCGGGCGTTTGGCAGCGAGACCGCTCGCAATTTTGCTACCGGATCACCTCGACGCGAGTGACCTTCGCTTGGGTGGAGAACGCGAAGGCGAAACCGGCGATTAAACACGCGGCGACCAGCCCCCGCGCTACCGCCCTGAATATTTTTTCTCGCGGCAGTCTCATGTGGATTCCCCGACGCTCTGGCGCGGTTAATAACAACGTGCGGTCGCGCCCGCGTGCGGACGCCTCCTGAAGAGCCTGTTCTCTCTAAACGAGAGATCCCCCGTTCTCATTAACACTTCGATCTCTTTTAGAGATCGAAGTTCACACCGCGACGAAGCCGGGCGTTGATGCCGAATCGCAAATTCTCTCTGGCTGACTCGCCGAACCACTCCAGCCCCGCCGGCAGCTCTCGCGCGGCGAATTCGAGGTGGACGACGCGTCGGTGGCGCGGCTCGCGGGAGGCTGAGGATGCGTGCAGCAGCAGCGGCTTCATCAACAGCGCGCCCCCGCGCGGGACGTGACACTCGACCGGCTCCCTGCTCTCGCGCCAACGTTGAATCTCGACCGCGCCCAACCGCCCACACAGGTGCGAGCCCGGAAAAACTTTCAGCGGGCCGTTCGTCTCGTCGCTCGCGTCGAGGTGGAGGCGCAACGTCAACATGTCGCGCAAAACGTCCGCGGGCGGTTGCACGTGCGCGACGCCCGCCTTCTCCGTCCACGCGCCGAAGCCTTCCGCCTCGACGCGGCGGCGCACGGCGATTGACAGGTCTTGATGCCAGGCGACTTTCCAGTTCGCCTCGGGCGTCTTGTCGAAAAAGATCGCGCGCACGGCGAAACAGTCAGCGCCGAGCAAGGGCTCGACGAGCGAGCGCACGGGCGGGGAGTCGGCCACCTCGCGCAACGGGGGGACGGCTTCGAGCAGGTTGCGGATCGCGTAGACGCTCCCCCGTCGGCGCACGCCGGCGCTTTCGGAGATCGCGTCGAACGCGGAGAGCAACGCGACGATCCTTTCTTCCCCGACGGCGCGCGGGACGATGGCGAAGCCGTCGCGCCCGACTCTCTCCGTGATCGCTTTCGCCCCGCCCGTCATCACCAAAATTTGCGCCGTAGAGGTCAGACAGTTTCAGATTCTTTCGCGCTGCGCTGCCGCTGCTGGTAGAGGAAGGAGACGGCGAGCAGGACGAGCCCGAGGACGATGAAGGAGATGATGCGGTAGAGCCTTTCGAGCCCGGAGAGATCGAAGAAGAAGACCTTGACGGTCGTCGCCGCGAGCAGCGCGAGGGCGAGCAGGCGCAGCGTCTTGTTCTGGCGGACGTGCCCGAACGCGAGCGCCGCGCCGCCGTAGACCATCCACACGAGCGAGAGCGAGAGCTGCTGCGCGAGGCGCAGGTCGCGCGTGCTGCCGCCCGACGCCGCGCGCTCGGCGAGCTGCTTGCGGAAGTAGCCGCTCGCCTCCAGAGAGAGCGCGGCGACGGCGAACAGGTTGCCGACGACCGCGAGCGCCGCAACCGCCGTGCGCCTCTCGTCCGCGTCGATCTCTTCCGCGCCCGCGTAGAGGTGCGCGACGTACCAGCAGGCTCCGACGAAGACGGCGAATGCGGCGAAGGTCTGGTTGAAGAGCGGCGTGTGCCACGTCGCCGCGTAGAAGCCCGCGTCGAGCGTGGCGATCTTGCAGCCCGCCGCCGCGAGCAGACCGAGCGCGCCGTAGCGCACCCACTCGCGCGCGCGGCGGACGCCGACCGTGAACGCGACGCAGGCGTAGAGCGTCCAGACGAAAGTCAGCGCGAGCTGCTTCGTGTTCTCGAGGTTGCCGTGGACGACGGAGGCGTCCGGGTATGCGCCGGGGCTCGCCGCCACCGCCGCCTGCGAGCGGTCGAAGTAGCCGGCGGTCTCCAGACTCAGCCCGGCGACGGCGAGCGCGTTGGCGGACGCCGCGAGCAGGTAGGTGACGCTCACGCGCTCGCGCTCCGCGATCCAGTCGGCGCGCGCGTAGGTGCGCGCGGCGTAGAGGAGCGCGGCGACGACCGCGGCGAAGGCGGCGAAGGTCTGGTTGAAAAGGGGCGCGTGCCACGCGGCGTCGTAGAAGGGCGCGTCCACGGCGACGAGCTTGACGGCGGCGAAGAAGAGGACGAGCAGCGCGCCGTAGCGCAGCACGGTGATGCGTCGCGCGACGCCGACGGCGAGCGCGCCCGCCGCGTAGAGCGTCCAGACGAGCGTGAGCGCGAGCTGCCGCGCGTCGTCGGCTGAGGCGGTCGCGGCGGACGCGCCCGACGCGCGGGGTCTGAAGTAGTCGCTCACGTCGGCGGTCAGCAGCGTGAGCGCGAGGGCGTTGGCGGCGAGCGTGAGGACGCTCGCGATGATGTCGCGCTCATCCTTATCTACGGCTTCGGCGCGCCGGCGGTAGAGGTGGTTCGCCCCGGCGAGCGCGGCGACGACGGCGGCGCACGAGACGGCGCGCGTATTTAATATCGGCACGAACGTCGAGCCGAAGAGCGGCGCGAGTTCGCCGAGGTCGGAGACGAACCAGTGCTCGACGGCGAACGTGAAGACGGCGAGCGCGAAGAGACGCGGCGCGCGCTCACCCGTGCGCAAGCCGAGCCACGTCAGCATCAGCCCCTCAACCGCCCAGCCGATGGTCACCCACTGCTGATCGAAGCGGACGGCGATGGCGATGGTTAAGAACGTGACTGCCGCTCCGACGTACGAGAGCGCGAGCAGTCGATCCCCGCGGTGGCGCGCGCGCGCAGTGTAGTAGAGGAGCGCGTAAAAACAGGCGAGCGCGAGGGCGAGCGCGGCGAGGAGAGATTCGTGACGCTCGTAGAAGATGGCGTAGGACGCCGCGTAGTAGAGCGTGGCGTTCGAGACGACGAGCGAGATGTCGAGCCAGCTCGCGCGCCTCTGCCGCAGCACGTTGTGCAGGACGGCGAGCGCGGAGAACATCAGGAAGAAGAGCGTGAGGAAGAAGAACGTGCGCCACTCCTTCCACGACTCGTAGTGAACGACGGCCCAGCCCGCGAAGAGCAGAACGGTCGAGGCGTAGGCGAGGTGGTTGAGCACGCGCCAGCGCTTGAAGTAGGCGAGCGCGAGCACGCCCGCGTCGAGGAAGGCGACGTAGGAGAAGAGCCCGATCTGCCTGTCCGCGCCCGTCGAGAGCAGGACGGGCGTGGCGAAGCCGCCGACGAGGCCGAGCACGGCGATGGAGCGCGCGTCGCGCCTGACGGCGAGCAGCACGGCGGTCGCCGTCACCGCCCCCATCAGCGCGAACGCCGCGGTGACTCCGACCAGATCGTAGAAGACGCGCGCGGCGTAAACCGAGAGGTAGAGGATGAGGATGCCGCCGCCGGTGAGGACGTGCGCGTAGGGGCGGTAGCCGCGCGCGTGCAGAAACTCCGCGAGCGCGAGCAGCGCGCACCCCGCGGACGCGCCGAGCAGCACGCGCGCGCCCGCGCCGATCCACTGGTTGTCGAAGGCGAGCTTGAGGAAGAACCCGACGCCGACCGTCAGCGCGATCATCGCGACCCACGGCAGCCACCTGCCGCCGATCAAAGCTTCGAGATCGCGCCGCGCGCGCGCCGGAGATGCAGACGCAGACGCGCCGCCGTCAACGCCGCCGCGACCACCCGCCATCCCTTCCGCCTCATCGCCCGCGAACTGCGATGATGACTCGAACGGTCGATACGCCGACGACGCTGATGACGCTGACGAGAACGGCGACTGCTCTTCGATCTCTTCCGCCGCGCGAGCCGGCGGCACGGCGAAAGGGTAATCTTCGACCGTCGATGCCGCGCAGTCGCTCGGAGAGATCGGCGACGGCGCGTTCGAGCCGCGCGAGCCGCTCGTCCGCGTGATCATCGCGCGCTCTGTCCGTCGCGTTGTCTTCGGGGGGCTGTGACATCTGCTCCTGCGCGCGCGATGCGGCGGGCGCGCGGCGTCAGATTGTATGGGAAGGGCGCGGCGTTTGACAGCCCTAATTATTTGACAGACGGCGCGGCGGGCTAATACATTCACAGCCGTGCGCCGCGACTCTCGCGACTTGAAACCAGCAAGCCTGATCGCCCCGAGGGGCGCGCGTCGCCGGGCAGCGGTCTCGCCTTCGCGCCGCTCTCTCCCGCCCGCGGGGTTCGGCTCTTCGTGAAGCAGAATGTCCGTCGCCTCCTCAGCCATCAAGTCGGTCGTGCTGACGACGCTCGTCATGCTCGGCTTCCTGCTGCTCGCCGCACTCCTGTGGCTGCCTTCGGGACAGCCGCGCGAAGAATCGCCCGAAGAGATCGCGCGCCGCAACGCGAACTCCGAAGCGGGTGCGCCCATTCAACAGCAACGGCAGGGCGCACCAGTGGGGACGGCGCAGCCTTCGCCCACGCGGACCTCCGAGCTGTCGCGGCTCGCGGGCGGCACGGCTTCCGCGCTGGCTGACGGCGCGCAGGCGACGCCGCTCCCGAGTCGCGCCGACGGCGACCCGTTCCAGAAGCCCGCGCCCGTCGCGCCGTGGATGCGCGCCGCGACGCCGCAGCCTTCGACGAACGCGTCGCAAGCCCCACAGCAGTCGGCGGTCGAAGCCGCGCAGGCACAGCCGCAGTACGAACAGCCCGACGCGCCGGTCGCGGAGACCGTGCAGCGACCGAGCGCGCGCGCGTCGAGGCAGGACTCCGCGTCGAGCCCCGCCGCCCTCGTCTCCGGGTTGAGCGCGCTCGGCTACAGGGTTCACGCCGCGCTGAGCGGCGCGGGCAAGGCGACGACGCTCTCCGTCACCGGCGCGGCGCTCACCCGACAGGCGGGCACGCAGTGGCTCTCCGACCCGCGCACGCGGCAGGGGCTCAAAGCGGCGGGCGTCTCCGTCGTCGTCATCCTCAACGGTCAGGAGAGCTGGACGTTCATGCTCTAAGCACACGCTCACCGCGTCAGCCTCTCCGCCTCCGCACGACTCCACTATTCGACGAACGGCGTGCGACTTCGTACGCACCGCGAACTTAATTCCCACTCGTCCCGCCGTGACAAATTTTTCATAATTTCTACAGCAATATTCCGCGCGTTCGAGGCATCCAAATTCGCTGTCTCACATGTGCCCCGTCACCCGCCCGTCAAGGCGTGTGCGGCGCGCGAGAGCCGGCGGGGACTAAACCACTATGCACTGAAAGTGCATAGGTTTTGGCGAGACTGAAAGTCACGCCTCGTCTTGTTACAAACTTGAGGTCATGCGACGTTACCGATCAGATTCAATCGGAGTGCGTTGCAACTGAAAGTCTTGCACTAAAGTGCATAGTTTCTACTAGCGCATTGGAACAATGAACCCTCCTCTTTATTCCGCCCGGTCGCGCGTGAGCTGCGATACCGCGTCGTGACCAGTTAGTCTCCTCGGAATAACGGTCATCAGTTTTACGCGGCGGGGCTCGCGATTATAAAGAGCGCGGTTCAGTCGGGACTGTCATCACTCCTCTTATTCCCCCCTCAAGAGCAGATATGCCTGGTCTCTGCGTATCCGGTATCCACCGGCGCGCGTGACTTGTGCCCACGAAATGGGAACGCCTGAGCTGTGCCTTGGCGGCACGAAGGTTGCTCTGCGTCGATGGGATACGTTTTAACCGGCTTTCACTAAATTCGTGTCGTCAGCATTCATTCGATTCGTAAAAGTTGCCCTGAAGGAGTCATCGGTCATGCAACGCCTCCCTCGCTTCCGCCGCGGCGCGGTCTTCGCGCTCTTCGCCCTCTTACTGTCTTCGCTGCTGCTCACGAACTTTTTCAGCGCGGGCGCGCAAGTCGTGCTCTCCGAGCCGCAGATTCTTCCGGGCGACCTCGGCTCGCTCGCCGCCGCGGGCGTGCAGGAGCGCCCGCAGCTCTCCACGGGCGCGGACTCTTACCTCGCCGTCTGGGTCGACAGCCGCACGGCGCTCTCCGGAACGCTCTTCACGTTCGGGACGGGGCTCGGCAGCCAGCAGGACGTTTACGCCGCGCGCGTCGGCGCCGACGGTCGCATCATCGACACGACGCCCATCATCGT
>JAIVJC010000142.1 GCA_020200235.1 Acidobacteriota bacterium | reverse complement strand
GCTCATGACTGTCCTCCGTCATCGGGGCTGCGGCTTCTCGGTCGAAGGGGCTTGGGGCTTCGCGGCGGCGGCGACAGGCGCGTGCGCGAGGCTGTGGTTGCTGCCGTAGCGGCTGCCGATCTTGCGCACGTAGTTGCGCGTCTCGCGGAAGGGCGGGACGCGGTAGCCGAACTTCACGACGTTGCCCTCGCCCGCATTATAACTCGCCAGCACGAGATCGACGCGGTTGTTGAACCTGCCGAGCAACTGCTTGAGGAAACGCGTGCCGCCCGCGACGTTCTGCGCCGGGTCGTTCGAGTTGCGCACGCCGAAGCGAGCCGCCGTCCCCGGCATCAACTGCATCAGCCCGCGCGCGCCGACGGGCGAGACCGCGCGCGAGTTGAAGTGCGACTCCTGCTCCATCACGAGAAAAATCAGGTAAGGATCGACGCCGTGGCGCGCGCCGTTCTGACGGATCAACTGATCGAGGCGCGCGCTGCCCGTCGTCCAGCGACGCTCGCGCCGCGCGGCGGTCTTCCCTCCCGACGCTTCCTCCGCCACCGGCTTCTCCCGCTCGACGCGGTCGATGCGCTCGCGCGCGATGAAGATCGAGAGGCTGCCGCGCTTGTACCACACGCCCTCGCCCGACTCCGCCGCCTCGTCCACCTCGAAGCTCGCCCCGTCCTTCAGGTAGATCGTGATCGGCTGCTGGACGGCACCGCCCGCGCCCGACACTTCATCGCCGGCAGTCGCCGCTGACGACGACACAGGCTTAGCCGCGCCGTCCGTGCTGAAGCTCGCGCCGACGATCTTCACGCCGGGCGTCGGCTTCGCGATCTTCGCCGAGTCGCCCACGGACGCGCGCTCGATGGATTTCACGCGCGCGCGCTCGACGAGGTAGCTCACGCCGCCCTGCCTGTACCAGACGCCCTGCGGATCTTCCCAAGCCTCGTCAGCCTCGATGGTCGTGCCGTCCTTCAGGTGGACGCGATCCGCGAGCGCGACCGACGCGAGTGCGACGACGAACAGCAGGGCGCACGCGGCGCGGCGCGACGCGGCGCACGCGCGGCGCGTGCGTTTAATCTCGCGCGAGTTCTCTTTACATGTGCAGTGGGTCGGCATTGACTAGCTCCCCGGTGTGCCTGCGTTCGGGCACGGCGTTGCGCGGCGCGGCGGCGACGCTCGGCTCGGCGCTCGCGCGCATCTCGACCGCGGCGGCGCGGCGTTCGGGTTCGAGCGTGAAGCCGTGCGAGGTGCCGAAGTAGTTGCGCCACGCGGCGTCGATGGTCCGCGGCGTCAGCTCCAGCTCGCCGCCCTCGAAGCGGCAGATGTCGATCACGCGCTCCAGCAGATCGCGCGGCTCGCACGACTTCATCTGCCGGTGCGAGATCATGTAGTTGTTCAAGACGTAGTCGAGCACCGCCTGATCGACCCGCATCCCGCGCGTGTGCGCGGCGCGGCGGAAGATTTCGCTGTAGGCGGCGGGCGTCGGCGGCTCGACCTTCGCCCGGTACCCCATGCGCCGCAGGAACGCCTCGTCAACCAGGTCCTTCTCGTCGAGGTTCGTCGAGAAGACGACCAACTGCTCGAACGGCACTTCGATCTTCTTGCCCGTGTGCAGGGTCAAATAATCGACGCGGCGTTCGAGCGGCACGATCCAGCGGTTGAGCAGCTCGGTCGGCGCGACGCGCTGACGACCGAAGTCGTCGATGACGAGCGTGCCGCCGTTGGACTTCATCTGGAACGGCGCCTCGTAGAATCGCGCCGCCTCGCTCCACGTCAGGTCGGCGTTCTCCAGCGTCAGCTCGCCGCCGACGATGACGAGCGGTCGCTCGACGCAGACCCAGCGGCGGTCGTACTCCGCGGGCGTCTTATCTGCGGGGGCGGGTCGGTGGTTGTGGGTGTCGAAGACGCGGATGACCTGGCCGTCGATCTCGATGGCGTAGGGGATCCAGATGACGCCGGGCAGCCCCGCGTTGATGCGCTCGGCGACCGCCGTCTTGCCCGTGCCCGGGGGGCCCGAGAGGAAGAGCGAGCGGCGCGAGTTGATGACGCAGCCCATCGTCTGCATGAGCGAGTCGGGCAGGACGAGATCGCGGAAGGCGGCGCGCAGCGTGTCGATGGTCGCGGGCACGGACGGCACGGCTTGCAGACGCATCATGTGCGCGTAGTCGGCGAGCGAGACGGGCGCGGGTCCGTCGTAGCCGCAGAACATGCGCGCGCGCGTCAGCCTGTCCCAGCCGCGGTCGAGCATCGCGTAGCGGGTCGAGCCCATCGCCGACTGCTGCTTCACCTCGATCAGCTTCTCGCGGTAGAGCTGCTGCAACAGCTCTTCGACGAGGGCGCGCGGCAGATGAATCCGCTCGGTGACGTTGGCGGTCGTCGGCTCCGGCAGCCCCGCGACGACCTTCAGCGTGAGGTCGCAGAGGAAGCTCTCGGAAACGTCGGTCTCCGCCAGCTCTTCCGGCACGGGCGGTCCCATCGTCTCTACTTCGAGGCGCGTCAGTATGCTTGTGTGCGTCATCGTTTCACCTTCGGAAAAAGGGTCCATTGTCCGTTGTCAGTTGTCGGTTGTCCCTGTCCGCGGAGTTGTCATTCGAATGAGAACGTAGATGCAGAAGCAGCACAAACAACAACTGACGACGGACGACGGACAACGGACAAATCAGTTCTCTCTCGTGGCGAGCTGAGCCTGCGCGCTCTCCAGAGACTGTCGGGCGCGCGCCGCGTCGTCCGCGCGGCTGTTGCGCAGGTAGAGGTCTGCGAGGCGGCGCAAAGCGATCTCGGACGAGGGCTGAATCTTGCGCGCGGCTTCGTAGTGCTCGATGGCTGCCGAGTCGCGACCCACGCGCTCGGCGAGGGCGGCGGCGTTCATGTGCCCGTCGAACTCGCCGCGGGCGCGCGCGAAGCTCCGGTAGGCGTCGTCGAACTTGCCGAGGCGCGCCTGCGCGAGGGCGAGGTTGTTGAGGATGCGCTCGTCCGAGGGCGCGTAACGTGCGGCGCGCTTCAGCTTGTCGACCGCCGCCCGGTAGTTGCCGTTCTCGTAGAGCCAGTAGCCGACGTTGTTCAGAGCCTGCGCGTCGTGCGAGTCGTCGGCGGCGCGCTCGAAGGATTCGCGCGCGCGATCCTTGAGACCCTTGCGGTCGTAGGCGAGCGCGAGCAGGCTGTGCGCCTGCGAGAGCTTGCGGTCGAGCGCGGCGGCGCGCGTCAGCTCGGTGATCGCCTCGTTGAGGCGGCCCTCCGCGAGCAGCGCGCGACCGCGTTCGAGGTAGTCGCGCGCGGTCTCGCCGCCGCTGCGATCGATGTCCTTCGCGGCGGGCGTGCGCGCGTCGTCCACGCGCTGGAGCGGGCTGCTCTCGAAGCGCGCCACGTCCTTCTCCGAAAGGCGCCGCATCTTGTCGTCGTCGCCGCCGCCGAAGAGCTTGCCGACGGCTTTGAAGGGCGCCTTGAAGAAGCGCGCGAAGCGGTTGCCCTTCTTCTTCGCCCCGTCGGTCGTGGGGGTGTCTTCCGCCGCGCCGACCTTCGAGCCGTCGGCGGCGATCACGTTCGCCGCGTCGTCGCCGTCCGGGTTCGTCGACGTCGCGCTCCAGAAGGCGGTGACGGTCAGGACGAGCGCGAAGGCGATGAGTGTTGCGTTGATGCTGCGGTAGCGCATGACTTTTGAGAACCTCCCTCACATCTTGGCGAAACTGTCGATGAGGTTGAGCGCGGCGGGACCTAAGATCGCGATGAAGAGCGTCGGGAACAGGAAGCACGAGAGCGGGAACAGCAGTTTCACCGCCGCCTTCTGCGCCGCCTGCTCGGCGCGCTGTCGGCGCTTCGTGCGTAAAGAATCCGAATAGACGCGCACCGCCCGGGCGATGGACGTGCCGAAGCGATCCGCCTGGATGAGCATCGCGACCAGACTGCGGAGATCGTCGACGCCGGTGCGCTCGGCGAGATTTCTTAAAGCCTCGTCGCGCTCCCTACCGACGCGGATTTCGAGGTTCGTCAGCTCGAACTCGTCGCTGATGTCTTTGTGCACGTCGCGCAGCTCGTCGGAGACTTTGACGATCGCCGCGTTCAAGCCGAGCCCGGCTTCGATGGAGACGACCATCAGATCGAGCGCGTCCGCCAGGCCCCACTGCACGAGCTGCTGCCGGCGCTTGACGAGCTTCTTCAGGACGTAGCGCGGGAAGAAGAAGCCCACGACGAAGGAGAGCAGGATCCACGTGACCGCGCTGTCGAGCGGGCGCGCGAGCAGGGCGCACGTGAGCGCGACCGCCCCGGGCAAGCCCATCATCGCGGCGAAGTGGATCGCGCGGAACGTCATCGGCGCCGACGACTTGCGGTAGCCCGCCTGCATCAACTGCTTCTGGAGCTTGTGCACCTCGGCGGCTGACG
Source organism: Acidobacteriota bacterium (assembly GCA_020200235.1). Taxonomy (GTDB): domain Bacteria; phylum Acidobacteriota; class Blastocatellia; order Pyrinomonadales; family Pyrinomonadaceae; genus JAIVGV01. The sequence goes on along the minus strand of JAIVJC010000142.1, from coordinate 19,036 downwards.
CGGGCACGATCTTGGCGAGCGGCGCGGCGACGCGATCGGCGAACGCGGCGACGCCCGTCTCGCTCGGCATGGCCGCGACCGCCGACGAGCCGACCGACCCGCCCACGCCGGACGTTTCGCCCATCCGGCGCAGCCGCTCGGTCGCCGCGCTCGCCGGGCGGAACATCGTCCAGTACGCGCCCACGGCGAGCAGCGTGATGCAGACGAAGGTGGAGATGGTGATGATTAAAATCATGATCGTTGTCCGTTGTCCGTTGTCCGTTGTCAGTCGCTCACTTGCTCTCCTGTCAGTTCCCCGTCAGCCACTTGCAACGGACAACTGACCACTGACGACGGACGGCTTTTCAAATCTTGATCCTCAGAATCTTGCGGATGACGAGCATGCCGACGATCTGCAAGGTCATCGCGATGGCGATCAGGTTGTGCCCGCGGGGGTCTTTCCAGAGGATGCTCATGTAGTCGGGGTTCATGAACGTGACGGCGACTGCGACGAAGATCGGCAGCCCGCAGAGGATCCACGCCGACATGCGCGAGCTGGTCGTCAGCGTCTTCAGGTCTTCCATGATGCGGAAGCGCTCGCGGATCGTGTGCGCCACCTTCTCCAGAATCTCGGCGAGGTTGCCGCCCGTCTCGCGCTGGATCATGATCGCCGTGACGCACATGCGCAGGTCCATGAGCGGGATGCGCTGCGTCAGGTTTTCGAGCGCGAGCTTGAGCGAGAGCCCGAGGTTCTGCTCCTCGTAGGTCTTGCGGAACTCGGTCGCGATGGGCTCCGGCATCTCTTCGGAGATCATGTGGAGCGACTCGGCGAAGGCGTGGCCGGCTTGCAGCGCGCGGCTCATCAGCTCCAGGGCGTCGGGCAGGTGTTCGAGGAACTTGTTGAGGCGCTTGCGGCGCGCCCACCAGACGTGGAGGAACGGCACGCCCGCCGCGGCGAGCCCCGTCGCGAAGATGACGATGAGCGAGATCGTGAGCACCGAGGCAGCCATCGCCGCGAGCAGCCCCGCCATCGCCGAGAACATCAGGAGGCGCGTGACGGTGATCTGCAAGTCCGCCTGATCGAGCATCCGCTTGAGGCGCGTCGCGATGGGGACGTGCATCAGCGCGCGGTTCATCGCCGGGATTTCGCTCATCAGCTCCGAGCGCGCGAGCTGCACCTCCACGTCCTCGACGCTCGACGAGTGCATCAGCGCCTCGGACAGCCGCTGGTTCAGCCGCTGGCGACGCTTCTCCGACCCGCGCGTCGCCACCAGGTAGATCGCGTAGGTCAGGAACAGGCAGAAGACGAAAACTACAAAGGGGATCATTGGTTTCACCGGGAACTTGCTGTTAGCTGTTAGCTGTTAGCCAGCAGACTCGTCTCATCAGTTTTGCCAAAAGCTAATAGCTAAGAGCTAAGAGCGATCAGCTTTCCTCAAAAAAGACTCGCGGCAGCGTCATGCCGTACTGCTTGAGCCGCTCGGCGAAGCGCGGGCGCACGCCCGTCGGGCGGAAGCGACCGATGACCTTGCCGTCCTTGTCCACGCCCTTGCGCTCGAACTGGAAAATCTCCTGCATCGTGATCGTCTCGCCCTCCATGCCCGTGATCTCCGAGATCGACGTGACGCGGCGCGTGCCGTCGGACAGGCGCGCGGCTTGGATGACGAGGTCGAGCGCGGAGGCGATCTGCTGCCGCATCGCGCGATCAGAGAGGCGCATCCCGGTCATCTGGATCATCGTCTCCAGCCTGACCAGCGCGTCGCGCGGGGTGTTGGCGTGGACGGTGGTGAGCGAGCCGTCGTGGCCCGTGTTCATCGCCTGGAGCATGTCGATGGCTTCGCCGCCGCGCACCTCGCCGATGACGATGCGGTCGGGTCTCATGCGCAGGGCGTTCTTGACGAGGTCGCGCTGCGTCACCTCGCCGCGCCCCTCGATGTTGGGCGGGCGCGTCTCGAGACGGACGACGTGCGGCTGCTGCAACTGCAACTCGGCTGAGTCTTCAATCGTGACGATGCGCTGCTCGGCGGGGATGTAGGCGGAGAGCGCGTTCAGCAGGGTCGTCTTGCCCGCGCCCGTGCCGCCGGAGATCAGGACGTTCAGGCGCGCGTGGACGCACATCTGGAACATGTCCGCGATGTCCTTCGTGATCGCCTCCAGCTCGATGAGCTTGTCGATGCGCAAAGGGTCTGCGCCGAAGCGGCGGATCGAGAGGACGGGACCGTCCAGAGCGAGCGGCGGGATGATCGCGTTGACGCGCGAGCCGTCCTTCAATCTAGCGTCCACCATCGGCGAAGACTCGTCGATGCGCCTGCCGACGGACGAGACGATGCGCTCGATGACGCGCATCAGGTGCTCGTCGTCCTTGAACTCGACGCCGGTGCGCTCGAGCTTGCCGCGCCGCTCGATGTAGATGTTGTTGGGCGCGTTGACGAGGATGTCGGAGACGGTCGGGTCGGCGAGCAGCGGCTCCAGGGGTCCCAAGCCGAACAGCTCGTGGCGGACTTCCTCGACGAGGCGGTCGCGCTCGACGGTCGAGAGCGGCGCGTTCTCGGCGGCGAGCAGCCCTTCGGCGAGCCGCGCCACCTCCGAGTGCAACTGCTCCGGCTCCAGCTGGCCGAGCTTGGACAAGTCCATCCGGTTGATGATCGCGCGGTGCAGCCGCTGCTTCATCTCCTGGAAAGACTGCTGGCTGCTCGGCGGCTCTTCGACGCCGCCGCTGTTGCCGCCCGAGCGCGAGAGCATCGGCGTCGGTGGCTGGCTCGTTTCCCGGATGAGTCGTTCTCTTAGTGACATAAGACAGTTTTCAGTTTTCGGTTTTCAGTTTTCAGCCTGGCGGCTGCCTTTTTTTTCCAACCCTGCTCTCAGTTTCTGATTTCGGTTCTGCGGAAAACTGAAAACCGGAAACTGAGAACTGCCGCGTCAGATCGCGGCGGTCGCGTTGCTTTTGCCGATGCGGGCGTGCAAGCCGTCGTTGGAGACCTTGCCGACGGAGCGACCGAAGATCGACTGCCAGACGCGGCGGCGCGGCTCGGTGACGGTCGAGGGCGTGACCGCGCCGACGACGCTCGCGGCGATCTGGCGAATCTCGCCCGCGATGCGCGACGCGGGCTCCGACTCGACGAGCGGCTGGCCGAGGTTGATCGAGTTGACCGCCATGTTGTAGTCGCTCTGCACGTAGCCGACGACGCGCTCGCCTAAGAAGCGCTCGACCTGCTTGATGTCCAACTCGATCTGCTTCGACCAGCGGTTGACGACGATCTTCACCTTGTGGCGCGGGTAGCCGAGCCGGTCGAAGATCTGCAGCGCGCGCTGCGTGCTGCGCACCGCCGGGATGTCGAGCGTCAGGACGAGCACGATCTCGTCGGACTGATCGAGCGCGGCGAGCGTGATCGAGTCGAAGGTGTGCTGCGGGTCGATGACGACGTACTCGAAGCGCTCGCGCAAAATCTCGATGACCTCGAAGACGTGTTCCGGCTCGATGTCGTCGGCGAGGTCGGCTTCGCGCGGGGCGGACAGGAGCGAGAGGTTCGCGCTGTGCGGGGCGAGGTAGCTCTTCATCAGGGAGTCGTCCACGCGCGCGCGGTTCTCGACCAGGTCGGCGATGGAGTACTTCGGCTCGACGCCGAGGAAGAGCGCGAGGTCGCCCGCCTGAAGATTAAGATCGACGAGCACGGTCGGCGCGCCCGTCGCCGCGGCGAGGTTCGTCGCGATGAAGGAGGTGCCGCAGCCGCCCTTCGACGAGAAGACGCTGATCGCGCGCCCGCGCTTCTTCGGCGCCTCCGTCTGCCCGGCGCAGTACTCGGCGGTGCGCCCGAGCACGGTGCTGAACTCATCGGGGCGGACGGGCAGGCGCAAGAATTCGCGCGCGCCGGCGCGCAAAGAGCGCAGGATGAGATCGGGCGAGGAGTCGCGCGCGGCGCAGACGATCGCCGTGCGCGGGCACTCGGCGGCGGCGCGCTCGACGAAGCGCAAGCCCGCCTCCGTCTCCGCGCCGAGCGCGACGACGACGACGTTCGGCTTGAGCCGCACGATCTCCGGGTAGACCTGATCCGCGTCGTCGCCCGCGACGAGCAGGCGCGTCTGCTCGTGCGCGGAGAGCGCGCCGCGCAGCTCTTTGAGCGATTCGAGCCCGGTGCTCAGGATGGCGAAGGTGAGTGGCTGTGTCATGCGTTGTTTTCCGTGGGTCGGTCTGTCGGCGTCGGGCGCGGGGGCACGGGCTCGGCTGTCACATCGGTCCCGGCGTGTAGCCCGCGCTCTCGCCCGTGAGCGTCGTCTGGTAGCGGGGCATCCGTATCTTGACGCCGACGAGGGGGACGACGAAGTTGTAGTCGAAGCTGTCGATGGCGACGGTGACGCGCCCCGCGCCGACGCCGAAGCCCGTGTAGGCGACCTTCACGTTCGCGTCGCCCAGGTTAGCCACGACCGGCTTCGCGCCCGCCGCGGGCGTCGGCTCGCCGTAGATGACGACGTTCTGCACCTTCGACGCCTCGCCCTGCGGGTGCGTGACGGCGTAGCGCGCGCCGCGCCGCGCCGCGTCGGTCAGGGCGTTGTGCGTCCAGAGCACCAGCCCGAACTCGATGACCCCGAACATCACGGTCAGGAAGACGGTCGCGGCGATGGCGAACTCGACGAGCGCCGCGCCGCGCTCCCCGCCCCTCCGATTCTTGCGTGCTTGTCTCATCATCTTGATCGCGCCTTTAGAAGAGCAGGTACTTCATCGTCGTGCTCGGGGCGACTGGCACTTTCAGCGTGATGGTCTGGTTCGTCAGCTTGCCGAGATCGAAGAGCGGCTGGTAGACGAAGCTGTCGACGCGGACGTTGACGACGTTGGGGTAGCCGAGCGAGCCGTCCACGCCCTTGACCTTGATGTTGCCGCAGGTCAGCCCCTTGAGCACGGGCTCGCCCATACAGCCGGCGTTGGCGTCGCCGTAGACGGCGAGGCTCGCGGCTTTCAACTGCTCGTTCGCGGTGAAGGGCCTGCTCGTGAGGTAGCGCGCGCCGCCGCGCGTCGCCTTCGAGAGCGTCGAGTAGGTGTAGAAGAAGTTGCCGAACTCGGCGATGGACGCGAGCAGCATCAGCATGATCGGCAGCACCAGCGCCAGCTCGACGAGCTGCGTGCCGCGCTCGCCGCGCAGGAAACCGACCGCCCGAAGTTTGATCGTGTGCTTCTTCATCGTTGCAGCCTCTCGCGGGTTCGCCGAGCGGGCAGTTTGAGCGTCTCTACTTGTAGAGCACGGGGATCGTCATCTGCGGGTTGCCGGGCGCGGCGGTCGGATCGTAGCTGCCGCTGCCGACGACGAACGTGTCTTCGAGGTACTCCGCCCTGAAGTCGCCGCCCGAGCCGCTGCCCACCTTCGTCTGGAGGAAGAAGAGACCGAAGCGCGTGAAGCGCACGACGTTGCGACCCTGATCGAACTCGCTCTTCCTGACGAGCGGGATGATCACCAGCCGGCGGTTCTCGACGCCGGGGTGCGACGGCTTCTGGAACGAGGACGGATCGCTCGCGCTGGCCTGGTCGTAAGCCGCCTTGTTGATGTTCTCCTTGACGTTCACGTCCGGCGGGGCGAAGGCGGGGTCGAGCTGGCTGCCGCCGTAGTCGTCGAAGCGCGCGTTGATCCCCTTGCGCACCTTGCCGGCGGTGATGCCGGGCTTGGTGTCGATGGGGTACTCGTCGCCGGGCTTCTTGCAGATGTGTACGCCCTCGCCCGCGCCCACCTCGACGTCCTGCCCGCCCGCGCCCTCCGCGGCGAGGATCTGGTAGTCGCCGGGGGTGACCATCCCGCCCGGTCCGGCGCGGAACGTGTAGGTGTCGCCCGGCTTGAGGAGCGTGTCGGCGTCGTCGAGGATGACGGTGAACGGGAGCCAGTCGCAGTAGTTGTTGATGTAGACGGAGCGCCCCGCCACGGCAGCCGCCTTCATGTTCCGCTTGTTGCCGAAGTCCTGGATGACCGAGGCGAAGAAGACGTTGACGGGCACGTCGGGCGTCTCGACCTTGACGAAGCGGATGTTCGTGGGCGACGCCATCGCGCTCGTCGCGCTCATCCCGCTGCCGCCGTTGTCGAAGTCCGAAAGGTTGACGGCGAAGCGGACGTTCTCGCCCGTCATCGTGACCCCGGACTTGTTGAACTCGTAGTTGTTCATCGCCGCGGTGGCGCGGCTGACGGCTTTCGTGATGCCGGTCGCATCCTGGTTGAGCGCGGACGCCCCGGCGAGCGCCGCCGCGTCCGCCGCGTTCTGCAGCTCGGTCTTGACGAGGTAGAAGTGGCTGATGTCGACGCACAAGCCGGTGGCGACGAGAAAAGTGAGCATCCCGAACGCGCTGACGACGATGACCGAGCCGCGCTCGCCCCGCCGCTGTTGCCGATTGCCGGATGAGAGTTTCATCGCTTCCCTCCCTCGTTCAATTCGCCGCACGCGATCTCTTCGGTAAGTTTGCGGCGGGGGCGAGCCGCGCGCCCTGCCCCCGCCGTCTTTTTTCGGCGCGCCCGTCTCACTTGTGATTCGGCGGCGGCGCGACGCGCGCGACACTCTGCGTCGTTAACATCACGGGGACGTTGACCCCGCCCCGCGCCGGCAGCTGCACGGCCGCGCCCGAAGCTTCGGTCTTCGTCGCCTCGGTCTTCGGCGCGTCAGCCTTGGGCGCCTCCTTCACGGCGTCCTTCGTCGCGTCCTTCGCGGGCGCGGGGGCGGCGGCGGCGGGCGCGGCGGGCGCGTTCGCCTCGGCCGGCTTCGCGTCAGCCTTCGCGGCGTCGGTCTTCACGGTCGAAGCCCCGTCGCCGATGGTCGAGTAGCCGCTCGCGCCCTTGATGCCCTCGCCCTTCGGCTCGACGCCGAGCGGCGACGCGCCGCGCAAGCCGTCGAGGCCCTTCATCTGCGGCAGTTCGTCGCGCCCCACGGGGTGGACGAGCTGCGCCGTGACGAAGAACATCAGCTCGGTCTCGTCCTTCTGGAACGACTTCGACTTGAAGAGGTTGCCGATGATCGGCAGATCGCCGATGCCCGGCACCTTCGACATGGTGCGCGTCTCGTTGTTGTCGAGCAGCCCGGCGAGCGCGAACGACTGACCGTCGCGCAGCTCGATGCCGGTCGTGGCGCGGCGGGTCTTCAGCGCCGGGATGAGGAAGCCGTCGAACTTCACGCCGTTGGCGAAGTCGATGGTCGAGACTTCCGGTTCGAGTTCGAGGCGGATGTGATCCTCGTCGATGATCGTCGGCTTGAAGTTGAGGCGCACCCCGTACTCCTTCCACACGATGGTCACGCTCGATTCCTTGCCCGTCTGGACGATGGGCACGGGGAACTCGCCGCCGGCGAGGAAGCTCGCCTGCTGCCCGTCCATCGCGATCAGGTTCGGCTCGGCGAGCGAGCGGATCGCGCCGACGCTCTTGAGCGCGCGCAGGTAGCCGGTGAGCCCCGCCGCGCCGTTGCCGAACAGGATGTTGAGCGGCGAGGCGAGGTTCATCAGGTACGAGGCGCTCGACGGGCTGACGGCGGTCTCGCGGATGCTCGTCGGCGAGTTGCCGCTGTTGAGGTAGCCGACCGACGTGTTGTTGGCGAGGCCGTAGGAGGGCGCGATCTCGCGCGCCTTCGTGCGGCTCACCTCGGCGACCCTCACCATGAGCTGCACCTGCGGCTTGTCAGCCGCGGGCGAGGTCAGCATGTTGACGGTCTGGAACCCGGCGGCTTTCACGACCAGTTCGGCCTGCTGCGCGACGAGCGGGTTCTTGACGCTCCCAGAAATCACGACCGAGCCGTTCGCCTGGCTCAGGCGGATGTCGTCCTTGGGGAAGAGCGCGCGAATCTGCGAGTCGATCAGCGAGAGGTTGGCGCGGACGAACACGTCGAAGACGAGGAACTTGCCCGTGTCCTTCTCCCACGCGATGAAGTTGACCTGACCGAAAGCCTTGCCGTTGACCAGGACCTGATCGGGGGCGACCAGCACCGCTTCGGCGACCTCCGGGTTCGACACCGAGAAGCGACCGATCTTGCGGTCGAAGTTGATGACGCGCGACTGTCCGACCAGCACGTTGATCGGGATCGACTCCTTCTGCATGCGCTCGAACGAGGCGGCGACGGAAGTCTCCTGCGCGTGCGCCGCGGCGGGCAGACCGAGCAGCACTATGCCAACCAGCGCTGCGATTAGGGGGGTTAAGCGACGGGTCGTCTGCATGATTCGAACCTCCAGGTAGTCAGTAATCGGTTAGTTCGTCGTTCATCAGTGTCCAGCCCGCGCCGGTCGGTCTTCGACATCGCCGACCGGCGCGGGCTGATTACTGACTACTGTTGATGGGGGAAATCCACGCTGCGCTTCTTCGCGCCCTCGATCACTTCGACCGAGTTGCGCGGCGGCGCGGGGGCGGCGGGCGCGGCGGGCGCGGCCGGCTTCACTTCGTGCGCGGTCGCGGCGCGCGCCACGCGGCGCGGCGCGACGGGCGCGGCGGGCTTCTGTTGCTCGCTCTTCATCGCGCCGGGGTCGGGGACGGGCGCGGCGCGCTCGCCGCCCAAGAGGCGCCGCTTGTCGACGCCCTGCGTCTGCTCGTCGCCCTGATCCACGGAGCTGCGCATGACGAGCTGGAGCTTGCCCTCGCTCGACGCGAGCGCGAGCTTCTCAGCCTGCTCCGGCAAGACCTGGAGCGTGACGGCTTTCACGCTCTCCGGCTCGCGCTCCGACTTCGGGCGGTCGATGTTCTGACCGTTGGCGAGCACCTTGATGTTCTGCAACACGATCTTCGAGATCGGGTTCTGCTGCCCGTTGTTCTCCGCCGGGTTGATGACGACCACGACGTCGACGAGCGCGCCCGGCATGATGAAGCCGGAGACGCCGACCACGTCGTCGACCTTGACGGTCATCGCGCGGTAGCCTTCGGGGATCATGGACGACAGCCCGGCGGCCGAGCCGACGGGCGCGAGCTTGAAGTCCGTGACGGGCTCGCGCGGGGCGATGGCGACGACCGCGACGCGACCGACGAGTTTGTCAGGGGAGTCAAACACGCCGTCGGGGGTCGCGCCGCGGGGGAACTGGACGGCTTCGAGCTGCTCGGCGATGAGCTTCTCGCCGGGGTTGATCGCGACCTTGGCGACCATCACCATCGAGAGGTTCTTCGAGTAAGCCTGCGCGCTCGACAGGTACTTGCTCACCGAGACCGCCGCCACGAGTCCGAAGACGATGGCGCCGCCGAGCACGATGACGAAACGTTTATTCCTCATTTTCCGAACCTCCTCAGAGCTGCAATACCGTGGTTGAAAAGTCTGGCGACGCGCGTCACCCGCGGAAGACCGCCACAGAGATCAGGCTGCCGAAAGTGATCGCCACGCCGTAGGGGATCGTGTGCCCGCGCTCGGCGGGCACGGCGAAGCGCGGCATCTCCCAGCCGGGCAGCAAGCCGACGAAAATCTGCGCCACGCGGAACAGCGTCTCCTTGACGACGCCGCCGCGCACCATCGTCACGACGGCGAGGATGCCGCCCGTCAGCACGACCGTCAGGAACGTCGGCACGACGAGCGGCGCGCCGACGATCGAGCCGATGGCCGCGAACAGCTTCACGTCGCCCGCGCCCATCGCGCCGAAGACGTGCAGCATGAACATCAGCACGAAGGCGAGCACGAAGCCGCCCGCGCTCGACCACGCGCCGCCCCAGCCATTCGCGACCGTGTTGACCGCGAGCCCGCCGACGAGTGCGGCGAGCACGAAGGCGTTCGGGATGCGGCGGTAGCGGGAGTCGTGGTAGGTGATGAGCGCCGCCAGCGGAGCCAGCAGCGCGAAGTTGGTGATGGTGAGCGTGTCGAACATTTCCGGCGGACACTCCGTTGACGATCTTCTCTGAGTCAAAAAAAGGACTGATGAAATTCTGCGGCGGGCGCTCGCTTAAGCGGCGAGCTTCGTCGAATCCGGGTTATCAAATCTGCGTCTGAAAAAGTCGGGAGGCGCGCCTGCGTTCGCTGCCAGCGGACGCGCCTCCCTGCCAAACACCGTCGGGTCAGGGGGTGTTGATCTTCGAGCCGAGATCGTTGATCTTGGTCCCGATGTTGGTGCCGAGGGACGTGAAGGCGGTGATCACTGCCAGCGCCACGAGCGCCGCGGCGACCGCGTACTCCGACAGCTCCAGACCGCTCTCGTCTCTGAGGAACTTCTTAAGCATCTCTCGCCTCCTCCTCGCGTCGGGTCGTCACGCGCAGTGCGTTACGGGGTGGTGGAAATCTTCCCGGCGAGGTTGTTGATCTTCGTCCCAATGTTCGTGCCGAGGGTGGTGAACGCGGTGATCACCGCGAGCGCGACGAGCGCAGCCGCCACGGCGTACTCGGAAAGCTCCAGCCCCGTCTCGTCCTTCATGAATTTCTTGATCATCTCTTTACTCCTTCGTGTTGGGGTGTTGTTGGGGTGATGCCCGGCGGGATTACGAACCGATCTTGGTGGCGAGGTTGTTGATCTTCGTCCCAATGTTCGTGCCGAGGGTGGTGAACGCGGTGATGACCGCGAGCGCGACCAGCGCGGCGGCGACGGCGTACTCCGAAAGCTCCAAGCCGCTCTCGTCCTTCAGGAATCCGGAAGCGCCGGGCGGAGAGATAGACGGAAATTTTTCGACGAAGGAGCAAACGAAAATGATCAAGAGATTCCTGAAGGACGAGAGCGGCTTGGAGCTTTCGGAGTACGCCGTCGCCGCCGCGCCGAGACAATAAAACGCCCTCACTCCGGATCAACCTCCGCGCGCGCAGCGACTTAACTTGTTGACAACTCCGGTTGACAACTCCGGCGCGCGGTTCGACGACCGGTGACGGGCGTTAATTGAAGGGACTAGCGGCGGGGGAAACTTTCAATCACGCGGCGACGCTAAGGATTAAAGTCGCGTTGAAAGAAGTGGATCGCGGCAACGCGCCGTGGGACAGCGACGATCTCAGATTCAGCTAAACCCCCGAAGGGGGCGAAAGAACGTAGCCCACGGCGCAAGCCGTGGGTACAAGACGCGTCACAAGTACAAGAGCCCCTGCTAAGGGGCGAGAGATTCCGATCTGAGATTTCAACCTTCAGATCAGAAATTCTTCCACCCCTTATCAGGGGCTCGGAGCATTTCTTTCGGTTTTGCCCCACGGCTTGCGCCGCGGGCTAATTTCTTCCGCCCCTGCCGGGGCTCATAAATCTTTGCGGAATTGTTATCTTCTGAAGAAGATCACAGCCTGCTTGTCCTCATAACCCTTTTCCCACGCGACGTCCTCGCTGAGCAAACTCGCGAGCGGCACGTCGGGTCTGATCATCACCGTGCGGACTGCGTGATCGTCGAGCGTCTTGCGCCAATCCTTCTCGCCGCTCTCCGCGCTCAGATACTCTTCGAGCAGCGCGTCGCCGTAAACGTCTGCGCGCCCGTCGATGAAGACGAGTCGTCCGGGGTAGAGCTTCCAGATCAGGTAGCCGCCCCAGCCGTAAGAATTAAAGGCGGGACCCGCGTCCGCGCGCCCGCGCATGAACTCGACCGCCGCCGCAGGAAATTTCTCCGCCTCGACCGTCGCTTGCGCCCGCGCGACGCTCGCCAGCTTCGCCGCGCACAACGCGACCGGCAGACAGACGAGCAGCACGACGTTCATTGCGAGCTGCGCCGTCGTCATCTTCCCCGCCACACGTCCCTTCGCGTCGCGGCGCGCACGCGCGCGAGCCTCTATGAAACTCCAGCCGTGCTCCGCGAGCGCCGGCGTGGCGGCGAGCGCGAAGAAGGGGATGTTGCGCCACGAGCGCAGAGCCGCGTAAGCCGCGACGCACACGAGCAGCAGCTCGCCCGCGCGGGCGCGCTTCGGCGAGAGCGCGAGCGCGGCGAAGGTGGCGAAGAGCAGCAGCGCCAGCGCGTGCGCGTTCGCCTGGTGGAAGTCCGGCGAGAACCACTCGACGATGTACTTCTGCATCGCCTGCGAGTTGATCGTCTCGAACGGGTATGAATACAAACGCACGCCGCTCGGGTTCAGAGGCACCACGCCCACGCAAGCCGCGAACACGAAACACAGCGGGCGCACGCGCGACCAGAGTCGGCGAAACGCCGCAGCCTTCCCCGGTTCACCACCGCCTCTCGACAGTTCGTCGAGAGCGACGCCCGCGCCCGTCACGACGACGAGCCCGAGACCGAGCGCGAACCCGCCGTGCATGTTCACCCAGACGAGCGTCAGCGGGACTAACAACCAGAGGGCGCGCCTCCGATCAAGGCTCGCGCCGTCACGCCCCGCGTCGCAAGAACGCGCGTAGTCGTCGAGGATGAGGAGGAAGACGCTCGTGAAGAGGAACGAGAACATCTGCGGGCGCACGCCCCAGATCGGCATCGTGGCGAGCGCGCCCAGAAGCGCCGCCGCGCAGGCGACGTAGGTGTGCGCGCCGCGCCGCGCCGCGCGCCCGTACGCGATCCAGAACGCCGCCGTCATCACGAGCGAGAACGCCGCGACGAGACCGCCCCAGCCCGCGAGCCGGTAGAGCCCGAACATCACGACCTCGGTCAGCCACTCGTGCGTGACCCACTCCCAGCCGTGGGCGGTGAAAGAGAAAACGTCGGCGCGCGGAATCGCGCGCGTCTCGAAGATGAGCTGCCCCGTGCGCAGGTGCCACCAGAAGTCCGGATCGGTGATCGCGCCAGCCGTCATCGTGAAGACCGACGCCAGCATGACGAAGACGATCAGCCGCCGCGAAGAGAGCGCGACCGTGAGCCGCGAGCCGGTCAGACGGCTCCGCGCGCCGCCTTCTTCGCGGGCGGGATTAATGATTCTCGCCGGCAGTTCCATCGTGCTTTTGATCGCGCGGGGCGGCACGCCGCCGGCGCGTTTTCGGAGAGGGTTTTTCAGGAGCGCAGTTGAAGACCGGGCTGGCTGTCGTCCTGCAGGAAGTCGCCGACGTTGATGGCGAGGCGCTTCAACTTTTTGTAGAGCGTCTGGCGGGAGCCTAGACCGAGCGCGGTCGCCGCGCGCGCGACGTTGTAGTCGTGCAGCTTCAGAGTCTCGGTGATGACCCGGCGCTCGAAGTCGTCGAGCATGTTTTCGAGCGGCACGGGCGATCTGTCGCCCTCGCCTTCCGCGCGGTCTTCGCGCGAGGCGTCCGGGTTGATGCGCGGGCTCAGATCGGCGGCGGTGATGACCTTGCCCTCGTCGGCGTAGAGCACGAGCCGCTCGATCTCCGCCGCCAACTCGCGGACGTTGCCGTGCCAGGTGTGGTGTTGCAGCAACTGAATCGCTTCGGCGGTGATCCCCGCGACGGCGCGGTCGTTGCGGCGCGAGTAGTAGGTCAGGTAGTGCGAGATGAGAGCCGCGACGTCTTCGGGTCGCTCGCGCAGCGGCGGCACGCTCAGGGTGAGAGCCGCGACGCGGTAGTACAAGTCCTCGCGGAAGCGCCCGTCGCGCGCCTCGCGCTCCAAATCCTTGTGCGTCGCCGCGACCACTCGCACGTTCACTTTGCGCGGCGACTTCTCGCCGAGCGTGTGCACCTCGCCCTCCTGCAAAAAGCGCAGCAGCTTCGGCTGGAGCGCGAGCGGGAGGTCGCCGATCTCGTCGAGGAAGAGCGTCCCGCCCTCTGCGGCGCGCACGAGCCCTTCGTGATCGGCGTGCGCGCCGGTGAACGAACCCTTGCGGTGTCCGAACAGGAGGCTCTCGATCAGATCGGCTGGCGCGGCGGTACAGTTGAAGGGGATGAACGGCGCGTGCGCACGTCGGCTCCGCCGGTGAATCGCGCGCGCGATCAGTTCCTTGCCCGTGCCCGACTCGCCCATGATGAGGACGGTGGACTCTGAATCCTTGACGCGCCCGACCGCGCGCGCGACTTCCGACATCCGCCGGCTGACGAAGACCATGCCCGGCAATTCCGCGGAGGCGACGAACGAGGCGGCGCCCTCAGTCGCGGACGACTCCGCCTGCTTCTGCGTCTCCTCGCGCAAGCGCGCGTGTTCGTGCGCCAGTTGCGCGACCTCCGTCAGCAGGCGCAGCTCGCACGCCTGCTGTTCGCTCAGCGGACGCACGAAACGACCGTAAATGGCGACGCCTTCCCTCTTCGAGCTCGGCGCGGCGAGCACCAGGCAGATTGCCCCATCGCCCGCCTTCACCTTTTGGACCCCGTCCGCCGCCACAAGGATCGAGTTGATCTGCGCCTCTGCCTCCGCGATCTCGTCCTGCTCCAGCCCCTCGACCCACTTGAGGCGCGGCGGCTCTCCGAGTTTCTGCGCGAAGGTGGCGAGCCCGTATGTCTGCGCGGTCGAGTCGACCATCAGCGCGACCTTCAGCATCACGTCGTAGAGCATGTCGGCGCTGGTCATCGCCGCCCTGCGCAGGGCGCACACCATCGAGGCTAGCGGGAGTTTGAACTCCCCGCCCCCCATGTCCGAGCCCTCTGCCGCGAACGGAAAATTTAACCCTGTCATAAAGACACTGATCCTGAACCGGCTCACATACACAGATGTTCCGACGACGCGGACACGACCGCCGCACCGTAGATGGCGCCGGGAGAGTCTTGGGGCAAGTGCTCGGTGGGATACTCGAGAGGGGCGACTCGCTGCCGAAGATCACGCGAGGTGGTTCGACTTGAGCTGAAAACAGTCTATGCACTCGCGCCATGCTCTGTCAATAAAACTCTCAATTTAATTAGCGGGGAGGGCGCCCTGCCGACGGGCTCTCTGTTTGCATAGGGGAGACAGCCAAACGGATGGGACGATAGCAGTTCGGAGGCTTAATCGAACGCAAAAGTGCCGCGCCCGATCACGGGCGCGGCACTAGTTAACTGGCGGAAGTTGTTGCCTCGGCACTCAGCCGTTATCGGCGGGAATCTTCAACTCCTGACCGACCTGAATCTTGTCCGGGTCTTTCAGGTGATCACGGTTGGCGTAGAAGATGCGCATGTATTCGTTCGCGTCGCCGTAGAATTGTTTGCTGATCTTGGAGAGCGTGTCGCCGGACTTGACCGTGTAGGTCTGCGCGCTGCCGCTGCTGCCCCCGACCGAGGCAGCTTGCGCCTGCTGCTGGGAGACGCTGATGTCCGCGGTAATGTCGTCCGCGTTCGCGCTCGCAAGCTTGATCTGGTCCCAGAACTTATTCTTCGCCTCCTCCGACGGGGCTGTCGCCCTGACGAACAGCTTGTTGTCTTGCACGTGCAGGTTCTGGAACTGGATGCGCTCCTGATCGGCGACGTTCAGGACCGTCTGATACTTCTGCTTCAGTTCATTGAACCTCTTCTGAGCGTCCGGCTGCTTCTCAGCTTCCGAAGCCCCATGTCCGAACATTTTATCGAAGAGTCCCATCTCGGTAATTCCTTTCTCCACGTTGAATGGATTTCACACGCTTTTGCGCGGTGTCAGACAATTGGTCGCAAGCTCCGTACCAAGTTATTTAAACAATTTTACTCAACAACATTCCCCCTGGTTGATTTCCACACCTGTGCGCCTAGTCTCGAATTTGTATCTTGATGTCTCTACTTACTATCCAAATACCTTGCCCAAACGGCGGATTTTCGTTCGCCCCGTGTTCGCCATCTTAAGCACCAAAACTCACCTTACTTCAAGTAAACGTTGAACTTAGCCACATAAACCGTTGGAAAGAAAAGTCTTTACTCAATATACCTCACATGTTAAATTCCCGCCACTTTGTCGTCAGACAATCGTGACAAAGCATCGCTACACAGTGCGTCGATGAGATTACCGCAAACGGCTTCAACGCAATCTTCTGCGATCAGCCGACGCCGACGCCGACGATTTCGCACACTATTCGCTCACTGAAAGCATGCGGCGGTATTAATTTCACCGCTTCCCATAACCCGCCTGAATATAACGGGATGAAGTTTTCTACGGCGGATGGAGCGCCCGCGCTTCCAGAAGTTACGAGGGAAGTCGAGGGACACATCAAGTCCGCTGTCGCACAAAGCACTGACACCGCAACGAATAGCGACCCGAGCAAAGTTGAAGTTTATGACCCGCGCCCCGCTTACTTCGCCGATCTGGAGACCAAAGTCCGCTTCGACACCATCACGAAGGCTGGCGACCGCTACGCTTACGATCCCCTATGGGGGACGGGTCGCGGCTACCTCGATCAGGTTCTGAGGGATCGGGGCGTCGGGGTGGAAACGATTCACGACTGGAGGGACGTTCTTTTCGGCGGTCGCTCCCCCGAACCGGACGACGAACACCTGGATGAGTTGCGTGAGGCTATGAGGCAGCGGGGTTGCGTGCTCGGACTCGCGACCGACGGGGACGGCGACCGCTTCGGCGTGGTCGACCGCGACGGGACATTCATCACGCCGAACCAGCTCATCCCGTTGCTCTTCGATTATCTGGTTGAGTCGCGCGGTTGGAAGTTGGGCGTGGCGCGTTCGGTCGCGACTTCGCACCTGGTCGACCGCGTAGCGGAGTCGCACGGGCTGCCGGTTTATGAGACGCCGGTCGGTTTCAAGTTCATCGGCGAGATGATCAACGAGGATAAGATCGTCCTCGGCGGCGAAGAGTCGGCGGGGCTCTCGATCCGCGGGCACTACCCGGAGAAGGACGGCATCCTCGCGTGCCTGCTCGCCGCGGAGGCAGTGGCGGCGCGCGGGGCGAGTTTGACGGAACAGCTCGGAGAGGTTTACGCCCGCGTCGGCCGTCTGGAGTCGAAGCGCGTCGGCGTGCGGCTGACGCCCGACATCGTCGCCTCACTCCCGGAAAGACTCGCGCGCGAGCCGAAGGAGTTCGGCGGTCGCCGCGTCGCCAACGTCAACCGGGCGGACGGCGTGAAGTTTATTTTTGCAGACGGCTCGTGGCTGCTGCTGCGCCCCTCGGGGACCGAGCCGGTAGTCAGAATTTACGCGGAGTCGGAATCCGCAGACGATCTGGAGGTGCTCATTGAACAAGGTCGCAAATTCTTACTGGGCTGATTCGCGCCTCGCGACGCAACGTCCCGCGGCGCGCGCACTCTCGCTCCCCTCCGCCGCCGAACTGTCGCGCGAGCTGGTCGGCACGCGCGCCGAGGTGCGCAGGCGCGGCGGGCTGATCCCGTCGTGGGTGGTCTTCACGATGATCATGCTCGCGACGTTCGCGCTCTGCCTGACGGTGACGCTGCGCACGCACGCGCAGATGAGCACCGCGGGGCAGAGGTACTCGCAGATGAACACGGACGTGCAGACGCTGCGCAACTCGAACGAGTCGCTGCGGCGCGAGGTCGAGCGCCTGCGCAAAGACCCGCGCGCCATCGAGTCGGCGGCGCGCACGCGCCTGAACATGGTGCGCCCGAACGAGATCGTGATCCCGGTCGAATAGTCCTGTCGCCTGATTACCATCAGAGGGCGCGCTAATGTTTTCATCACGGGCTCAAACAGCCGAACTAATTTTCAGTTCCTCCGGTCGCCCGCCTGTCGCCGCACGCTTCGCCGCTACACCCTGACCGCGCCCGCCCGATGACGCGCGCGGCTGCCCCCGGACCGACGGCAGCCGCGCGCAATTCCCTCCCCTGGCTCAGTTAATCCGCCGGAAACAGTCGGTTGACACCCCGCGCGAGCGTCAACTAATATCGGCTTCTGCTTATCACGTCATAAATTTTTCTGACGCGTGCGCGTTCCGCGCGGGAGACGAGCGAGCCATGCCCGAAGTTAAAGACGTAGCGACGCCGGAACAGGCGGCGGTCGAGCGGTGGGAGCAAGAGACCCTGGAGCCCGCACTCCGCAAGACGCCGGAGCGCAAAGGGAAGTTCGAGACCGTCTCGCTCGACGCCGTCGAGCGCCTCTACACTCCCGCGGACGCGGCCGGCATCGACTTCGAACGCGACACGGCTTTCCCCGGCGAGTTCCCCTACACGCGCGGCATTCACCCGACCGGCTACCGCGGCAAGCTCTGGACGATGCGGCAGTTCGCGGGCTTCAGCACGCCGGAAGAGACGAACCAGCGGTTCAAGTTCCTGATGGCGCAGGGTCAGACCGGGCTCTCGGTCGCATACGATCTGCCGACGCTGATGGGCTACGACGCCGACTCCGCTCTTTCCGAAGGCGAGGTCGGCAAGTGCGGCGTCGCCGCCTCGTCGCTCGCCGACATGGAGGTGCTCTTCGACGGCATCCCGCTCGAACAGGTCACGGTCTCGCAGACGATCAACGCGCCCGCCTCCGTCCTGCTCGCGATGTACCTCGTCGTCGCCGAGAAGCAGGGCGCGGACTGGCGCAAGATTTCCGGCACGCTCCAGAACGACATCCTCAAAGAGTACATCGCGCAGAAGGAGTGGATTTACCCGATCCGCCCGGCGATGAAGCTCGTCATCGACACCTTCGAGTTCTGCACGAAGAACGTCCCGAAGTACAACCCGATCTCCGTCAGCGGCTACCACATCCGCGAGGCGGGCGCGACCGCGCTCCAGGAACTCGCGTTCACGCTGCGCGACGGCATCGAGTACGTCCGTTGGGGCGTCGACGCCGGCTTGGACGTTGACGAGTTCGTGCCGCGCATCAGTTTCTTCTTCAACGCGCACAACGACTTCTTCGAGGAGATCGCGAAGTACCGCGCCGCGCGGCGCATCTGGGCGCGCGCGATGGTCGAGCGCTTCAATGCCAAGAACCCGCGCACGTGGCAGTTGCGCTTCCACACGCAGACCGCCGGCGTCTCGCTCACCGTGCAGCAGCCGCTGAACAACATCGTCCGCGTCGCCATCCAGGCGCTCGCGGGGGTGCTCGGCGGCACGCAAAGTCTGCACACGGACGCTTACGACGAGGCGTTGGCGCTGCCGACCGACAGGGCTGCGCTCATCGCGCTGCGCACGCAACAGATCATCGCGGAGGAGACGGGCGTCGTGAACACGGTCGATCCCCTCGGCGGCTCCTACTTCGTCGAGAGTCTGACGAAGAAGATGGAAGACGGCGCGCTCGACTACTTCGAGAAGATCGACGCGATGGGCGGGATGGTCGAGGCGGTCGAGAAGGGGTTCCCGCAGCGCGAGATTCAGGACTCGGCTTACCAGTACCAGAAGGCGGTCGAGCGCGGCGACCAGACCATCGTCGGCGTCAACAAGTACGCGATGGACGAGGAGCAGGGCAAGATCGAAACCCTCGTCATCGACGAGGGCGTGCGCGCCCACCAGATCGAGCGGTTAGAGCAGACCCGAGCGC
>JAIVJC010000141.1 GCA_020200235.1 Acidobacteriota bacterium | reverse complement strand
TTCTGTTTCTGAGTCGGGATTTTTTAGGCGCGGCGCGTCAGGTTGTAGTCGCGCAGGCGGCGGTAGAGCGTCGAGGGCGAGATGCCGAGGACTTCGGCGGTCTTGCCGCGGTGCCAGTTCGTCTGCTCGAGCGCGGCGAGAATCTGCTGGCGCTCGACCTCGCGCAGCGGAGCCGCCCCCTGCCCCGGCGCGCCCGCGACGGCGAACGCGGCGGAAGGCGCGTTCCCTTGCCGGGGGCTGACGATCTCCGGCGGCAGGTGGGCGCGCGTGATCACGCCGTCGTCGGAGAGGAGCACGGCGCGCTCCAGGCAGTTGCGGAGCTGTCGGACGTTGCCGGGCCAACTGTACTCGCGCATGGCGTCCAACGCGTCGGGCGCGATCTCGGGCGCGCCTTGACCGGCGAGCTGCGCGAGGAGGTGGCGCGTGACGGGCTCGATGTCTTCGGGTCGGTCGCGCAGGGGGCGCAGGCTGATCTCGAAGCCGTTGATGCGGTAGAGCAGGTCGGAGCGGAAGCTGCCGTCCGCCATCGCCTGGCTGATGTCGCGGTTCGTCGCGGCGATGACGCGGACGTTGACCTGAACCTTGCGCACCGCGCCGACGCGGAAGAAGGTCTGCGTCTCGATGGCGCGCAGCAGCTTCGACTGCAGGGGCGCGGGCAGCTCCGTCACCTCGTCGAGGAAGAGCGTGCCGCCGTCCGCCAGCTCGAAGAGGCCGAGCTTGCGCGCCTTCGCGCCGGAGAACGCGCCCGCCTCGTAGCCGAACAGCTCCGACTCGAGGAGCGTCTCCTGGAACGCCGCGCAGTTGAGATCGATGAACGAGCCCTCGCTGCGCCGCGACATCCGGTGGATGGCGTTCGCGATCAGCTCCTTGCCCGTGCCACTCTCGCCCGTGAGCAGCACCGACGTGTCCGACGGCGCGACGCGCTCGACGAGGTGCATCACGTCGCGCATCGCGTCGGAGACGAAGACGATCTCGGGCGCGGCGCTGCGGCGCTCGATCTGCGCGCGCAGCCGCTGGTTGTCCACGCGCAGGCGTCGTTTCTCCGCCGCCTGCTTGACGAGCGCGTCGAGCTCGGTGATGTGGTAGGGCTTCGAGAGGTAGTCGTACGCGCCGAGCTTCATCGCCTCGATGGCGGTCTCGATGGTGGCGTGACCCGTCAGCATGATCACTTCGGGCGGGTTCGGCCGCTGGTGGACGCGGCGCAACAACTCCATGCCGTCGATGCGCGGCATGTTGATGTCCGTCAGGAGCACGTCCACGTTCATTTCCTCGAGGAGCTTGAGCGCCGCCTCGCCGTCGGGCGCGACGCGCACCTCGTGACCGGCGCGCTCCAGTTCCTTCTGCAGGACGAGCCGCAGGTTCGCTTCATCTTCCGCGACCAGAATTCTCGCGCTCGGCGTCTCGCTCAAAACTTTTTCAGTCCCCCTCCGAAGTTTCGCCGACGAGCGCGGGCAGCGTCAGCGTGAAGGTTGTCCCCCGCCCCACCGCGGAATCGACCGCGACGTGCCCGCCGTGTTCCTTCACGATACCATAACAGACCGCGAGACCGAGCCCCGTCCCGCGCCCGATCTCCTTCGTCGTGAAGAACGGATCGAAAATCTTCGCGACGTGTTCGGGCGCGATGCCGACGCCCGTGTCCGAGACTTCGACGCAGACGCCGAGCGCGCCCTCGTTGCGCGCGGCGATCCTGAGCGTGCCGCCCTCATGCATCGCGTCGATGCCGTTCTCGGCGAGGATGATGACCGCCTGCTGTAGCGCGCCCGCGTCGCCGGAGACGGGCGCGAGGTCGTCCGCTACCTCCGTCGTGATCTCCACGTGCGCCGCGCCGCGCCGCTGGTGGCGCAGCAGCCGCGCCGCCGAGTTGATGACCTGCGCGAGCGAGACGGGCGCGAACTGCCCTGCGCGGTTGCGGCTGAAATCCAGCAGCCCGTTCGTGATCGACTTGCACCGGAAAGCCTCGCCGCGGATGAGCGCGAGGTACTCGCGCAAGTCCTCCACGTCCTTCGACTCGCCGAAGACCCCCTCCTTGACGCGCGTCTCCAGCGCCTCGGCGCACGCGGCGATGGTCGCGAGCGGGTTGTTGATCTCGTGGACGACCCCGGCTGCGAGGCGGCCGACCGCCGCGAGCTTCTCCGTGCGCGCGACCGCCCGGTTCGCCTCCACGCGCGCCGTGATGTCCTCGCCGACCGTGATGACGTGCGTCACTTCTCGGCCGTCGGCGCGCATCGGGATTTTACTGACGAGCCAGTGCCTCGTCGCGCCGTCCGCCGGGGCGCTCTCCTGCTCGATGCGGTCGATCTCGCCGGTCGCGAAGGCGCGCGCGAACTCTCTCTCCAGCACCTCGCGTGGCTGTCGCGTCAGCACGTCGAAAATATTCTTGCCCAGCGCCTCGCCGCGCGGCACGCCCTGGCCGCCCAGCTCGCGGTTGCGGTTCCAGGCGACGATGCGTCGGTCGCTGTCGACGGCGTAGAGCGAGAGCGGCAGGCTGTCGATGATCGCCTCGGTGAACTTCTTCTGCGCGACCGCCTCCGCCGTCCTGCGCTCGACCTCGCGCGCGAGACTCTCGGAGGAGGCGCGCGCCGCCTCGTAGAGCGAGGAGACGTGCGCGGCGAGCGCCGCCTGCTGCGCCGCCGCATCGATCAGGCGGCTCTCCGTCTCGCCGCACGACTCGCGCGCGTCGAACGCGACGACGAGCGCGCCCGCCGCGCGCCCGCCGAAGCGCAGCGGCGCGACGTACTCGACGCGGTGCGCTTCGTCCTTCAGGAAAAACTCTTTCTCGTTTTCGACGAGCGTCGGGGCGAGGGGCGACGACGCGAGCCACGCGCGCACGCGCTCGAGCCTGACGAGGCGCGCGCCCTCGGCGCTCCCCTCGCGGTCGAAGACGCACGCCGCGAAGCGGCCGCCCCGTCCGTCCGACCGGGCGACAGCGTCACCCTCGCCAGTCGCCCCCGTCTCCAACACGGCGGCGCACAGCACGGCGTTCGCCGCCTCGTAAGTCGCGCCCGCCGTGCGGCGCACCACCTGCAAGGGTTCGAGCGCGACGAGCAGACCACGCCCCAGGTCGGCTAAGAACCCGAGCTCGCGGTTGCTGCCGACGAGCTCCCGCTCGCGCCGCGCGGCTTCGAGGTGCGCCGAGACGCGCGAGACCAACTCTCCGCGCGGCGCGCTCTTCGCGACGAAGTCATCCGCGCCCGCGGCGAACGCCTCGACCTTGCGCCCCTCGTCGTCGCGCGCCGAGACGACGATGATGGGCAGCCGCTTCGCCGCGCCCTGCGCGCGCAACAGCCGGCAGAGCGCGAGCCCGTCCACGCCCGGCATCTCCACGTCCAGCAGTATGAGATCGGGCGGCTCCTTGTGCAGAGCGCGCAGGGCGGAGGGCGCGTCCTCAGCCGCGACGACCCTGTGCCCCTCGCCCTCGAAGGTCGCGCGCATAATCTCGCGCGCCCGCTCGTCGTCGTCGACGACGAGCAGCGTCGCGCTGCGGTTCTTCGGGGACGCGGGAGCGGGCATGATCTCGACAGGGGCGGCGCGCGCGGACGGCGTTAAAGGTTGACGACTCAGAAACTTCGCGCGGCTACCGCGACAGCGTGAAGCACGCCCAAGATTGAAAGCGATGAGCGCCACAATGTCAAGAATTAGCTGTTAGCTATTAGCTGTTAGCTGTTAGCCGTTAGCTGTTAGCCAAGCCGGAAGACGAATCTGCGTCCCGGCTTGGCTAACAGCTAATGGCTAATAGCTAACAGCTAATTAATCGCCGTCGAGGCGAGGTCTTCCGCGTGGGGTTCGATGACGGGTTCGGGCGGGGGGGCGGGGCGCAGGCGGCGCTGCTTGTGATCCGACTTGACGGCGTACATCGCCTGATCGGCGGCGATGAGGAGGGCGCTCAAACTCTCGCCGTCCTCGCCGAAGCGCGCCGAGCCGACGCTGACGCCGACGCGCGCGTGCGCCTCCGGGTGGACGCGCAGCGAGAAGCGCGAGACGGCGCGCTCCATGCGGCGGCGCAGGTCTTCGACCTGCGGCTCCGACATGTCCTGCACGATGGCGACGAACTCGTCGCCCGCGTAGCGCGCGAGGAAGTCGTACTCGCGCAGTTGATCCTGAAGCAGGCGCGCCACCTCGCGCAGCATCTGATCGCCGATCTGGTGACCGAAGTTGTCGTTGACCTGTTTGAAGTCGTCGAGGTCGAGCATCACGATCTGGAAGTTCTGGCCCGTGCGGCGGGCGCGCGCCTCCTCCTCGTCGTAGCGCGCGTGGAGCGAGCGCGCGTTCGGCAGACCCGTGAGCGGATCGGTCAGGGCGTTCGACTCTGTCTCGGCGTGGTGGAGCGCGTGCGCGAAGGCGTCGGAGGCGAGGCGCGCGACGGTGTCGAGCAGCCGCTGGTGATCGTCGGAGTACTCTTCGAGCTTCGCCGAGTAGACGGCGAGCACGCCGAGCAGGCGCTCGTCCTTGATCAGGGGCAGCGCGACCATCGCGCGGTAGCGCTCGCCCGCCGGGAGCGGGACTTCGCGGAAGTCGAGCATCGGATCGAGCGCGCCCGCGACGCGGCGGTTGGCGAGCACGAAGCCGATGACGCCCTCGCCCGGCGCGACGCACCGCTCGCGCAGCAGCTCGGCGTTCCGCCCGACGGCGTGCGTGACCGTGGCGTAGTTCTTGAGCGGGTCGTAAAGGTAGACGACGCACGTGTCGAACGGGACGACGTGACCGACCTTGTTGATGAGCGCCTCGCAGCGATCCTCGATCTCGAGGGACGAGCCGAAGGCGTGCGCGATCTCGTAGAGGGCGTAGACCTCACGGTGCGCGTTCTTGATCTGCTCGAGGTAGGCGGGCGGCGCGACCTGCGGGTGCGCGGGCGTCGGCGCGCCGCTCTCTTCGACGACCGCGCGCGCGTCCGCCTCGCAGTTGGTGAAGCCGTGCTGGTCGAGCCCGCGCCCGACGATCTCCGCCTCGAACTCCGGCAGGTGCTTGAGGAACAGCTCGACGATCTTCGGGTCGAAGTGCGTGCCCGCGCCGCGCAGCAGCAGCGCGCTCGCCTCCTCGCGCGAGAGCCCGGAGCGGTAGGGGCGATCCTCTCTGACGGAGTCGAAGCAGTCGACGACCGAGAAGATGCGCGCCGTCCACGGGATCGCCTCGCCCCGCAGCGCGTCCGGGTAGCCGAGCCCGTCCCAGCGCTCGTGGTGGTGGCGCACGATGGGCGTGACCGGGTACGGGAAGTCGATGCGTTCGAGAATCTGCGCGCCGACGACGGTGTGGACTTTCATCCGGTCGAACTCGGCGGAGGTGAGCTTGCCCGGCTTGTTGAGGATGTGGTCGGGCACGGCGAGCTTGCCGATGTCGTGCAAAAGCGCGCCCGCCTTCAGAGCCTCGATGTCGTTGTGCGAGAGACCGAGAATCTTGCCCATCCCGGCGGCGTAAATCTGCACGCGGCGGACGTGGCAGTGGGTCGTCTGATCCTTCGCGTCGATGGCGGTGGCTAGCGCCTCGACGGTGGCGAGGTGCAGCCGCGCCAGCTCCTCAGCCTCTCGCGACTTCTCGCTCATGCGCTCGAAGTAAATCTTGTAGGTCGTGAACGTCGCGCCGATGACGGGCAGGCTCAGCAGGACGTAGAGCAAGCCGAGCGTCTGGATCGCCTGGTACATCAACCCGGCGGAGATCGCCGCCGCGAGGAAGGTGCACGAAGTCCAGAGGTACTGATCGTGCCAGAACTTCAAGACGGAGCGTCGGGTCTTGAGCGAGTGCATCGCGCCGACCAGCGCGCCGTTGACGAGGTAGTGCGCGACCGCCATCACCACGAGCGCGACGAGCAGTTGCTCGAAGCGGGGCGGGGCGGAGCCGACCGCCGAGCGGGCGTAGCCGTAGAGGTTGGCGAGCGTCGAGTAGAAGGCTGAGGAAGAGGCCAGGACGGTGACGGACATCGTGGCGGGCGAGAAGAGCCAGGAGGTGGCGCGCTTATGCGTGCGCAAGGAGTTGATGACGGAGTCGAGCGCGGCGAGGAGGACGGCGGCGGGCGTGCCGAGCAGGATCGCGCCGAGGAAGACGAAGGCGTCGCCCGCGGTGATGCAGACGTTGGTGTTCGGCAGCCGGATGCGGAGGAAGGTCGAGACGACGACGAAGCTGGCGAGGGCGAGCAGCTCCAGCCCCTCGGCGGGCGTGAAGGCGAGGGCGCGCGAGGCTGCCCACGCGAGGATGAACGAGCCGGCGCACACCGCCGCGAGCCAGTAGGCACGCGTCGCGCGGTTGAAGTCCGACATTTCGAGCATCCTCACCTACACCCTCCGAAACGCTGAAGCCCGTTCGCGAGAGACGGGCTCGGCCGGAATTAAATGGGAGCGCCGAGTATTACTGCGGACGCGGCGCGCGCCGTGGCAGAGATCGCGCGCCGCGAGGAAAATGATCTGACGACTCAAAACCGAACCGCCGCGGAGCGAGTCCGCGAGGTGCGGCTGGATGACGGTCGCGCGGCGTCGCGATAAAACGCCGTCGCCGGGAACGAGGGCGGGAGCAAACCACCTCTCGTTCCCGGCGGCGGCTGGGCAAGCAGCGAGCGCGTGACACTCACTCGCTGATTGGGGGTGAGATTCAAGGTCGATTCTCTTCGCAGGTCCGTCATTCGTGCGCCGCTTCCCCACGTCGCCTAGAAACTTGGTGCGGCTTGCGGGAACCTTGTGCGGAGGGTCCCGCGAAGCGCTCGCGCGCCTCATAGCCGCGCCCCTTCCTTTAACAACCAGCGTGCCTCAGCCCGGCGCCGATCCGGCGTCACGAAAACTGCCGGATTCATTGCCGTTTCCGCCTGTGGACGAGACGGCGCGCAACGCGCGCGCGCGCGCCGAGGTCAGGCTGACAGGTCAGTTTGATGAGACCATCAACTTGCTCGCATTGATGACTCGGACACGCTCGCCCCGGCGCGCGTTGACAACCTCCGCGGCGCGGGCGCACTCTGACGTACACATTTTTAAGACGGGTTAGATGAGTTGAACACGACGGGCGAAAAGAGTGTCGGGCGCGGTGCGCCCGTCGGTTACATGGAGCTGCTGCGGCGCAACCGCGACTTCCGGCTGCTGTGGCTCGGTCAGGTCGTGAGCCAGTTGGGCGACTGGTTCGACACCATCGCCGTGATGGCGATCGTGCTCAGGCTCACGGGATCGGGTCGCGCCGTCGGGCTCATCTTCGTCACGCGCTTCCTGCCGAGCGTCTTCGTCAGCCCGCTCTCCGGCGTCGTCGCCGACCGCTTCAGCCGCCGCAAGGTGATGATCGCCTCCGATCTGGCGCGCGCCCTCGTCGTGCTCGGCTTCCTCTTCGTGCGCCGCCCCGAACAGGTCTGGATGATCTACGCGCTGACGGTGCTGCAACTCACCTTCTCGACCTTCTTCGAGCCCGCGAAGTCAGCTGCCGTCCCCTCGGTCGTCGAGCCGCGCGAGATCGTGGCGGCGAACGCGATCACGTCCGTCACCTGGTCGGTGATGCTCACGCTCGGCGCGGCGTTCGGCGGTCTCGTCACGGGCTGGTTCGGCACGGACGCGGCGTTCGTCATCGACTCCATCACCTACCTCGCCTCCGCCGCGCTCATCGCCGGCATCCGACTGCCTAAACGCCCCGAGCGCGCGCGCACGCGCCTCACCGTCGCGAAGGCGCTCGGCATCACGGACACGCTCGAAGGCTTCGCGTACGTGCGGGAGCGACCGCGGCTCATCGCGTACCTCGCCGTGAAGCCCGCGTGGGGGTTGGGCGGCGGCATCATGACGCTGCTCGCGGTCTTCGGCGAGAAGGTTTTTCCGATCCGCGGGAGCGCCGCGCTCGGCATCGGCGCGCTCTACACGGCGCGCGGCGTCGGGACGGCGCTCGGACCTCTGCTCGCGCGCCGCGTCGGGGGCGAGACGCGCCGCGCCATGCAGGCGAGCATCGGGCTCTCCTTCCTCGTCGCCGGAATCTTCTACTTCGCCTTCGGCGTCGCGCCCGCGCTCGTCGTCGCGCTCGTCGTGCTCGCTCTCGCGCACGCGGGCGGCAGCGTCCTCTGGGTCGCCTCGACCGCGCTGCTGCAAATCTCCGTGGAGGATCAGTTCCGCGGTCGCGTCTTCGCGGCGGAGCTCGCCCTGATGACGCTCGCGATGGCTGCTTCGAACTACGCGACGGGCGAGCTGCTCGACCGCTTCGGGCTCTCGCCGCGCGTCGTCGTCGCCTGCATCGGCGTCTTCTTCCTGCTCCCCGGCATGCTCTGGTTCGCGACCGCGCGCTGGTGGGACAGGGGCGGCGCGGGCGCGCGCCAGGCGGCGCAGCACTCGACCGATCACCCCATTAAGAGCAACGTCGCCGAGCAGATTCACCTGACGGCTGACTAGGCGGCGCGCCGGAAAAGCGGCGGTTAACAAACCCGTCTCTTTCCGCTATCATCGACGCTCAAACGTATCAAACGGACGACTCGCGCCCTCGCTCCCGAGCTGAGAGTTTGATCGAACCGTCCGCGCCCGTTCAAATTTCTGACATCAACGGAGAATTTCAGATGCGACTGAGAAACATCGTCTCGTCTCTCGCGCTCGTCGCCCTGCTCGCGTGCGCCGCGCAGTCGGCCGAGCCGCGCGACCGTCTCTCCATCGACCTGCTGCTCGACTGGGAGTACGTCAACTCGCCGCAGCTCTCGCCCGACGGCTCGCAGGTGGTCTACACGCGCCGCTGGACGGACAAGATGAACGACACCTACGTGGACGAAATCTGGATCATGAACGCCGACGGCTCGCACAACCGCTTCCTGATGAAGGGCTCGCAGCCGCGGTGGTCGCCCGACGGCCGCCGCATCGCCTACGTCACGCAGGGTCAGCCTTCCGGTGCACAGCTCTTCGTCAAGTGGATGGACTCGCCCGGCGAGACGCAGCTCACGCACCTCGAGCGCAGCCCCTCGAACATCCGCTGGTCGCCCGACGGCAAGCGCATCGCGTTCACGATGCTCGTCCCGGCGACGCAAGCCTTCAAGGTCAACATGCCGCCGCGCCCTTCGGGTGCGAAGTGGATCGATGCGCCGCGCGTCGTCGACCGCCTCGACTACCGCAGCGACAACGCGGGCTGGCGCCCCGAAGGCTACAACCACCTCTTCGTCGTCTCCGAAGACGGCGGCACGCCGCGGCAGCTCACCGAGGGCGACTACAACCACGGCGCCCCCGAGTGGATGCCCGACTCGGAGACGATCCTCTTCACCTCCCTGCGCAAGCCCGACGCCGAGTATATCTTCCGCGACTCGGAAATCTACTCGATCAACGCGCGCACGAAAGAGATCCGCGCGCTCACGGATCGGCGCGGACCCGACTCGAACCCGACCGTCTCGCCCGACGGCAAGACCATCGCCTACACGGGCTTCGATCACTCGGACGACACCTACCGCGTCTCGAAGATGTATTTGATGAACGCCGACGGCACGAACAAGCGTCTCCTGACGGGCGAGTTCGACCGCGCCGTCTCCGACATGGAGTGGGCGCGCGACGGCAGCGGCGTCTACTTCACCGCCGAGGATCGCGGGACCGACAACCTCTGGTTCGTCCCCGCGCGCGGCGGCGCCGTCAAGCAGATCACGCAGGGCACGCAGCAGCTCCGCCTCTCGTCGATGAGCGACAACGGTCTCGTCGCGGGCACGCTCTCGACGCCGCAGTCGCCGGCGGACGTGGCCGTCTTCAACCTCAGGCAGCCCGCTGTCGTGCGCCGCCTCACGCACGTCAACTCGGACGTGCTCGAAGGGCGCAAGCTCGGCGCGGTCGAAGAGGTCTGGTACGACTCGGTCGGCGGCAAGAAGGTTCAGGGCTGGATCATCAAGCCGCCCGACTTCGACCAGTCGAAGAAGTACCCGCTGCTGCTCTACATCCACGGCGGGCCCCACTCGATGTACGGCGTCGGCTTCAACTTCGAGTTCCAGAACCACGCGGCGAACGACTTCGTCGTGCTCTACACGAACCCGCGCGGCTCGACCGGCTACGGCGAGGCGTTCGGCAACGCCATCAAGAACAACTACCCCGGCGAGGACTACGACGATCTGATGAACGGCGTCGACGAAGTCATCAAGCGCGGCTACGTCGATACCAACAACCTCTTCGTCACGGGCGGATCGGGCGGCGGCGTGCTGACCTCCTGGATCGTCGGTCACACGGATCGCTTCGCGGCGGCGGTCGTGATGAAGCCGGTGGTGAACTGGTACTCGTTCGTCGGCACGACCGACTCTTCCTCGTGGTACTACAACTTCGCGAAGCTCCCGTGGGAAGACCCCGCGGAGCACCTGCGCCGCTCGCCCATCACCTACGTCGGCAACGTCAAGACGCCGACGATGCTGATGGTCGGCGAGCTAGACCTCCGCACGCCCCTGGAGCAGACCGAGCAGTACTACCGCGCGCTCAAGATGCGCCGCGTGCCGACGGCGATGGTGCGACTGCCGGACGAGTACCACGGCTTCAACGCCGAGGCGTCGAGCCGCCACCCCTCGAACCGCATCGCGCAGATTCTCTACCTGCGCGCGTGGTTCGATAAGTACAAAAGGAAATAGCTGTCAGCGATTAGCTGTTAGCTGTTAGCGATTAGCTGTTAGCTGTTAGCGATTAGCTGTTAGCTATTAGCTGTTAGACGTCAGCCTTCATCCGCGAGCAATGGCGCTGTTTGGTTTGGCTAAAAGCTAATGGCTAACAGCTAACAGCTTCCGGCTTGAGGTACTCCATGGACTTCGGTCTGAGCGGTCGCGTCGCGCTGGTGGCGGCGGCGAGCCGCGGCATCGGCTACGCGGCGGCGAGGGAGCTGGCGCGCGAGGGCGCGAGAGTTTTCCTGTGCTCGCGCGACGAGGCGCGCGCCGCGGAAGCCGCGCGCAGGATCAGCGACGAGACGGGGGCGGAGTGCGTCGGCTTGCGCGCGGACGTGACGAGTGATGAGGACGCCGCGCGTTTCGTCGGCGAGGCGCACGATCGAACCGGGCGCGTCGACGTGTGCGTGACGAACGCGGGCGGCTCTCCCGCGACGACGTTCGAGACGACCGAACTCGAACAGTACCGCCGCGCCTTCGAGCTGAACGCGCTCTCCGCCGTCAGGCTCGCGCGCCTCGTCGTGCCGCTGATGCGCGGGCGCGGGTGGGGTCGCATCATCAACGTCACGTCGATCTCGGTCAAGCAGCCCATCGACGGGTTGCTCCTCTCGAACACGGTGCGCGCGGGGCTCACCGGCTGGGCGAAGACGCTCTCGACGGAGCTCGCGCCGGAAGGGATCACGGTCAACAACGTCGCGCCGGGCTGGACTCTGACCGAGCGGCAGGACGAGGTGGCGGAGGCGCGCGGCCGCGCCGAGGGCAAGACGAAGGGGGAGATGATCGCCGGGTGGGCTTCGCAGGTTCCGATGCGCAGGCTCGCG
Source organism: Acidobacteriota bacterium (assembly GCA_020200235.1). Taxonomy (GTDB): domain Bacteria; phylum Acidobacteriota; class Blastocatellia; order Pyrinomonadales; family Pyrinomonadaceae; genus JAIVGV01. The sequence continues at coordinate 3,611 of JAIVJC010000141.1, read as the reverse complement.
GGCGCGGAAGAGATCGCGGCGGCGATCGCCTTCCTCGCCTCCGAGCGCGCGTCTTACGTCACGGGCGTCACGCTGCAAGTTGACGGCGGGTGGGTGCGCGGGCTCTTCTGAATTCTCTTTGCGGCGCGGGAGCCGACGTGGAAACCCATGCGATGAATACTGCCGAAGTCGAGGCGCTGCGCGTCGAAGGGTCGCTCGCCGTCGGCGATCTCGATCACGCCGCCTGGCGGCGCGCGCGCGCGGTCGCGATCAGGCGCTACTGGTCGGGCGAGCCCGCGCCCGCGAGTCGCCACGCGGAGGCGCGCGTCGCGTGGACTCGCGACGCATTGCTCGCGCGCTTCGCGTGCCCACAGTCCGAGCCTCTGATCGTGAGCGCGGAGCCGCGGCTCGACGAGAAGTCGTTGGGGTTGTGGGATCGGGACGTGTGCGAGATTTTCGTCGCGCCGACGGCGGGCGAGGTCAGCCGCTACTACGAGTTCGAGGTCGCGCCGACCGGCGAGTGGCTCGACCTCGCGGTTGACGTCACCGGCGCGGGGCTCGCGCGCGAGTGGGACTACCGCTCGGGCATGGAGGTCGCCGCGCGCGTCGAAGAAGGCGCGCTCACGCTCGCGCTGTGCGTGCCGTGGTCGGCGTTCGGCTGCGAGCCGCGCGCGGGCGAGCGCTGGCGCGCGAACCTCTTCCGCTGCGTCGGCAAAGACCCGACGCGCGGCTACCTCGCGTGGCAGCCCACGCACGCGGCGGAGCCGAGCTTCCACGTCCCCGAAAAATTCGGCTCGCTCCGCTTCAGCCCGTAAACGATCCGTTATTCAAGTCCGCGCAGGTGTGCGTCGTATCGCGCGCGGTTCTCTTCCTTCATCTCGAGGATGTGGACGCCGACGAGGTAGCCCTCCTCTTCGTCTTCGGGCGCGAGCCGTTCGTAGCGAACGGACTTCACGATCATCTCTATCGTGCCCGCCGGGAGCTCGAGGCGCAGGAGCAGCGTCGAGTCCGTAAGGTAGCGATCGTTGATGCGGATCACGGGCGCGATGATGGCGACGCCGGTCGCGGAGAGATCGCGCGTGCGGGCCTGGAGTGTCGGGGGGCGCCGGCCATGGTCGGACGCGCGGGGATCGGGGAATGAGACGAGGCAGGGCAGGCGCGCGGGGCGGCGAGGGCTCGCGCGGCGGTTGGCGACCACCTCGCGGAGGCGTCCGGCAAGGTTGCGTAGCAGCTCCGTCACGGCTCAACTGTGAGGTGTCACGCGCTCGCGCGTCAAGGGCGCGTGGGCTCGCGGCGTCACCTGTCGGGCGCCGCCGTCAGCTCGACCGACGCGATCTGCCCCGGTCTGAGGCTGACGCGCTGCGCGCGCTGCGCGTAAGACTTGAGCTCGTCTTCGGTCAGCGAGTCGGGCTTCCCCGGCGGGAACGCGAAGATGAGGTAGTCGCCGGGCGGCAGATCGAGCACGAACTTCCCGGACAATTCCGCGAACTCGTGGCGCTGGCTGCCGGGCAGACGCCACTTCGCCGCGTCCGCCGAGACGATGGCGACGTGCGCGTCCCCCGCGGGCGCGCGCTCCCCTGCCGTCACGACGCTCCCCTTGAGCGTCGCCGTCCCCGAGGAGAGCACGATGCGCACCCCGCGCAGCGTCGCGCCGTCCTCGACGCGCAAAGGCTCGCGCGTCAGATCGGTGCCGTTGTACGTCATCGACTTGACGTAATACTCGCCCTCCTCGCCGTTCGCCGTGACGCTGATGTAGTGGCGGCCGGCGGAGAGCCCGCCAACGGCGAACTGACCCTGCCAGTACATGCCTTCTTTAGACTCCTCGTCCCCGCCGACCTTGACGGTCGAGACGCCCGCGTAAGAAGGCAGCGGCTTGCCGCCCTCGACCGAGAGCGTGCCGGTGACGAAGGCGCCGTCGCCGAGCACGATGTCGAAGTTGTCAACGTCCTGTCCCGCGACCTTCAGCTCCTGCCGCTTCGAGGGGTAGCGTTGCAGCGGCGCGCGGTACACCGGCTCTTCTTCGACTTCGATCTCGACGCCGTGCAGCCGGTCGGGCTTGCGCGCGCGCGGCTGCGCGGGCGTGAGCACTTCGGTCGCGTCCATGTCTGCGCTCGGGTCGATGGTGATGACGTAGTCGCCGTCCGGAATCTCTTTCAAGAACCAGCGACCGTGCTCGTCCGTCTTGGCGTCGGGCAGCACCGCGGCGTAACCGGCGACGCCGGGCGGCGCGTCCTTGGCGGAGATGTTGACGTGCGCGCCCGCGACGGGCTTGTTGCCCGTGCGCGCGCGCACCACCCCCGAGAGCGTGTGCAGCTCGCGCTCGATGACGGCGATGTCGACGCCGTCCCTCTCCTGACCCGCCTCGACGCGCAAGGGGGTCGAGGCGCCCAGCGTGGTGGCGGCGGGGTAGAAGGTGCTGATGAGCGAGCCGCCCCCGCCGTAGGCGACGGCGTTGGCTTTCGCCAGCGCCTCGTCCGTCCCCTCGCCGCCGTGGACGACCGGCTCGGAGACGCCGACGCAGTACTCGCCCGGCGCGAGGCTCGTGAAGCGGTAGACGCCGCGGTCGTCCGCCTGACCCGCCGCAGCCATGCGCACGAACTGCCCCGCCTTCCTCCGGTAGAGCACCACGGTCGCGCTGACGGCGGGCGCGCCGTCCTCGTAGGTGACGCGCCCCGAGATCGCCCCGCCGCGCCGCGCCTTCACGCTCACCTCCGCGTCGCCCACGCCGTCGACGACGACCTCGTCGAAATACTTGCGCGCCTCGGCGAAGTCGGGCGTCGCGGAAGTTGACTCGCCCGGCGTGATGAAGCTGTAGGGCGTGAGCGCGCCGGGCGCGGCGACGGCGACGAGATACCTGCCCGCCTTGACGCGCCGCACCTCGAACTCGCCGCGCGCGTTCGTCAAGCCGGTCGAAGAGGTACCCGCGTTCGGCGCGGCGCGCTCTTCGAGCAGCATCACGCGCGCGCGGCGCGCCGGTCGCCCCGTCCCCTCGAAGACCGCGCGCCCGCGCACCGTCGACTTGCTGGGCTCCGCCTCGACTTCTGCTTCGTCCGATTGCTGCGCTTCGACGGGGATTTTCTCGCCGACCCTGATACGCGGCTCCTGCCCGCGCGCGTGGCGCGCGACCGTCGAGAAGCAGACGACGGCGGCGAGGAGGAAAAAAACGTGAGCGAGTTGCGCGGGCGTGCGGCGGGGGCGGGAAGAGTGCGGGGCAATCATCTCGATTTATTCCATTCGTCTTCGGGGTCGCCGCTCTTCGGCTCTCGACTTTAGAGGCCGGGCGGCGCGTCTGGTTCCGTGTGATGCGGGCTAGGCGCCGGCGGGTTCGCCCGCGGGGAGGCGCCGCAGGCTCGCGATGAGTGCGAGGATCGCGAGCGCGAAGGCGACGCCCTTGACGGCGGCGACCCATGCGCCGGGCAGGTGCGAGGGATCGACCATGCCCTGACTGTTCGAGTGCAGCTGGCTGAAGAAGCTCGCGTAGCCCAGCCCGCACGCGAAGCCCCACGCGGCGGCGAGGAAGCGTTGACCAGCGCGCGCGTCGCGCCCGACGCGCCACGCGCCGTAGACGAGCAGAGCGCCGATGACGTAGTCGTCGAAGAGCGCCGCCGGGTTGTCGCGCCACGTGCTCCAAC
>JAIVJC010000220.1 GCA_020200235.1 Acidobacteriota bacterium | reverse complement strand
CGACCCGCGCTCTGGAAATGTTCGCGACGGCGAGACGACTGACAAGCAAAGAGGCTTTCGAGATCGGACTCGTGAACCGCATCGGCGATCCCGCGCTGGATTGTGCGTTGGAGATTGTGAGGGCGAAGGTGCGCGACTCTTTAGGGGCTATTCGGAAAGTCCCGTAGGGACGAGATGGTTAACGTCCCGTAGGGACGAGATGTTTATAGCTACCGTTGTAATCTCGATCTATCAAGCTCCGTAGGAGCGGGATGTTTGGACATGACGCCCCTACGGGGCTTGATGGCAAGGAGGGGGCACCGGGCAATAAACATTACGCCCCTAGGGGGCTAACCGCTCAGCCGACTTCGCGAACAGCGTCTTAGATTTTTATTGGTGGTTCGATCCAGCGGCTGGATAAATCATCAGCGGACTCGCGTCAGTCTTTTTTGAGGAAGCGCGCGATGCCGCGCTGGCAGTCTTCGGTCATGCGGGCGATGGCGTTGACATCAACGCCCGCGGCGAGCGCGGCGTCGAAGGTCAAGCCGTCCATCTGGTAGAGCAGCCGCTTCGTGAGCACGACCGCCGTGCGGCTCACGCGCTCGAAGCCCGCGACGTATCGCTCCACCTCGGACTCAAAGTTTTCATCTTCGAAGACGCGGTTGACGAGCCCGACGCGCTCCGCCTCCTCCGCGCCGACCTCACCGCCGCGCGTGACCAGCTCGAAGGCGCGCTTCTCCGAGACGTTGCGGCGCAATATTGCCATCACCATCGCGGGCACGAAGCCGATCTTCACCTCCGGGTAGCCGAAGCGCGCCGTGCGCGCGGCGAGCACCACGTCGCACGCGGTCGCGAGCCCGCATCCGCCCGCGAGCGCGCGCCCCCGCACCGCGGCGACGACGGGGACGCTCACGCGGCGGATCAGCGCGAACAGCTCCGCGAGCGTGCGCGCGTCTTCGAGGTTTTCGTCGATCGATGCTTCGGAGATTTTTTGCAGCGCGGAGAGATCCGCGCCGGAGCAGAAGTCCGCGCCCGCGCCCGTGATGACGACGACCCGCACCGCATCGTCCGCGTCCGCCGCGCGCAGCGCGTCCTTGAGACCGGCGACGAGCGCGTCGTTCAAAGCGTTGCGCTTCTCCGGGCGGTTCAGCGTGACGAGCGCGACCGCGCCCTCGACCGCGTAGACGACTGGGTTCTCTTCCCTCATCACTCAGACAGAAAACCGAGCAGCGCGGCACTGACCTCGTTCGGGTACTCCTGCTGCACCCAGTGGCCCGCGCGCGCGAGCCGCACCTCGCGGAACGGCGCGTCGACGTAAGAGCGCACGTCGCGCACGGTCTCCGGCAGCAGGAAGGCGTCGCGCTCGCCGTAGACGAAGAGCGTCGGCACGCGCACTCGCGCTTGCGGACTTTCGCCGCGCCTGAAGATCGACGAGAAGTTTCGCGTGAGCAGCGAGAAGTTCGCGCGGTAGTAATTAATCCCCGCGGTGAGCGCGGTTGTCTCGCCCGTCGCGCCGCGCCGTTTGAGCATCTCCTTGTAGAGCGCGATGTCGGAGCCGGTGAACGTGCCGCTGCGCGCGGTTGCTTTGAACATCCCTGCGAGGCCGGCGAAATCGTTCGCACTGATCCGCCACTCGGGCAGTCGCGGCAGTTGGAAGAAGAGCATGTACCAGCTCGCGAGCGCCTGCCGCCACGTCATGTTCGCAGCCCAGACCGCGCCCGGCGGCACCTGGAGCGCGGACAGTTTCGAGACGTAGTCGGGGAAGAACTCCGCGAGCGACCACGCCACCACGGCGCCCCAGTCGTGTCCGACGACCGCGGCACGGCGCGCGCCGAAATGGCGGATGAGACCCGTCGCGTCGTCCATCAGCTTCTCGAGGCGGTAGTCTTCGACGGCGTCGGGCTTGTCGCTCAGGTTGTAGCCGCGCAGGTCGGGCGCGACGACGTGGAAGCGCTCGCCGAGCGTGGCGAGCTGGTGGCGCCACGAGTACCAGAACTCCGGGAAGCCGTGAAGCAGCAGGACGAGCGGGCGATCCATTTCGCCGCTCTCCGCGTAGTGCAGGCGCACGTCGCCCACCTGCGCGTAGCCGTGACGCACGCGCGGCTCGACGTTGGGAAGATCGCTGCTCATAGATTTTCACGTGACAAGTGACAGGTGACAAGCAAAAACTCGTCTCTTGCCTGTCACCTGTCACTTGTCACTTGTCACCGCTTCCGAGCGCGCGCGCCTCCGCCTCGTCCAGATCGATCTCCATGCGGAGGAGCGCGGTGGAAAAAGTTTTGCCCTGCGCGTCGGTCATGAGCGAGAGCGTGCCGCCGCCGCCGAGCGATTCGTGAAGGAGGAAGTTGAGCGCGCCGAGGTTCGGCAGCTCGTACCGCTCGACCTCGCCTTTGCAGATGCCCGCGAAATGCTCTTTCACGCGCGCGGCGGTGACCTCGCGCACGAGCGCGGGGTAGAACTCCGCGCGCAGGGCGATGAGCCCGACGTTCGCCGTGTCGCCCTTGTCGCCGGAGCGCGCGTGCGCGAGTTTGACGAGTTGGACTTTCATGGTCTGCCTGACGGCGCCGCCCTCATTCTCCCACCTCACTTCGTCGCTCAAACTTCCGTCACCTCCACGTGCGGCGAGATCTCCGTCTTCGGGATGAGATCGGCGGCGCGCGCCTTCTCGTAAGCCTGGGGCCACGAATAGACGAGCGTGCCGACGGCTTTGAACCCGGCGGAGAAGCTGATCGAGACTTTGTAAAACTCGGTCGCGGGCTTGCCCTTGACGCCGTGGACGCGGACGCGGTCGGCTCCAGCGTCTTCGAGCCGGACGGAGGTGAAGTCGGCGACGCAGTCGGGCGTGATGTACTCGTGCGGATCGCCCATCTCGTAGACGAGCTGTTCCTTGATCGCGGGGACGTTGACGCGCCCGCCCGTGCCGTCGTGCTTCGTGACGACGAACGTGCCGTCCGCCGCCGCCTCGACGATGGGGAAGCCGACGTTAGCGAGATCGGGTATGGACTCCCACTCGAACTGGCAGTTGCCGCCCGAAGCCTGCGCGCCGCATTCGATGATGTGGCCCGCGATGGTGCCGGCGGCGAGGCGGTCCCAGTCGTCGGCGCGCCAGCCGAACTCGTGGATGAGCGGCGCGAGCGTCAAGCCGGTGTCGGTCGCGCGACCCGTGATGACCACGCGCGCGCCGCCGTCGAGCGCTTCGACCATCGGCTGCGCGCCGAGGTAGACGTTCGCGCTCTGCACGCGCCCGCGCACGGTCGAGAGCGGTTCATTCGTGTCCATGTTGCTGAGCTCGACGCCGCGCGCGAGGAGATCGTCGAGATCGCCCATGATGTCGTCGCCTGTGACGATGCCGATCCTGAGTCGCCCGCCCAAGCCCAGCTCGCGCGCCACGTCGCGCACCGCTTCGGCGCAGCCCTGCGGGTTGACGCCGCCCGCGTTGGCGGTGACGCGGATGTCTCTTCGGACGCACGCGGGCAGAATCTCGCGCATCAGCGGCACGAAGTCGCGCGCGTACCCGGCGCGGGGATCGCGCGCGCGCTGCTTCTGCATGATCGACATCGTGACCTCGGCTAGGTAGTCGAGCATCAGGTAGTCGATCTCGCCGCCCTCGACCTGCCGGACGGGCGCGTCGAGCAGGTCTCCCCAGAAGCCCTGCCCGCTGGCGATGCGAATCTTCTCTCTCATCAGGAAAAAGTTAGAGCCTCAAAAGAGGAAAGGCAAAGGCGGAAGCCGTGTGCGAACGAATGGTTGGTCGCGCGGCTCCCACCTTTGCCTTCTGTGATCGCCCCTGCGGACTTAGATCGCCGGGGGCGGTGTGGCCGACTCGGCGGGCGGAGCGGGCGGAGCGCTGCGACGGCCGCGACGACCGCGTGGGCGGCGACCGCCGCCGCCTTCGGGCGTGAACCAGAGTTGGTTTTGCGCGTTGGGCGCGGGCGTCAGCGTGAGACGGTCGCCGCTCTTGCGCGCGCGGACGGAGAACGAGGCCGGGAGGTTATTCGCCGGGTCGGTCATGTCGTCGAAGCGCAGAGCCACGCCGACGTAGCCGCGCGTGTTGACGGCGCTGATGCGCCCCGTGTGAGACATCGAGCCGTCCTGCGCAGCCAGCGTGACCTGATTGCCCGTGATGGTGAGCGTCGCGGGGGTGCTCATCACGTGCGCGCCGGCGGTTCTGACCGTCCCAGTGTAGGTGCCGGAGAGGTCTTCCTGCGTGCCTTCCCTGCTGCCGGTATTTTCCTGAACGCCCATCGCGCCGGAAGTATCGGCGGCGGGCGTCGCGGCTGACGCGTCGGTCTCAGCCGGCATGATCACCGGCGTGCTTCTGCGACCGCGACCGCGGCGACCGCGACCGCGGCGACCCGTGTTCCGGTTCGTCATCGAGCCGCCCGACGAGTTCGCGTTATCGTTGGTGTTCTGCATCGAGGCGTCGGACGTGTTGGTGTTCTCGGTCGAGTTCGCGTTCATCTCGCCGGTGTTGGCGTTGCCGCTGCGCGTGCGGCGCGAGGAGCCGCGGCGACCGCGGTTGCGGCGGGGAGCCATGTTCATGTTCGCCATGTTGTCGTTCTGCGTCGTCATGCTGCTGTTGGTGTTCTGCGCGGAGGCGGCGAAGTCCGCCCCGGCGAAGACAACCGCGCACAGGAGCGCGACGACCGAAGTGAGAAGGTTACGAGCTAGGTTTCTCCGAGTCATGATTCGTTCATCCTCCAGTGGGTTAGGCGTGTCGCGCACAAGTTCGTGCCTGTTAAAGGGCGCAGGCGTTCGGGGGAATTCTGCTTGCCTCAGGGTTCGGTGGCGCAATTCTCGCACACAAAGACGCGCCGTGGCAAAATTTTCGCGCGCCCGGCGCCCCGACTCAGGCGAGCGCGTGCGGGAGGACGAACGAGCCGAGGTGCGCCCCGTCGAAGTTGCCGCCGACGCGCAGCGCCAGCTCCAGCGCGTCCCTCACCTCCTCGGGCGCGACGACGGCGTCGACGAAGCCGCGCGCCGCGGCGTACTTGGCGTCGAGTTGCTGCTCGTAATCCTCCCGCACGCGCGCCATCTCCGCCTTCATCTTCTCGTCGGGCTCCCTGCCCTCGCGCTTGAGCCTGTCGAGCTGCGTGCCGTAGATCGCCTGCACGGCGGAGTCGCCCTCCATCACGCCCATCCTGCCGGTCGGCAGGCTGAAGATGAAGTCGGGGTCGAAGCCCTGCCCCGCCATCGCGTAGTAGCCAGCGCCGGAGGCGTGGTTGATCGTCAGCACGATCTTCGGCACGGCGGCGGTCGCCATCGCCTCGACGAAGCGCGCGCCCGCGCGGATGATGCCGGAATGTTCCGCCTCCGCCCCGACCATGAAGCCCGACACGTCCTGCACGAAGAGGAGCGGCGTGCGGTGCCGGTTGCACAGGTCGATGAAGTAGGCGACCTTCTCCGCCGATTCGGCGTAGACGATGCCGCCGAAGCGCGGCGCGCCCTGCGGCTGGCGGACGAGGCCGCGGCTGTTCGCGATGACGCCGACCTGTATCCCGCGGACGCGCGCGTGGCCCGTGATCATCTCGCGCGCGTAGTCAGCCTGAAACTCGTCGAAGGCTCCGGCGTCGATGACGCAGTCGAGCACGGCGCGCGCGTCGTAGGGCTGACGGTGATCCTCTGGGAGGATGTCGTACAAATCTTCCGCGGGGCGCGCGCCGTCGCGGCTCTCGGCGGCCGACAGCAGGCTGGTCTTACCGGCGGGCAGCTCCGCGACGAACTCACGGAGCTTCGCGAGGCACTCCTCGTCGGTCTTCGCGCGGTAGTGGGCGACGCCGGACAACTCCGTGTGCGTGCGCGCGCCGCCCAAGGTCTCGTTGTCGATTGATTGACCCGTCGCGCCCTTGACGAGGTTCGCGCCGCCGAGCCCCATGAACGAAGTCTGCTCGACCATCACGATGATGTCGGAGAGCGCGGGCAGGTACGCCCCGCCCGCCACGCACGGTCCCATCACGGCGGCGAGCTGCGGGACGTGCAGGTAGCGGCGCATGATCGAGTTGTAATAGAAGATGCGCGCCGCGCCGTACTGACCGGGGAAGACGCCGCCTTGGTAGGGCAGGTTCACGCCCGCCGAATCGACGAGGTAGATGATCGGCACGCGCGAGCGCATCGCGATCTCCTGCGCGCGCAGGATTTTCTTGATCGTCTCGGGCCACCACGAGCCCGCCTTGACGGTCGCGTCGTTGGCGACGACGACGACCTCGCGCCCCGCGACGCGCCCCACGGCCGTGACGACGCCGGCGGCGGGAGCGCCGCCCTTGTAATCGTCGTAGGCGACTAAGAGACCGATCTCCTGAGAGTAAGCGCCGGGGTCGAGCAGCAGCGCGATGCGTTCGCGCGCCGTGAGTTTGCCCTGCTGGTGTTGCCGCTCGATCTTGTCCGCGCCGCCGCCCTGCCTGAGCTTCTCTTCGAGCGCCCGCAGCTCCCCGACCAGCTCGCGCAATCGCGTGCGCTTCTTCCCCGCGCGCGGCGCGGCGGGCGTCGTCGCGGCTGCTCGCCTCGCGCCGCTTTCGTTCGCGACCGGCAAGCCCGCGCCGGGCTGCGACGCGGGCGCAGAAGTTTCGCGCGCGGCGGTCGCGTCTTGCGGCGTCACCTTTCGCAGGGGGCGGACTTTAAACTCGCTCATCGATTGCGTCTCGCGAGCCGTCTTCGGGATTCGGATGTTAGAGCTAACGGATGACTCAAAATAGCATGGACGCGCGGCGCGAGACAAAGAGTCGGCTCGGCCCGACGCTCGGACGCGCTTTCGGCGTGTCACAACTATAACGGGGCGGGATCGCCCGGCTTGCCGCCTTTCTCGTCACAGGGGCCGTTTGAAATCGTCGGCACTGAGGGGTTTCTTCAGAATCAAGCTCAACAACGCGTCGGAATCTGCCTTGTCGGGCAGTCCCTCAAGGATTATGACTTGTGAACCGCGCCGTTGAATAACGACCCGCCCCTCCGCC